>JBEHXA010000110.1:0-15451 GCA_048498935.1 Myxococcota bacterium
AATCGACCTCGTCTCGTCCCTGGAGGTGGGTGGTTGAGGTTCGGCCCTCAACTCCGGATGGGTGCCCGCCGTTACTGAGAGTCAGGACATGGCAAGCGAAAGCGACTGCCTACATCTGCTGTCGATCGACTTGGGATCGGCACCGAGCAGCCTGCGCGCGGCGCTCCAGCTGAGCGACGAGGACGTCGAGCATTGGCTGGGCCGGGCAGTCGCGGCCGGGGTCACGCTGGCCATCGTGTGCGGCCCGGACTCGGTCGACCTCTACTCCACGACGTCCGGCCGTAGGGATGCGTTCAAGCCCCTGCTCCAAAGTCTGTGGGCCATGGGCCGCAACCTGGAGGGTTTCGACCGGGTTCGCGCCGTCGAAGCGAGCGGGCACTCGGTGGTCACGCACATGATGCGCCAGGCTGCAGGCCTCGAGTCGGGCGAGCACGGCGTTTCGTACGCTGGCGCGATCGACAAGGCGTACTCGCTCGCAGCGCTGAGCGGCACGCTGAGCCCGGACCTCCAGGAGCTCTTCGAGCTCGCGAGCGTCACGGCCTACCGCTGTCGCGCCGAAACCGAGGTATCCGCGCCGAACTCCACGCGAGCCTCGCGCCAGGTTGAAATGCTGGGCGCCGAGCGCATCATGGAAGAAGAGCTCACCGCCTTCATGGTGGCCGCCGCCAACGATCAGGGCCCGCGCACCGCTTCGCTGGTGCCGCCCACCAGCGCGCCGGCGGACCGCGCGCTCGCCTCGCTCGCGCCGGCTTACTCGCCACACGAGCCCGGCAGCACGATACGGCTCCGCGCCACTTCGGCGGCTTTCGCCATCGGCCTGCTGCGCCGCTCCAGCTGAAGCGCTCGGCCCCGCAACCGAAATTCGCTGCAGTTTCGGCGGCGACCGCGGCGTGTTAGCACGACGTCCATGACCCTCGACGACCTGTCGCAAGCCGAGCAGGTGGTGCTGCTCGCGCTAGTTGGACTGATGGCGCGCGCGGACGGCAGCGTCTCGCAGGACGAGCTGGAGCTACTGGAGCAGATCGCCGACGAGATTGGCGAGGAGCGTTTCGAAGCCGCCCGGGATGCGGCTGCCGCGCTCGACGACGGCAAGGCCATCCTCACGGCGGCCAACCAGATCACGCGCCCGGAGGCCCGCGAGGTGGTTTTCGAGCTCGTGTACGGCATCGCCGTGCGCGACACCATCGCAGAAAGCGAAGCCGAGCTGCTCAACCAGCTGGCCAAACTGTGGAGCTTGCCCCAGAGGGTCGGAGAAGCAGGTTGAAGCTGGCTTGGCCAAAGTCGCAGTTGCCGTAGAAGGGTTACGTGTCCGTTTCGGGGACACCACGGCCCTCGACGGGGTGAGCCTGGCGGTCGAGCCCGGCGAGCTCTTGTTGCTGCTCGGGCCCAGCGGCTGCGGCAAGAGCACCTTGCTGCGCAGCATCGCCGGGTTCGTCGCGCCGGACGGCGGGCGAGTGCTGTTCGACGGCCAGGACGTCTCGGGTCTGCCCCCCCATCAACGGCAGATCGGCATGGTGTTTCAAAGCTTCGCGCTGTTTCCGCACCTCACGGTCGGCGAAAACGTCGCGTTCGGGCTGCGCGAGCAGCGCCGACCCCAAGCCGAGATCGCCCCGCGCGTGCAGAGCGCGCTCGAGGACGTGCGCATGGGCGGCTTCGCAGCGCGCCGCGTGGATCAGCTGTCGGGCGGTGAGCAGCAGCGCGTCGCGCTGGCTCGAGCGCTGGTGGTCCGGCCCCGCTGCTTGCTGCTGGACGAACCGCTGTCGAACCTCGACGCCGGGCTCCGGCATAGCATGCGCGAAGAGATCCGGCGCGTGTGCAAAGAGCACGGCCTCACCACGCTCTACGTGACCCATGACCAGAAAGAGGCCCTGGCAGTCGCCGATCGAATCGCGGTGATGCGCTCCGGACGCCTCGAGCAACTCGGCACGCCCTGGGAGGTGTACCGCACGCCGCGTTCGCGAAGCGTCGCGACTTTCTTGGGCGAAACGAACCTGCTCTCGGCGCGCGTCGGCGCGCGCGAGGGTGAGAATATCCGCGTGACTGCCGGGTCTCTCTCGCTTCTGGCTAAGGCGCACGCCGGCATCGAGCCAGGTGCAGACGTCGAGCTCTCCATTCGCCCCGAGTGCGTGCGCATCAGCGACGCACCCGAGAACGACGGCAGCTTTCGCGTGACCGTCCGTCGCTGCAGCTACCTCGGCGAGCTGAGCGAGCATGAGCTCGCTTGCCAAGAGCACACCTTGCGAGCCTACGAGCTCAACCCGCAGCGCCCTGTCACGCGCATGGCCGGAGCCGAAGCCTGGGCCAGCGTGAGCCCCCAGGACGTGGTCTTACTCGAGCTGGACAAGTCTCCATGAAACCGGCGCTGCCAGGCTTGCTCGCGCTGGCAGTGCTGCTGATTCTGCCCTTCGCGCTGCGCCCACCCGACGCAGCGCTGCACGCGGGCGCCGAGACGGTCGTGGTGCTCACCTCGCACAACGAGGCCATCCGCTACGAAATGACGCGCGGCTTCCGGCGCTTCATGGCCGAGCGCGGCCGCAGGGTGCACATCGATTGGCGCAGTCCCGGCGGCACCACCGAGATCTCGCGCTACTTGGCGTCGGAGTACCGCTCGGCCTTCGAACGGCATTGGCTCGAGCGCACAGGGCAACCGCTCAGCGAAAGCGGCGCGCGCGCTTTCGCGAACGCCAAGCAAGCGACCGAAGGCGAGTCGGAAGAAGCGCTGGCGCGCCGCGAGTTTCTGGCGTCGAACGTGGGCGTGCGCATCGACGTGCTGTTCGGCGGCGGCAGCTACGACTTTTCGCAGCATGCAGGCGCGGGGCGCTTGGTCGATTCCGGCATCGTCGCGAGTCATCCAGAGCTCTTCGGTCCGGGTGGTATCCCGCAGGCCGTCGGGGGTGAACCGTACTGGGACAAGCAAGGGCGCTGGATGGGAACGTGCGTGTCCGGTTTCGGTATTTGCTACAACCGTCGCGCGCTCGCGCGGCTCGGTATTTCGACGGCCCCCGAGCAATGGTCGGAGCTCGCCGACCCGCGCCTCTCCGGCCACGTCGCGCTGGCCGACCCGAGCAAGGCGGGCTCGGCCAACAAGGCGTTCGAGATGATCTTGCAGCAGGCGATGAACGACGCCGTACGCGGCCACGGCTCGCCCGCTCCCGGCAGCGAGCAGGAGCGTGCGGCTCTCGCCGAGGGCTTCGAGGCTGGCCTGCGCTTGATCCGCAAGATCGCCGGCAATGCTCGCTACTTCACGGATCAAGCCAGCAAGGTGACGCTCGACGTGCAGACCGGGGCTGCCGCAGCGGGCATGTGCATCGACTTTTACGGCCGCTTTCAGAGCGAAACGATGGGCGATCGGCTGAGCTTCGTCATGCCGAGCGGCGGCAGCTCGATGGGCGCCGATCCGATCGGACTGCTGCGCGGAGCCCCACACCCCGAGCTCGGCCGCGCGCTGATCGAGTTCGTGCTCAGCCCCGCCGGCCAGGCGCTCTGGTCGTACAAGCGAGGTGTACCGGGCGGCCCCGAGCGCTATGCGCTCAGACGCCTTCCGATCCTACCGGCACTCTATGGCCCTCAGTACGCCGCGCTGCGCTCGGACCGCGAAGATCCGTACCAGAGCGCCGAGCGCTTCACCTACCACGCAGCCTGGACGGCGCCGCTCTTTCGCGCCCTCTCGTTCGTAATCCGCGTGATGTGCGTGGACGCCGAGACCGAGCTCCACGAAGCAGCCATCGCCCTCGAGCGCCACGGCCGCCCGCCGCGAGCCCAAGCCCTGTTCGACGACATGTCGCTGGTCTCGTACGCGATCGTCAAAGATCAGATCGCCCCCGCGCTCGGCAGCGACCCACTCCGCGAAGTCGAGCTGCAGAACCGCTTGGTGCGCTCGTTCAAGACGCAATACGAGCAAGTGGTCGAGCTGGCGGAGCTTGGGCAATGAACGAGCGCACTCGGCTATGGCCCTCGCTGTTGTTCGCGTTTTGTGCGGCTATTTTCGGCATTTTCTTCTTGTGGCCGCTGCTCGAGAGCTTGCGCGGTGCCTTCGTCGACCAGCAAGGCAATTTTACGCTGGCCTACGTGCGCGCGGTCTTCGACAACCCGGTCTACCTGCTGGGCTTTCGCAACTCCGTGCTGGTCGCGGCGTGCAGCACCATGCTCGTCGCAGCGATCGGCATCCCGCTGGCGTTGATCTTCCAGCGGCTGGAGTTTCCGGGTCGACGCTGGCTGGCGGCGCTGGTGCCGCTGCCGCTGTTCGTGCCCCCGTTCGTCGGCGCGCTCGGTGTGCAGCGCATACTCGGCCCAACCGGCGCACTGAACGCGGCGCTTCAAAGCATCGGCCTTTCGGATCCCTCCAGCCCAGTCGACTGGCTGCGTGAGGGTCGCTTCTGGGCGGTGGTGGCGCTCACCGCGCTGCACCTCTACCCGGTGCTCTACTTCAACCTCTCGGCCGCGCTGGCCAATCAGAACCCGGAGCTCGAACGCGCCGCCGAAACGCTCGGCTGCCACGGCTGGCGCAAGCTATGGCGCGTCACGATCCCGCTCACCGCACCGAGCTTGTTTGCGTCGCTGACCATCGTCTTCATCTGGTCGCTGACCGAGCTGGGGGTACCGCTGCTGTGCGACTACGGCCGCGTCACCTCGGTCCAAATCTTCACGGGGCTCAAAGATATCGGGCAAAATCCCTTCGTTTACGGCCTCGTGACGGTAGCCTTGCTGGCTACGGTCGGCCTCTACGCGGCCAGCCGTATGCTCCTCCGCAAGTGGGACGTCACGGCGGGAGTGAAGGGCAGCGCGCGGCGCGAGCGTAAGCCGACCCGTGGTCTCGGCGCGCTCGCAGCGACGGGCTTAGCGGCGACCGTGCTGTGCGTCGCCGCGCTGCCCAACGTGTCGGTCGTGCTGCTTGCTTCCTCGAGCGACTGGTACGAGTCGGTGCTGCCGACGGGCTTCACCCTCGCGCACTACCGCTCGGCGCTCGGGCACGGCATGGTGGTGCCGTCGATCGCAGAGAGCCTGCGTTACGTCTCATTGTCCACGGCGCTCGACCTGGTGCTGGGCTTCGCGATCGCCTGGGTCGTGGTGCGCAGCAACGCACGCGGCCGCAAGCTCCTCGACGCGCTGGCCATGCTGCCGCTGGCAGTACCGGGGCTAGTGCTGGCATTCGGGTACCTCGCTATCTCGCGCGAAGGCCGACCGCTGGCGATGTTCGACCCAGCGCGCGATCCTACGGTCTTGCTCGTCGTGGCCTACGCAATGCGCCGGCTACCGTTCGTGCTGCGCTCGGCGGAGGCGGGACTGTTGCAGATGAACGCGAGCGTAGAAGACGCCGCCGCCAGCCTGGGAGCGCCACCCCCGCGTGTGCTGTTCCGGGTCACTTTACCACTGGTTTTGCCGCATTTACTCGCTGGCGGGCTCTTCGCGTTCGCGCTGTCGATGCTCGAGGTCTCCGACTCGCTGATCTTGGCGCAGCAACAAGCGCACTACCCGATCACCAAGGCAATCTACGAGCTGTCACAGCTCGTGGGCGAAGGCCGGCTACTGGCCGCCGCGCTAGGCGTGTGGGCCATGGCCCTGCTCGCCACCACCGTTTGGGTCGCCCAACGCCTGGTCGCCAAATCAGGCGGCGCTCACGAAGTCTAGCCGACCGGGGCTGCCAATACGCTGCTCGAATTGCAGAAGCTTCCTGGTCGTCTCCAGGTCACGCTGGGAGAGCTGCTCTTGCGGCGTCGAGCAACCCGCGTGTTACGGCGAGAGCGCCCGCAAGGCGATCGCCGGCGCGGCCCTGGGCCCAGCGCTCGCCCAGGGGAGCGTTGAGCTGTGCGGCGCACTCGGCGACTTCGCCGGTCTTTTGGCGCAGCTGGCGGCGTGCGAGCGGGCGCAGGTCGACGCGCTCGGGCAACTCGAGGCCTTCACCGATCAGGCGCTCCGATGCGAAGAAACCCCAACCGAGTAGCAAGTCGTCGGCCCGCGCGAAGGCTTGCCAACGCTCGCGAAAACTCGCGAGTGACTCGCCCGCGAGCACGACCTGTTCCGATAGTCTGCTGTGCAGATGAAACGATGGCGAAAGCGGGCGGCGCGGCGCGATCAGGGCCTCGAAGCGCTCACCACTCACCACGCGCTCGGCCACCCAATGCAGCACTTCAGCCTCGCCGCCGAGCGGGCTGGCTTTGGGCCAGGCATTGGCTTCGCCGTAGCCGACCACCAGCTGCTGCTGGTGCTCCAGGAGTCGGGCTGCGGCGTGGGTGCGCTTCTTGGGCTTGCCTCGCGCAGCCAAGTGCCGGCGCGTCGCGTGCGACGCATAGCGGAGCTGGTGCTCGACCATCGCATCGAAGGGTCGGAGCAGCGTCTCGCGATCGAAGTCGCCGGCTCCGCCTTCCAGAACTTCCAGCGCTTGACCGATGGCCTCGATGGTCGACACGCAGTGCAGCTCCGGCTCGCGGCGAATGCGGTAGCGGCTCGGAGCACTGGGAGCGAGCGAGTAGCGCGGTAACGCGGCAAGCTCGGGGTTCTGCTGAAACAGCTTCTTGGCTTGCCACCAGGTGCCGTCGAGCACGCACAACGTGACGGGGCCCTGCGGCGGCTCTAGCGCGAGGTCGCGCGCGCCCTCACCAGGATAGAGCAAGATCGCTGGCGCTTCCGGATCGTTGAGCCGCGCGCGGAGCGCCGGCACGTCGTTCAGCCTGATGCCGACGTGACGCTCCGCCCGTTCGAGCTGAAGCTCCACCAACTTGGCGGTGTTGATCGGCACGTCGCGCTCGCGCGGGTGCTGCAAGATCACCACGCGCGTGCGGGTCGGCACGCGGCGCAAGCTCGAGCACACGCAGACCACGGAGGGACGTGCGCAACCGGCGCAGACGCTGCGTGGCGTTACCTCGAGCATGGCGCGCAACTTGCCACTAAATGGCGCAAGAAGTCGAGACGCGCACGCGCTCACCATCGAGCGAAAGCTCGAGCTCGAGCCCGCACTCGTGAGCCACCCGGACCAGGCCCAGCATGGGTGGGGGCTGGCTGGCACGTTCGAAGCCGTCCATCTCGCGAGCGAAGGCGGCGGCCGGATCGGAGCTCACACGGTCCAGTTGGGCTCGCAACCGCGCGCGCTGCTCGGGCTCGGCGTGATTCTCGACCACGACCCGGACGCCGAAAGGCCCACTAGACAGCTGCACCCGAACCTCGCCCGCGGGCGAGCCGTGCTGGAGAGCGTTGGCGCATAGCTCGTAGATGGCCACGCTGAGACGCTCGGTCACCCGCGGTGGTAGGCAAGCCGCGCAGTAGGCCGCCGGGTAGGAGTAGGTCGGCTCCAGCAAGCTCGGCAGGGCCGGCGCGCGAATGGAGACCAATGGCGGCTGCTCGACCACCACTCCAGAGAGTGGTGGCACGGTCATTTGAGCAGGCAGGGCGCGCGCCAGCACGCCGGAAATTCGGGGGTCGGTTCCCGACGGGACCGACTCGTCTGCCGGGTCGAAGTCGTCCTGGATGGGGGTGCCCGCCGCGTCTTTCACTCGCTGCCTCGGCTCCTTGGCGACGTTCTAGTCGCGCTACAATCAGCCTAGCATCCCGTACGGCCAGACCGCGTGAGACTTGAGGCCCTCAGATGCGAGGCACGCCGGCCTCGCGCACCTTTTGCTCCAAGTCACGGTAGCGCTGCGCCAGCGCGCGCACCAGCGCGCCCGTCCAGCCGTCCGCGCCAAGCCCCGCGGTGAGGGTGCGCCGATCCAGAACCAACACGGTCACGTTGTCTTCCGCTTCGATCGTGGCGGCGCGTGGCTCGTCCAAGAGCAGCGCCATTTCACCGAAGACGTCACCCGCGCCCATGGTGCCGAGCAGCTCCTGGCGATCGTCGACGCGCCGCATGACCTTACAGCGACCGCTGACGATCATGTATGCAGCGTCACCACCATCACCCTCGCGGATGATGATGCTCCCCGGCGGGAACACACGGCGTGGCAAGTGCAAACCGCCCCGCAAAAAGCTGCGCACGTCGGCTTGGAGCTCGACGACCGACTGGTAGCGATCGGCGGGCAGCGGCGCGACCGCCTTCTCGACGATCGAGCGAATGCGCTTGGAAACCCCGATGCCCATGCACGCGACATCGATTGGTACCACCTGGCCCGCCTGAGCGCGCTGCATCACGCTGTCGACGTCACGCGCATCGCCGTAAGGCAATTTACCGCTGACAATCTCGTACAAGATGGCGCCCAGGCCGAACACGTCGCTGCGCTCGTCCATCTCCTGCGGGTTGCCGCGCGCCTGCTCGGGCGCCATGTGCGTCGGGGTACCGACCGGCCCCGGCGCCTCCATCTGCGCGTGCTCGCCGGAAGCAGGGCGCGTGCGCGTGAGGCGCGCCAAACCCCAATCCATCAAATAGGTCTGACCAAAGTCGGCCACCATGACGTTCTCGGGCTTGAGATCGCGGTGGATGACGCCGCGGTGATGCGCGTACGCGACCGCGTCGCACACCTTGAGAAAGATTTCGAGCCCCTCTTCCAGCCGCGCCGTGCTGCCTGGAATGCGCTCCGGCTCGCCGAGCCAATCATCGAAGTTCACCCCTTGCACGAGCTTCATCGTGAAGAAGGGGACGCCCTGTTCGGAGACCGCGAGCTCGTGCACGGGTACGATGTTGGGATGCTCGAGCTGCCCGGTCATCTGCGCTTCAGCGATGAAGCCGTCGCGGTACATCGGCACCTTGGCGAGCTCGCGGTCGAGCCGCTTGAGCGCGACGTGGCGCAGCAGGTTGCGATCGGTGGCGGGGTGAATTCGGCCCATGCCGCCGCGACCGATCTCGCGAAACAAACGCAGGTGGTTGGGGAGCGGGATGGCTTCACGCGCCACCTCCCCCGCCGTGACTCCGTGCTCGCCGCCGACCGGAATCTGCTCGATGACGTAAACGGGCTCGCCCGGCTTGTTTTGGTTGTCGCTCCCTGACATGACGCGACCGGGCACGCTATCACAGCGGCCGGGCCGACGGAGCCCGCTCAGAAGCCCATGCCGACCATGGTGCGAATCCACACCTTGCCGTAGGGGTCGCCCGGTACGGCCGCGTCGCCGAAGTGGTCCAGCCGCGCGTAGACGCCGGTCGACCACCAGGCTTCGCCCGACTGGAGGAGGACGGTCGGCCCCAGGTAGTGCCGCGCGCCGCCGCTGGTGCTCTCGTCGCCGTCGTAGCCCTCGTCCTTTTTGGGGTCGTCGAACCTACCCCGCGCCCAGTACTCGAGCCCGAGCATGAACGCCGGAGAAAGCTCGTACACGGCGCCCACCGTCGGGTTGTAGATGAGCTTCCAATCCTGGGTCTGAAAGTAATACTCCTGCTCTACCCAGAGGTTGGCGACGGCGGTGAAGTAGCCGAAGCGGCGAGACAGCAGCAGCTTCTCTTCGATCTCGACCTCGTTGTAGAACTCCGCCACCTCGAAGTAGACGCCCATGTCGACGGGCAAGTCTCCCTCCTCGGCAAAGCGGTAGCGCAAGCGCTGCTTCACTCCGTTGAAGCGCAGCGCGGGAGTATCGGCAGTGGCCCCCTGCCGAAACGCGAAGTACAGACCGAGCTCCAAGCGGTCGGTGATGCCGAGCTCGAGCTCGGTCTGAAGCTGGTACTGAAACGCAGTCACCGAGTCGCGCGTGCCGTCAGCATTTTCGCGCGGCACCTTGACCGGCACCAGGTCGGCGATCTCTTCGACCTCGATCTTGCCGTTCGGCAAGGTTTGGTACGGGTACGAGTACGGCAGCGGGTGCGGGTTCGCGAGCGCCGCGGGAGCAACGAGCACGACGCCGAAGGCGACGCCGAGCGCGGAGAGCGTGCACGACGCGAGGGTGCGGAAATGGGTGCGGGTCACGGGCTACCTTTCGCGAGTGCGAGCGAGGTCGGGGCCGATTCCGAAGCGGTCTTCATGGGTAAAATCCAGGACTTGTCGTAGAGCGAATCCGATTGGCTTGCGAGATCCACTTGGGGATCGATCAGGCGTTGCAGAGGCCGCCCATTGAGCGAAGCGAAAGCATCGACATACACCTCGGGCCGCGCGATGCCACGCGCCCGAAAATCGTCGGCGACGATGTGCGCGGCCTGCAGCACCATGTCGGGCTGAGGTGCCATCATCTTCGCTTGGTAACGCGTGAAGTAGTCGAGCGGCGAGACGTGAAAGGTACGCCCCGTGCTCGGCTCGACGACGCGAAAATCCACCGAGCCGTTCTTCTCCATCAGCATCACGTGCCACGCGAAGCGATAGCCCTGCTCGGTCCAGCACACGTTGCCCGGATAGAGCAGGTGCCTGAGCGGCATGAGCAGCTGCACCGCGAAGTACGCTCCGAGCAGCGCCACGCCCCAGCCCGGAAACCGCACCACACCCGGCGCCTGCGAGGCCATCACGCTACGAACGCCGAAGCGCGCGAGCACGCTGCGCGGCCAGCTCGGCTCCAAGAACAACAGCGAGCCGAACATCATGATGTACGGGAACAAACCCAGCTGAAATAGCTGCGCCGTGAGCAGATGAAACACCACGACGGCCGTGTAGGCCAGGGGCCTGGTGCGCCGAACGAGTAGCAGCGCCGGGATCGAAAGATCGAACGCAGCGCCGGCCCAGCTCATGATGTGCGCCATCCAGGGCTCGGCTAGCCAGCGCCCGACCAAGAAGAGGTCACTGCTGCGCGGCAGCCAGATGCCGAGCGGTTCCCCAGCGAGCAGCCAGTCGGGCTTCAGCTTCGCGACGCCACCGAATAGGTAGACGGTGGCGAACTGCGCGCGGAGCGCCCACAGCATCCACGCCGGTAGCGTCGCGCGCGCGAGCCCCGAACGCCGCCTCGCGTCGAGCGACCAGCAGGCGTGCAGCGGCATACACGCCATCAGCACGCACAGGCACATCACCAGGTAGTAGTGGTTGAGGTAGTTGGTCTTGTCGATCAGGTGCGCGTACGTGAAGAGCAGGCCGAAGCCGATCACGCTCGCGCGATAGCGGTAGCCGAGCGCGATGCCGAGCGCGCACACGCCCATGGCCGCGAAGTGCAGGTACATCCCGCTGCCTGGCCAAGGCCGAACCCAGCCAAAGCCCCAATAACTGAAGAAATGCGTCGGCTTCAGGAACTCTTCGGCGATCCAGTCGTGAAAGAAGAAGCGCGTGACGGCCAGCAACATCAAGCAGCCGAAGCCGATGCGAAACACGGCGAGCCCCGCTGCGTCGACGGGACGCAGCAGTCGCGCTCGCCAGGCCGCGGACTCAATCGCCGTCATTGTCGCTGAACTTGAGGCTCGCACCGAGCGTGCTCAGCACTTCGGTAGCCAGCACTTGCTTGAGCTGCTTCACGGACTCATAAGCGTCGTTGACAATGCTCGGCGCCTCGTCCAGCGCGCTGGTCAGCGGCTCCGGGATGGCGAGCAGGCTGGCCTCGGTCGCGTCGAAGGCGTCACGCACGCGCCGATCGGTCGCCGGGCTCTTGCCTCGGACCAGCGACGACAAGCTGGGAGCCGCCGAGCCGTCACGACTGCCGAAGTAGATGTTGCGCATGCCGCGCAGGTTCGACAGCATGTCCGTGAGCGACGCGCCCGAGCGTTCGGATTCCTGAGCGGCGGGATCGACGTCGCCGCCGCTCGTAACACCCAGCGGATCCCCGAGCTTGCGATTGGCGATGATCTCACTCAGGTACACGCACTCGTTGAGCAGCGTATCGAGACCTGGCTGCACGGTGTCGTTGACGCTATCGGGGCCGCCTGGCTGACTGAAACGGGCCCCATAATCGCCATTTTCTGGCTCCCAGGCCTCGGCCAGCTCGCGCGCAGCGTCAGCTACCAGGCGAGCCGCCGAGCTGAGGTACAGCCGTCGTCGACGACCGGCGTCGTCGTCGGCGAGCAGCGCCGCCTCGACGTCCGTATCGCCTTCCGGGAAGAGCAGGTACTCGATGCCGTGCAGGCCACGCTTGTCGGCGCCCAGCAAGCGCACTCCCTTGACGTCGAGCGCGCCGTCGCCGGCAAGCGCGGCATCCACCTTGTCGATCTCGATCGGCGCGGCGTCGAGCTTGGACTCCGAGTGCAAATCGACTGCCGGTCCGAAAGCGAAAGCTTGCGACTCGCCGAGTGGTAGGCGAACGTCGAGGTAAGCCTGGCGAGCCGGGCCGAGATCGGCGCGCTCGAGCTCGCTGGCCGAGTCGGCACCTGCGCCAGAGCTCTCGAGCGCTTCGAGCTCGTCGGCGAGCGAGGCTGTGCTCTCGGCGAGCTCACGATAGGTCGGTAGGATCACGACCTCGGTCGTGCCGCGGAGCGCGGTGCGCCGCTCACCGTCGGACATCGGGGCGGGCGCACAAGCCTGCGCTCCGAGCAGACCCAACAGCCCGAGCGCCTGCCATCGAATTTGAAAACGCTTCTCAAGTTCAGAAAGCACTCGCGTCTTTTCTCGGGATTTTGGCATCGGCAGTGCCGGGGACGAGGGGAGCCGGCGAGGGGGCGCGGCCCCTCAGGCGTAGCCTTCGACCCCTACCCCGTCAAGCGACGCCCCAGGTGACGCCGAATTTGCCGACGGCCGCAGCGAGGGCCGTGCGAGGCTTCGGGCCATGTCGGACATGCTCGCCATCGTTCAGCAATCGAGCGAGCTCATGATCGTGCAGCGCCGTGAGCTGGCGGAGCTGTTCGGCATCGAGACTCGCAACAAGTATTCGATCGAAGCCAACGGGGCGCCGTTCGCGTTCGCGGCCGAGCAGGGCAAAGGTGGCCTGGCGTTCTTCGCGCGCATGTTCCTCGGTCACTTTCGGACGTTCGAGATTCATTTCTTCGACAACGCGCGGCAGCTGGTGCTGCGCGCCGTGCACCCCTTCCGCTTCTTCTTTCAGCGTCTGGAAGTGTTCACCGCCGACGGGCGCTTGCTCGGCGTGATTCAGCAGCGCTGGGCCTGGCTCTCGAAGCGCTTCGATGTGAGCGACGCTTCGGGGCGCTTGCTGCTCGGCGTGTCGTCACCGCTGTGGCGGCCGTGGACCTTCGCCTTCGAGCGCGACGGGCGTGAGCTGGCGCGCGTCGAGAAGAAATGGAGCGGCATGCTGCAAGAAGCCTTCACCGACGCCGATCGCTTTCGCGTCGCGTTCGAGTCCTACGAGCTTGGTGCCGACGAGCGCGCGTTGGTGCTCGCCTCGGGCATCTTCATCGACCTGCAATACTTCGAGCAAAAAGGCGGCTAGCGCGCCGGCGCCGTCGGCATGGCGGCCGCCAGCCGCTCCACGGCCAGGCAAATTTCCCGGGCATCGAGCGGGGCGAAGCCGAGGCGCAAGAACGGAGCGTCGCGGCCGTCGAAGCGGAAACGCCGGCCCGGCAGCACCAGCACGCGACGCTCCAAAGCGCGCTCGGCCCAGGCTTCGCTCGACACGCCGCGCTCGGTGATCTTGGCCCACAAGGCCATCCCCCCGTGCGGCACCCGGAACGACAGCGCGCCGCCCAAACGACGGCCCAGCTCGGCGACCAGCGCGTCGCGCCGCGCGCCGTACTCGCGTCTCACACGCCGCATGTGCCTGCCGAGCGAGTCGTCTTCGATCAGCTCGGCTACGGCCCGCTCGAGCGCGTGATCACCGCAGCGGTCGACGTAGCTGCGAGCCTTCACGGCGCGCTCGACGATGTCGGGGCGCGCAGCCAGATAGCCGATGCGTAGGCCCGGCGCGAGCACCTTGGATAGCGTGCCGACATACGCCACTACCTCGGGGTCCACGCTCGCGAGCGGCAGCACTGGACGACCGTCGTAGTGATGCTCGTGATCGTAGTCGTCCTCGATCACCACGAAGCCGTGGCGCCGAGCGAGCGCCAGCAGCTGCAGGCGCCGCGACGCGGAAAGGGTGACCGTGGTCGGATACTGGTGATGCGGCGTGATGTAGACGGCCGCGAGCCGCTCCTTCGCCAGGAGCGTCTCCAGGCTGGAAATCGACAAGCCTTGAGCGTCGACCGACACCGGGGCGAGCTTCGCCCCCGCCAGGCGCAGCGACTCCCAGGCTGGCGCGTAGCCGACGCCCTCCACCGCCACCAGCTGGCCCGGTGCGGCTAGCGCTCGACCGAGCAAGAACAGCGCCATCTGGCTGCCGCGCGTGATCATCAACCCCTCCGCGTCCACCGACAGACCGCGCTTGTCGCGAAGCTGGGCTGCCAGCACGCTCCGCAAACGCGGCTCGCCGTACGCCGAGCCGTAGCCGAGCAAGCGCGGAGCTCGAGCGAGCGCGCGGCGGTACGCGCGCGCCAGCTCCGCCGTCGGCACGAGCCGGTAGTCGGGCAGGCCGCCCAAGAGTGGGAGCACATCTGGACCGAAATCGGGGAACGGCTCGGGCGCTGGCTCCGGCAGCTCCGCCCGCGGAATAGGCACCGAGACGCGACGCGCAAAACGGCGCGGCTCGCGCTCGGGAATGGTTTCGGAGACGAATGTGCCACGCCGCGGCTCGGTCTGGATCCAGCCCTGCGCGGTCAGCTCGGCCAGGGCCGCGAGCGCGGTGTTGCGGTGCACGCCCAGCGAGCGCGAGAGCTCGCGGCTGCCTGGAAGGGGGCTGCCCGGCCTGAGCACGCGACCCTGGATGTCGCGCGCGATTTGTCGCGAAATTTGTAGAAACAGCGGCTCGTTATCGGCGCTTGGGGGGCACTGAGGACGGTAGGCGGTGCGGGCCATCTGGTCTGTTTGAATTATCACATCTGGCACTTTCTGGCAGACCAGCAAGATCGCAAGCTAAGGGCATGAGACGCCCTGAATTCGCCATGACAGACTCCCAAGCGCGCAGCTTCTTGCGCGAGGCGGAGGTGGTGCACCTGGCGCTAGTCCGTCCGGATGGCGCGCCCGTCCTACGCACACTCAACGCCGCCGTCACCGACGAGTGGCTACTGTTTCACGGCGCTCCGAGCGGCGAGAAGGCGCAGTGCCTGGGTCGCCCGGCCGTCGCGCAAGCCGAGCAGATCGTGTGCGGCGTCCCGAGCTACTTCAGCGACGCCGAGCGCGCCTGCCCGGCCACGACGTACTTTCGCAGCGTGCAAGTACACGGCACCCTCGAAAAGGTCGAGGACTTGCGGCTCAAGGCCGACGCCCTGCAACGGCTGATGGAGCGCTACCAGCCAGAGGGCGGACACGTCCGCATCACCCACGACAATCCGCTGTATGGAAACGCGCTGCGCGGCATTCTGGTGTTCGGAGTGCGACTGGAGCAGGTGACCGGCAAAGCCAAGCTCGGTCAAAATCGTCCGCCCGCAGAGGCAGCAGGCATCATGGATCGCTTGTGGCAACGCGGCGCCGCGGGCTACGCGCGCGCAGTCGCGTTGATGTTCGATCATCACCCGGAAACCGCGCGCCCAGCACGCTTTCGCGGCCCGGAAGGTTCCTGGCTATGGCCCGCGCTCGAGCCGCGCGACGTACCGGAGGCGCTCGAGCTCCTACGCGAACAGTATTGGACTCGCGGCGTGGCAGACGAAGCGCTGGCTCGCGCGCAGCTCGGTGCGAGCGTGTGGATCGGCGCGCGCGATGCGAGCGGTCGCGAT
>JBEHXA010000111.1:0-15406 GCA_048498935.1 Myxococcota bacterium
GAATCCGGAGCCCGACGAGGGCATTTGCGCGCCGCTGCCGGCAATCGGACAAAAATGCCTGCCGACGTTCCAGGCAAGCGGCGTTTGCGCCGACGGAGGCACGTGCACGGGGCGACCCACCGGCAATTGCGTGCCACTGCGCCAAGTGGGTGAAGATTGCGGTTTCACCCAGTGCGTCGAGGGTGCCTATTGTCAGATCTGGGGCTACGACAGCCTGCCGTCGCACTTCTGCTACGCGCGTGCCAACGAAGGCGAGGCGTGCCCCCACGAGGGCACCAATCATGGCAACGCTGCCTGCGCCGACGAGCTCTTTTGCGTGTGCGCCACGCCTGGCGCCTGCACGACGGGTGTCTGCAGCAAGCCCCGCACCACGGGCCAATCCTGCGACGATACGAGCGAGCTGTGCGCCTCGGGGCTGCTTTGTTCGAACGGTGTCTGCGGGAAGGTCGTTCAGAACCCGCAGCCGGGCGGAACCACCCCTGCTGGCGCCGCTTGTGCGCGCAGTACGGCTCTCGGCCGCGAGTTCGACACTTGTAGCGCGGGACTCGAGTGCATGTGCCCGGACGCGACCTGCACCGCGCCGATCTGCGCGACCCCGCGAAACCCCGGCGAGAGCTGCGACGGGCCGAACCAAATCTGCCGCCAGGGGCTAACCTGCGCTCAGGGTGCTTGCGCGGTAGTCACCGACCGGCACTTGGAGTCGCAAGCTTGCGCCGTGCAGCCCTGAACGGCTGTGCTTGACGCGCCCCACCTCGTGCGCAAGCGTTAGAGCGCGATGGCGTACATGTTGTTGATGGTCGAGCCCGTCGGACAGCGGCAAGAGCGAACACCCGAAGCGGGCCGCGAGGCGTACGCCTCCATGGTGCGCTGGGGCGAAAGCTTGAAAGCGCGGGGGCTCCTCCTGGCGAGTGAGTCACTCGCTTCGCAGTCCACTGCCACGCGCCTGCAAGTGCGCGAAGGGCGCGCTCATTTCACGGATGGCCCGTTCCCCGAGACCAAAGAAATGATCGGCGGCTTTTTCTTGATCGACTGCGCTACGCGGCAAGCGGCACTCGAGATTGCTCGCGAGTGCCCGGCAGCGGAGTGGCTCACCGTCGAAGTGCGCGGCCTAGCTGGCTGTTACGAAGAGAGTCAGGGCAACCCCGTCCCGGGCTAGCTCCACCTCAGCAGCAAGCGCACCTGCGAATTACTCGGGCGTGTGGCAACAAGCTTCGATGTTGTGCCCGTCGGGGTCGAGCACGAAGGCCCCGTAATAGTCCTTGTGATAGTGTGGGCGGAGCCCGGGGGGACCGTTGTCCGTACCGCCAGCGGCGATGGCTGCCGCGTAGAAGGCGTCGACGGTCGCGCGATTGTCGGCTCGGAAGGCGATGTGAATGTGCGGCTTCTGAGGCGTGCCTTGGTGCACCCAAAAATCGGGCTTCGGCGGGACGCCCATGCCGAATACGACCACGCCGCCCGTGAACTCGACCGGCACTTCCATGAGGACTCGGTAACCGAGGGGCGCGAGAGCCGCCTCGTAGAAGCGGCGACTACGAACGGGCTCACTGATGCTGACACCGGTGTGATCGATCATGCCTTGCTCCTAACACGGCGCCAGCTCGACGGGTTGGCCGCGATCAAGGAGTCCAGAACATCTCCGCGGCGATCGCGAAATTGAGTGACTGATTCAAGTTCTTTTTACCGATCAGTGCGAGCGTCGTCACACCGACCAGGTTACCGCGCGCATCGAACAAGCCGCCTCCCGACGAACCCGGTGAGATAGGGGCGCTGGTCTGAACGTACCGCACGCCTGCTTCTTCGCGCCTGCCCGACAAGATGCCGTCGGCGAGCGTGAGCTCGAGACCACTCGGCGTGCCGAGCGTGTAGAGCGTTTCCCCCACTTTCAAATCGGCGTACGCGCGCACCCCGACAATTGGGGAGAAGGCTCCGCCTGGGATCTCCAAGATGCAGCGGTCTTTCTCGGGATCGCTCTGCTTGACGACCGCAGGCCATTCTTGCTTGCCCTGCGCGACGACGATCTTCAGTGCGCCTTGGAGCACGTGGCAGTTGGTGACCGCCAGCGACGGGGCAACCACCACGGCCGACCCCTGCGCAAAGCCACCCGAGCGCTTGCACTCCACCCGCAATACCGATGGTGACAGCCGCTCGTACAATTGAGGGCCGCTGAGCACGGGCTCGGCCGCGCTCGGAAAGCTGCTCAGCCCCGTCCAGCTCGTCCATCCGCCAGTGGGGGCGCGCTTCGAGCTCTTACGTTGCGCAGGCTCATCACCCTGGAGCTTCAGCTTTTCTTTGAAGCGGAAGGCAAACTGGTGAAGGTTCTCGAGCTGCTGAGCGCTGAGCGCCCACTGGCGACCACAGCCCTGCATCGCGAACTGCTTGGCTTGGCCGAGATCGAGCAACACCGCTGGCGGACCTACCATCTGCGGGGCGTCGGGCGCAGCGTCGAGCGCCAGCGCCTCTCCGTCGAGCAACCATTCTACCTGGCAGTTCGGAGAGCGCGTGCTGAGCAGGGTGAGCTCCACCCGCGGCTCCTGCTCGGGCCAGGCCGCGATCTTGAGCAGGGCATCGGGCTCGAGCGTCGCCGCAAAGAACAGCCGCCCCGGCACCGAGTATTCGTCGGGGTTTACGACCGGTGGCCCGGGCTCGCTAGACCCGGGCACGTCGGGCACGGCACCCATCTCCGGGGGAATGCAAGCTGCCCACCCCGCACCAACCACCAGCGCCACAGCCCCACACACGACCTGTCTAAGCATATGGGCCCACTCTACTACACGCGCGCGCGGCCCGGGACCGCATTTGGCGAGCGCGACTCGACCCGCCTATAGCAACGGTGTATCGATTACCGCGCACCGGAGTAGCACCCTGTAGGGAGAAACATCGTGTCAGCCGGGTATTCAGGAACACCGCTCGCGAAGAAGCTCGGCATCAAGGCAAGTTGCCGAATTTGCCTGCTCGGCGCGCCGCCCAGTTATCGCAAGTTGCTCGAGCCGCTCCCCGAAGGGGTAGTATTCGAGAGCCGAACCTCCGAACGCACCGACATCGTCCAAGCCTTTGGAACCTCGAAGGCGGAGCTGGCCAAGGCACTCACCCACTGTCGCAAGACCCTTCGCGCCGACGCCGCCGTGTGGGTGTCGTGGCCGAAGAAATCAGCGAAAGTCGCCACCGATATCACTGAAGACACCATTCGTGCAGTTGCGCTGCCGATGGGGTTCGTCGATATCAAGGTGTGTGCGGTGGACGATACGTGGTCGGCGTTGAAGCTGGTGGTGCGCAAAGAGCTGCGCGAGGCGCCGACAAAGACGTCGAAGAGCGCCGTCCCCCGCCCCGCTCAGGCCAAGAGCCAACGGTAGAGCTCGTCTTCCGCGTACACGCTCGCGCAGATCGTCGCGTGCGCCTCGTAGTCGCGCCCGGGCTGCGGTCTGGCGATGAGGCTGACCGGCGGGGTGGCCTTGCCGTAGAGCTTTTCGGCTGCCAAGTGCGCGTCGCGGATCCGAGGCCGCGTAGTAGGCCCATAGTAGGCGCGTACCTCGCGGCCGCGCTGCACTACCTGGGCGAGCCCATCGAGCGACTGCGCATCGACAGACGCGATCTTTCGAAATTGCAGGGCTGGCTCGGTGGAATCGAGGGCGTAACAGCCATAGCCGCCGCGGCTGAACCCGGTCGCGCTGATCCGCGAGCGGTCGACCCTTCCGGTCTGAAGCACACGCTCCATTTCCACGGCGACGCGCCGAGCCAGCTCTGGCTGATCCCAGTTCCAAGAACCAACCAGACCGGTGTTGTTGAACGCTTGCGGCGCGACCAGGGCAAACTTCTGCCACAGGGTCGGCACTCGTTTGTCCTTCGCGCGGTAGAGCGACACCGGCGAACCTAGGGCCATCACGGCATCCGGCCCCTGCTCGATCACGCTGCCCCGCTCCTCTTTCCACGCAGCCTCCCCCATTCCGTGCAAAAATAGGAGCAATGGCCAGCCACCGGCAGGGGGCTCACCTTCGGGCCACAAGACCCACGAGTCATGGCGCAGCGCCGCCGTGCGTGTCGCGTCCGGGTGTGAACGACGACAGCCGACGCCGACCAGTCCCGACACCAATCCCAAGATGGCATCCCGTCGCGTCAACGCACCAGCACACCTCGACCGAACTTCGCGCTCCATGGATGGCTAGTCGCACCCCTGGCGCGCGGCGATATCGAAGCTGAGCTGAAGCTCTAGCGGTTCCCCGGTCGGATCGCTGCGGTTCGTGAGCGTGGCTTCGATGCTACCCGTGAAGCGCGGCGAGACTGTCTCCACGTGAAGCAGAATGCTGCCGGTCATGTTGCCCGCGCCGGTGCTGGCGTTGTAACCGCTGCCGTCCGGCTGCTGCACATCCAGCCAGAGGATACGCAGCGGGTCACCCATGTAGTCTCCGGGCTCTTGAATGAAGGCTTTGAAGTCGATCGTCGTCCCGCCCGACTTGGCTACGAAGCCTTGAAAGCTGGGCAAGCATTCGGCGGAGGCGTCCACGACGCTAGCCTGAATATCGCCCTCTACTTCCACGATGCTCGGTGCCTCGACCGGCGTACTACCGCCCTGATTCGCGCTGCCACCGCCGGTGGGAGCACCACCGCGCGCCGGTTCGTCGGAACTTTCGCGCGATTTTCCTCCGCAGCCCGCGCCGGCAACGACGATGAGCAGCAGGACGAGGCGCGAAAGCACGATGACTACTCGTCTCCGCTGGGCTCGTCGACGAGGCGAGCGCCATCGACCTGAGTCTCGAGCTTGCGCTTCTGAAGGAGGTCGCGCTGACGTTCCGCCTTGGTGCGCCCGTGCAGACGACGGTTCCTCTCTGCCTGCTTCTCTTGCGCGACCTTGGCCTTGCGCTTTCGAAACTTGTTGAGGTTGACGACGTTGCCCATGCCCAGCGCTCGCCTCGAGCCTAGCACGGGAGGGCATGGTTCTCGCACGCCGACGGCGTCGCTCATCGAGCGACATTCGAACGGAGGTACCTTCATGCACCGTGTGCTTCTCGCCGCAGTCAGCTGCGCGGCGCTTGCCGTCGCTTGCAACCGAGACAAACCCCATCACCCGGGCTCGACGGAGCCGCCATTGCCCGAGGAGCAGGCGCCTGCCGGGCCCGCGGATGGGCCGCCCAATGCGCCGCTCCCTGCCGCCATGTGCGGGGACATGAACGGAGGCGGCGACCAACACGTCGACTTCCCCGCCCTGCTCGAGACCAAGATTGCCGAGAAAGACGAAGCGATGAGCCGCCAACTGGCGCTGCTCGAAGCTCGCTACGACCTGAGTGACAGCGCCGGTGACCTGACCATGACACGCGGCAAACCGATACAACGGGGCGTGCGCGTGCGGCTCCCGTACGGAGCGACCTGGGACGAGCTCGCCGCGCTCACCCCCGACGAGCTCCGTGATCGAGATCTGTTTCCCCAAGGCTTTCGCGCCCTCCCCCACCCCAAGCAGCCCGAAGGAGGCATGCTCTTTCCGCGTTCGACCATCGACGAGATCTTGGCTCAGACCGGAAGAGACCTGACACGCTTCGATCTCGACTTCGATCTTCCGGAGCACCTGCTCCCCGAGTTCCCGCCCGCGATCTTCCTCACGACTCGGCCGGACCTGGGCGATGTGTCACAGGGCAAGTTGGTCACCACCGACAACTTCTTCGAGCTCTTCAAATGCATCCTCAACCCCAAACAGCTGGATGGGCTGCGGCTGCTGCTGACGCCCTTCCCGCAACAGCAATTCAATCTCACCGATGATCGCCGCTCGGAGCGACCGAGCCTGGGCGTCGCCTGCCTCGACTGCCACATCAACGGCCACACCAACGGCGCGACGCATCTGGTCGGAGACATTCGGCCCCAGGAGCTGCGAAATCGCGTCGATACCGTGTCGCTTCGCGGCGTCAACGTGCAGCACGTCTTCGGTTCGCAGCGCGCGCTGATGAGCGTGGAGGATTTTACGGAGTTCGAGCAACGGGCAGCTTACTTCGATGGTGACCCGGTGCTGGCAACCAAGAAAGGCCTGAACCCGTTGGAGCGCGGTTCACAGGTGCAGGTGATGGCTGAGCTCCAAAAGATCCTCGATTTTCCGCCAGCGCCGGCGCTCGGCCCCTACGGGCGACTGAACGACAGCGCCTCGGAAGAAGAGCTGCGCGGCCAGGACCTGTTCTTCGGGAAAGCGCGTTGCGGCGAATGCCACAGCGGCCCGCACTTCACGGACGGTACGCTGCACGACCTGCAGCTCGAGCGTTTCTTCGAGCCGACCAAGATCAACGGCATCGTGTCCGACGCCGAAGGCCCCATCAAGACCTTCACGCTACGGGGCTTGAAGGAATCACCGCCGTACTTTCACGACGGCCGACTGCTCACCATCGACGACACCATCGAGTTCTTCAACCTAGTGCTAGGCACGCAGCTCACCGCAGACGAGAAGCTCGATCTGCGCGCGTTCCTCTACGCCCTGTGAGCCTGCGGCGGGGCGTCGGAAGTTGGCTCGCGTCGTGCACGCGAGCCAGCTCCCGAGAGAGGAACTTCATTCATGATCCAACGGAATAGTTTGCTGAATAAACGCAACGCTCTACTCGAGCGAAGATTCAGCCGAGCACCCCTGCTTGTGTTGATGGTGGCGGTCGCGGCGGGAGTCGGCGCTTGCTCTGACGATGATGACGATGACGGCTCTCAGAGCGTCGCCGGCCGCGGTGGCAGCACCGGAACGGCTGGAAGCCTCGGCACTGCAGGAAAGGCCAGCGCAGGCGGCCCTGGTGGTGGCACGACGAACGGTGGCGCTACAAACGGCGGCACTGCCAACGGCGGCACTGCCAACGGCGGCACTGCCAACGGTGGAAGCGTCAGCGGCGGCACAGCGGGTAGTGACGATATCGGCGGCGCGGGAGGTGAAGGTGGCAGCACGGGGGGCGCAGCGGGCGAGGGCGGCTCTGAAAGCGCCGGCGCAGCCGGCTTGGCAGGAGCCGGCGGGTCGAGCGACGATCGCACTGCGTTTCGCCCGGAAGAGGTGCCGTTCGATAGCGCACGTTTCAACGCGCTCACGCTACCGACGGGCTTTTCAATTGGCGTGTTCCACACCGGCCTCGGGCAGGCGCGTATGCTCGGCGTTCATGGTCCGCACGTCTACGTCACCCAGCCGATGCAAGGCAATGTGGTGCAGCTCGTCGATGCCGACAGCAACGGAATCGTCGATGACGAAGTGGTCGTCGCGACTGGATTGCCGCAGGTGCACGGTATCGCCTTTCACGGCGACGACGTGTACTTAGCGAACGTTCACAGCGTGTACACGGCTGCAGTGGCGGCGGACGGCACGTTCGGCGCGCTCACCGAAATCATCAGCGACCTGCCTGACGGCGGGCAGCATCCGCTTCGCACCCTCGGTGTGGGTCCGGACGAGCTGCTCTACATCTCAGTCGGGAGTGACTGCGACGCTTGTCAGGAAACCAACCCCGAGCACGCGACGCTGCTGCGCAGTGCTCTGACGGGTCAACCGGCGAGTGCGCGCACGATATTCGCGACAGGGCTGCGCAACACCATCGGCTTCGGGTGGCATCCGGTGACCGACGAGCTTTGGGGTATGGATCAAGGCTCGGATTGGCGCGGCGGCAACCTGCCCCCCGAAGAGCTCAACGCGATCGAGCCAGGTGAAAACTACGGCTGGCCCTATTGCTTCGCAACTCAGGAGGTCGATCCCATCATCGAGGACCCTCCGGGGATGACCAAAGAGGAATACTGCGCCGACACCGCCCCTCCCACGCGCCTGAATCAAGCGCACCAGTCGCCCATCGGCTTCGCCTTCTACGGAGGCACGACGTTCCCGGCTCGCTATCGTGATGGAGCGTTCGTGGCATTTCACGGTTCTTGGAACCGCAAGCCCGCCACAGGCTACCGAGTGGCCTTCATCCCGTTCGTGAACGGCGAGCCCCAGGCGTTCGAAGACTTCGTCAGCGGCTTCTTGAGCGGCGACGGCACGTCGACGTTCGGAAGGCCTGCCGGAATCGCGGTTGCGGCCGACGGCTCCTTGTTGTTTACCGACGACACGAACGGCGTCGTCTATCGCGTTCAGTTCACCGGCCCCTGAGGAGGCCTCGATACGAGCGAAGAGAGCGCCCGCATCGCAGGCGCTCTCTTCGTCGTTTTTGTTCTGCTGATTACGGGCTCATCGGCGATGTCTGCTGACCTCCGTGGGGTCCCGTAGCGGCGCTGGCACCGCCGTTGGGGACGAGGGGATTGCCCGACGGTGAGCTCGTTCCGTTGCCAGTCGCAGGACCGTCCGTCGTGGAGGCCGCAGAGCCCCCGATGTTGTTGCTCGCCGGCGACGGTACCCGATCGGTGTCGCTGTCGGATGACGGCTCCATGCTGTTTGCGGGGTACTCGGTGGTCTGCGTTTCACGAGCACACGCGCTGAGCGCGATCCCTGCCGCGAAGACGAGCAAAACGTTTTTTGGCATCATGCTCCGCCCTCTTCCTCCTCATCTTCGTCGTCCTCATCATCGTCACCTTCTGCTTCCTCGACTCGCTCGACGAGCAGCCGCTTGGCCCGACCGGCGCGCACACCTTCTTGGTCGCGGCACACCTCGAAGAAGCGCACGAGATCGGCGTCGCCTGCCTGCTCGGCATCGTCGATGTACTTCTCGTACGTCTCTACGCCTTGGAGCGCGTGGTAGAGCACGCTCACCAACCCGTAGACATGGTTCTCGGTCCCCGAGTCGACCGCGTCGCGAAGGACCTTGGCGCGAGAGTCGTCGCGCGCCGGCTGGTTTTTCTGTGTGGCACTCTGTGGCATCGTCATTTCCTCCTTGGAAAGGCGCGCGATGTGGGTGCAACAAGCGAGCCTACTAGAGACGTCGTGCTTTTCCGGACAAGGCGGCGCGGAACGCTCGTTGCACCCCCCAAGGCATGACGAAGGAACCTCACTTCGCGAATGACGAAGAGCGCGCCATTTCACGCGGTGGCAAGAGCACGGCGGCTTGGATACTCGCTCTGACCGTCGTGGTGATCGGTGGTGGCTGGGGACTCGCGCTGGCACTGAGGCAGCACGTGTCCCCTCCAGCACGTCCCGGCACTACGAGCGCTACGACCACTGCCGGCGAGGTAAAACCCCCATCGCCTTGAGGCGACGGCGAGCGCGCGCGCATCTTGCACGGAGCCGAGCCATGAAAGCCGTTACCTACCGAGGACCGAATCGCATGCAGGTCGTGGACAAGCCGCTTCCACGCATCGAGCACCCCGACGACATCGTGCTGCGTGTTACCCGAACCGCGATTTGCGGGTCGGATTTGCACCTGTATCACGGTCTTGTCCCAGACACTCGTGTCGGCGCGACGTTCGGTCACGAGTTTGCAGGTGTAGTCGAAGAGGTTGGGCTCGGAGTCGCGACCCTCGGCGTGGGCGACCGAGTAGTCGTGCCCTTCAACATCGCGTGCGGCACCTGCTTTTACTGTCAGCGCGGACTGAGCTCGATGTGCGAAAGCACGAACTGCTCGTGCGGCATCGGAGGCGGCGCGTTCGGCTACTCGCACACCACCGGCGGCTACGAAGGCGGCCAGGCAGAGTATGTCCGTGTGCCATTCGCAGACGTCGGCCCATTTCAGATCCCGGAAGACATGGAGGAAGAGGACGTGCTCTTCCTTTCCGACATTCTGCCGACTGGCTATCAAGCCGCCGAGATGGGCAGCATCAAACAGGGCGAAACGGTTTGCGTGTTCGGCGCCGGTCCGGTCGGACTGATGACGATGCGCTGCGCGTGGCTGATGGGCGCCAAGCGCGTGATTGCGGTAGACTGCTTGCCGTATCGGTTGGACTTTGCGCGTCAGTGGGCGGGCGCCGAGACCTTCGACTTCAAGGAGAATGATGTCGATGTGGTCGAATACCTGCGCGATGTCACCGAAGGGCGCGGCCCCGATGTGTGCATCGACGCTGTGGGCTGCGAGGCCAAGGGGTCGACGGTGCAGTGGTTGCTCGGAGCCGCCAAGCTACAAGCCGGTAGCGCGACCGCACTGACTTGGGCCATTCAAGCCGTGCGCCGCGGCGGCAACGTGGTGATGATCGGCGTCTACGGTCCGCCCTGGAACCTCTTGCCCATCGGCGACGCCATGAACAAGGGCCTGACGCTACGCGGAGCCCAGTGCAACGTGAAGCGCTACATGCCTCATCTGCTCGAGCACATTCGCGCAGGCAGGCTCGACCCCAAGCAAATCATCTCACATCGCTTTCCGCTCGAAGAAGCAGCCGACGCCTATCGCATTTTCGATCAGAAGCAGGACGAGTGCATCAAGTGCGTCCTGATCCCCGCCCAAGCAGCCTAACCAGAGGACTCGCATGACCACCCTTGGCACCGAAGTCGAAGACACCACCCTCTCTCCGCGCGTTCCACCCGGGATCAATGCTGACGCGAGCCCCATGCAACGGCCGGGCATCCCGCAAGAATCCGAGCCACCGCAGGCTCTGGCGTCCGCGCACTGGCTCAGACCCGAACAGCAACTGGCCGAGCGTGAGCCCTTGGTCGGCAAGGGTCTGCGACTCACCCCAGTTTTCTCCACGGCCGTGCCGGCACGAGGCATCAGCGGAGTGATGCGCCGGCTGGCCTACCGCATTCCGGACTACAAGGCGCGACGCTGGTTGATACTCATGCTCGCAGATCGCGTGGACGCCATGGAGCATCAACCTGCGCGCTTGGCAAAGTCAGCGGCAGCCGTTGGAGTATTGGGCCTCGGCGCCTACTGGCTCTGGCGACGGGCGTCGACCTAATCGAATCCCCGATAGCCGCGTGAGACGTGACAATCCGCAACACGGTCACGAATAGCGTCGGGCGCCAGCAGCTCGTCGTAGCCCTTGCCTTTGAATTCGATCAGGCAGAATCCATGCCCAAACGGGTCCGCGAGGAGCGCGAGACGCCCGTAAGCTTGCTCGACCGGAGCACCTTCGAGCGATGCGCCGGCCGCGACGGCTCGCCCGATCGCGGCATCCAGGTTCGGCACGACGAAGTCGAGGTGAACAGGCGTCCAATGCCGTGCATAGTCGCGGCCGCGCGTTGCGCCGGCGAAAGGCTCGCTCCCGGCTTTCTTGCTCAGTAGGTAGATGGGTGCCTGAGCTCCGAGCAGCTCGACGAAACCGTCATCGAAGCGCCGGCCGACGCGGAGGTCGAGTCCTTCGCAATAGAAGCGTTCAGCGCGTTCGATATCGTCGACGTCCAGGTTGACGAGGAGCTGGGCCATTCCGTGAGTCTTGCAAATTTGGAGCTTGCGAGCAGGCTCCTAGCGTAAGAGCGCGGGGTGTGCGAAAGTGCGCCGGTCATGGTCGGCTTCCGTCGTAACTCCTCGCCCTGCCCGTCAGCAGGGCGGAGCTCCGCGCGTTTCGGCCATCACGCCGTGCATCATCCGCATCGCGCGGAGTGAGCCGGCTTAATCCACCACGAAACCGCAACGTTTCGAGCCCGCTTCCTCCTCAGGCAGCGGTGTTCGACTTTCGTCGCGGTGTACGGGCATTTCGCCGGCCGCGACCGGAGATGCCCATGAAAAAATCCCGGAAAATCACCTCTTCCCGAGCCGACTTCGCCGAACCCGAAGCCAACCCACTCATCCCCGTTTTCAGCATTCCGCGTGACCAAGCCATCGTCGCCGAGCGGATGGCACGTCGCGAAGCACTGACCGACGCGCGCCTGATCGAAGGCGTGCAGAGCGCCTTCTCCAAAGTGCGAGCAGACGGCGATCGCGCTGTGCTCGCAGCTACTGTGGAGCACGACGGCGTCGCGCTCCACAGCTCGCGCGTGCCAGAGTCGGAGATCGAGCGGGCCCTGGCGACGCTACCCGCAGAGCTGCTCACGGCGGTCGAGGACGCGCGAGCGCGCATCGATCGCGTGAATCGCGATCTCTTGCCTCGCGATTCGATTCGAGAAGTGGAGCCCGGTGTTCGAGTCGGCGAGCTCTATCGACCGCTCGATTCGGTCGCGCTCTGGATCCCGTGTCGCAAGGGACCGCTGCTCTCGACTGCTCTTATGTTGGTGACCGCGGCTCGCGTCGCCGGAGTGCCGAGAATCACGGTCTTGATGCCCCCGCGCGCCGATGGCACGGCCGACCCCGGCACCTTGGCCGTGGCTCGTTTGGCCGGCGCCGATGCCTGCTACGTCGGTAACGGGGTCGCGCTGATTGCAGCCGCGACTCACGGAACTGAAACACTCGCGCGCACCGCCGGCGTGTTCGGACCAGGTCCAGGTGGCATCGCCGTAGCGATGGCCATGGCCGGCATGTTCGGTCTCAAGACGGTCGTCGGAATCGGGCCCACCGACTGCGCCGTGCTGGCCGACGACAGCGCCGACGCACGCCTGGTCGCATGGGACTTGGCGAGCGAGGCCGAGCACGGTCCCGATTCGGCCTCCCTGCTGGTGACTCCTTCAGAGAACCTCGCTCGAGCGGTGGCTGCTGAGCTCACGCGCATCATCGCCGGCACGGAGGCGACGCGGCGAGCCAACTTGGTAGAGGTTTTCGGTGAAGCCGGTCGCGGCATGCTGGTCGTGAGCCCGGACTTCGCGTCGGCATGCGTGATCGCCGCCAAGTTCGCCCCCGAGCACTTGTCGATCGTTTGCCGGCCCGAGCTGCGCGCGATAGCACTGGCATCGACCGTCGCGGCCGAAGTCTTGTTGGGCCCGTATTCGCCGTTTTCCGCTGCAAACTACGCGATCGGCATCACGGCCGTGCTGCCGACCAACGGAGCGGCTCGTTCCCTGTCCGGGATCACGGCGCGCGATATGCTGCGCGCTACCACGTTGGGACAGCTCGACGCGGCGGCCCTGGCGCGGCTCACGCCGACCATCGGAGCGCTCGCGCGCTACGAGGGCCTGCCATGTCACGCGGCCGCCGCTGAAGCTCGCCGCGAAGCTCGCGGTCGTTGCAGCGACGAACGAACCATGGGAGCGTGACGGGTGTGAATTCCAAGGAGACATCGCCCGGGGCGGGCGATGCAGGCGCTTCGATGCTGACCACCCAGGACTTCTCACTCGTCCTGGGTGGTCCCTTGTTCCAGCTGCTACGGCGGGCTCACCTCTCCGATGACGCCTCGACGGTCGTGCGAAAGCGCATCGCAATCATCAGCCTGTTCTGCTGGCTGCCGCTGCTCGTGGTCTCGGCCATTCAGGGTCGAGCGCTCGGAGGCCAGGGCGTCCCGTTCCTGATGGATCTGGAGCTCCATATTCGCTTCTTGGTCGCAGTGCCGCTGCTGATCATCGCCGAGCTGGTGGTGCACCAGCGCATGCGCAACATCGTGCAGCAGTTTCGAGAACGAAAGCTGGTGCCGGACGACGCGAGCCCGCGCTTCGAAGGGGCGATTCAGGCGGCGTTCCGGCTGCGAAACTCGACGCTCGCCGAAGTGCTGCTGGTCGCATTGGTGTACGTCGTCGGCGTCGAGGTCATTTTCAAGCACTACATGGTGCTGAACGCCGCAACCTGGTCCGCGACGCCGACGCCGGACGGGCCGGTGCTGTCCGCTGCGGGCATCTGGTACGTGTACGTGAGCCTGCCCGTTTTCCAGTTCTTACTGGTGCGCTGGTACTTCCGCATTTTCATGTGGGCTCGCTTCCTGTGGCACGTCTCTCGCATCGAGCTGCATTTGGTACCCACGCACCCGGACCGCCTCGGCGGCCTGGGCTTTCTGGCCGCCACCGTCAACGCCTTCGCGCCGCTCGCTGCTGCGCACGGCGCCGTGGTCGCTGGCCAGCTCGCCAGCCGCATCTTCTATTCCGACGCGAAGCTCATGGACTTCAAGGCACAAGCGTTCGCGCTCGTCGCCACGATGATTTGCATCGTGTTTGGCCCGTTACTTGTCTTCTCCCCGCAGCTGGCGGCCAGTCGCCGTAAGGGCATGCGTGAGTACGGCGCGCTGGCCCAGCGCTACGTGCGCGGCTTCGAAGCCAAGTGGCTGCGCGGCGGCGCGGCTCCCGATGAAGAGCTCGTGGGCAGCGGCGACATCCAGTCCTTGAACGACTTGGCCGGGAGCTTCGACATCGTGCGCAGCATGCGGCTCGCGCTCTGGACCAAGGAGTCGATCATCCAACTAGCGATGGTCACACTCGCTCCGCTGTTGCCGCTCGCGCTCACGATGATGCCTCTAGAAGAGCTATTGAAGCAGCTCTTCGGCATCCTGTTCTAAAGCTCCAGCGCGGCTCGACCCGCGAGCACGGAACCAACGCGCTGGCAATGGCATGGCTATGCTGTAGCGTAACCCTTGTGTCCGCAGGTACACGGAGGGATGATTCGCTTCCGTACCTGGTCTTTAGTCGCATCGCTGCTTGCCACCCCCACGCTAGCGCTCACGCTCACTCACTGTAGCTCGAACGAAGGTGAATCGAGCGAGCCGGACAGCGTCGCGGCCGGCAAATATGAGGGCCTTCTCACCGGCACGACCGAAACCGGCGTGCTCAGCGTGACCATCGCCAAGGCCTCTTCCACGCAATCGGTGCATACGCTGGCGACCGGCGGGTCCGGAGCGACCGTGAGCGGAACCATCAAGATGGTCGGTGGCGGTGCCGAAATCAGCCTTACCGGATCGTACGACGCGGTCACCGGCACGCTCACGCTGACCGGCACGACCCCGTCCGGCAAGTATTCCCTCACCGGGAAGGCCAGCGGCAGCGCCTTTGCGGGCACGTACACGAGCCCGGGCGGCTCCGGCACCTTCTCGCTCGCGCCGGCGGTGAAGGGCGACGTCACCCTTTACTGCGGCACTTACGAGGGCGACTCGACCGGCGTCTGGAACCTGGTCGTCGACGCTTCGGGCAACGCGCTCGGCAGCCATTGCGAAGCGGGCGGCTGCGGCGCGCTGAGCGGCAAGGTGACCAACGGCACCGTCGAGCTGAGCGACCCGGCGGATCCGGCAGCCAAGGCCACCGGGACGGTGTCGAACAGCACGGCCTCGGGCACCTGGAAGGGCGAGGAAAACAGCGGCACCTGGCAGGGCAGCGTCGATGCGTGCAACGCGGGTGCCCCGAGCGATGGTGCGGGCGGAGCGGGCGGTGCCGGTGGCGCGACGGGCGGCGGCGGAGAGCCTGGCGTCGGCGGTGACAGCTCGGAGCTCGGTGGCGCCGGTGGAGCTGGCAACGAAGGCGGCGCCGGCAATGAAGGCGGCGCTGGTGTTGCTTTGGAGCCGACGCTATCCCCGGTGGTCAGCGGGCTCACTGACCCGTTCGCACTCTCGGTCGATGACGACTACGTCTACTTCTTCACCGGTGGCGAGATTCACCGCTGCCCGGTGACCGGTTGCGAAAGCGGCCAGGGAGAAAAGATGATCGGCCCGATCGGGTCGAGCAGCCTGGCCACGAGCGGGGACACCCTCTATTTCACGCGCGACTTCCACTTGATCCAGAGCTGTCCGGTCAGCGCCACGCCTGGCGGCACGGACACGATGTCTGCGAACATCGTGTCCG
>JBEHXA010000112.1:0-15382 GCA_048498935.1 Myxococcota bacterium
CAACAGAAACAACAGCAATTATGATTGTTGTGTATGATTTTGCGCCGCGGCTCACGCCGGCGACGATGCGCGGCTCGAGCGTGACGCCGCCGTTCGCCACCGTCTGAGCGATCGATGCGCCGAGCAGCGGCGACATGGTCGTGTGCCAGAAGCCCGCGGACGCGCGAGCGAACTCGACCGGCTCCTGCGGGATCTCGATCTTGGGAGCTTCGTTCGGGACCGCGAATGGCACCGGCGCTCCGAAGCCGTAGGCGCCGCCCATCTGCGCGACGTCCTCCGGCGTGAGGTGCTTCTGCGCCAGGCGCCCGAACACCACGTTCAAGCTGCGACCCATGGCGATTGCGATCGTCGCGCACCACTTGTCGCGCCGCGGATCGTCGACCAGCTCGTCGGGCAAGATACGGCTCTTGCCGCCGTGGTAGCACTGCTCGCTCTCCGAATTCAGGCCGCCCTTCTCGACGAGCGCCGAACCGGTAATCACCTTGAAAACGCTGGCCGCGGGCGCTTCGGCGCGCGCGTTGACGTCGAACGCCTCGCCCTGATTCACGTAGCTGGCGTACGCGAGCACCTTGCCGGTCTTGACGTCCATCACCACCACGCCGCCCTCGGGCAGCCGGTATTTCTGCATCTGCGCGCGCGCCGCGCGCTGCAGCGCCGGGTCGAGGGTGAGCTCGGCCGTCTGACCATCCTTGAGCGGCGCCATCACGCGCTGCGGGCGCATGTCGAGGCGCAGCAAGTCGAGGCCGTCGAGCTTGGGCGGATCCTTGCTCTTGGGCGTCAGCCCGGCAGCGCTCGACAACTTCCTGAGCGGCGCCTCGATCGCGATGTTGCCGCGCACCACCGGCACGAGCGCCACGATGACGCCCAGCGCCGCGCCGACTCCAATCCATCTGCGCAAGCCTCGCATTGCCCCCCGAAGTAACGAGACCCGCCCCCCTGGGCCAAGTAACGAGACCTTCGGTTATTTAAGCGCCGAGGTTCATGCTTCGTTGAGCGGGTTGTCGGGGTCGGGCTCGGGCGGCGGATCGGAGTGCCAGCCGCGCACCGCGCGACTGCCGCGTGCCCTGCGGTCGTCGTCCATCTGCTTTTCGAGTTGGTCGCGCGACGAGATGGCGAGCTTGGTGCGCGCTTCCATATCTTGCCAGTGAGGCAGGATCGCCTCCATCGATTGGATGTTGTGGCGCCTGAAGACGTCGGCCTGCTCCTTGGCCTCGTAGCGCCCCACCCCCAAAATCTCCAGGGCCCGGCGGCCGAGCAAGAGCGCCGCTTCGAACGTTTCTCGCTCCACGATCTCGACGCCGAGCGAACGCAGCTGCTGCCAGTGCCCGACGTTGCGGGCGCGCGCCACGATGCGCAAACGCGGGAAATGCTCGCGCACGTTTGCCACGAGCTTCACGCTGTTTTCCACGTCGTCGACCGCGACCACCAAGAGCTTGGCGCTCGCGGCGCCGGCGGCATGCAGAAGATCCAGGCGCGTGGCGTCGCCGTAGTAGACGCGGAAGGCGAAGCGCTTGAGCAGCGCGATCTGGTCGGGATCGTAGTCGAGCACCGTGGCCTTCACGCCACTCGCGAACAGCAAGCGCCCCACGATCTGACCGAAGCGACCGAAGCCGGCGATGATGACGGGCGTGTGCTCGTCGACGATCTCGTCCTCGGGCTCGCTGCTCGTTTGGCGGCTCAAAATCAGCCTATCGTGCAGGATCATCAGCACCGGCGTGAGCGCCATCGACAGCGCGACCGCCAACGTCAAGAGCGCGTCCCAGTCGCCGGGCAAGAGCCGCGCCGAGCGCGCGACGCCGAACACCACGAACGCAAACTCGCCGCCTTGCGCGAGCAGCGCGCCCATGAGCCAGCGCTGTTTCGTGGTGACTCCGATGGGCCCAGCCACCACCCGCAACGTGAGCGCCTTGAGCGCCTGAAAACCGAGCACCAACCCGATCACGAACAAGGGCCGTTGAGCCAGCAGCGCGAAGTCCACGCTCATGCCCACGGCGATGAAGAACAGCCCCATCAGCAAGCCTTTGAACGGCTCGATGTCGCTCTCGAGCGCGTGCCGGTATTCGGACCCGGCCAGCAGCACACCGGCCAAGAACGCCCCGAGGCCCATGGAAACGCCCACGCCGTTCATGATCTGCGCGATGCCCAGCACCAGCAGCAGCGCGAAGCCGGTGAACACCTCGCGCAAGCCGGTGTTGGCCAAGACGCGCAGCACCGGGCGAGTCAAGAAGCGTCCGATGACGAACACGGCGCCGACCGCGCTCAGCACCTTCACCGCGCCGAGCCAGCCTGGGCCGCTTCCCTCTTGTCCCGGCGCGCGCTCGGCCAGGAGCGGCACCAGCGCGAGCAGCGGAATCGCAGCGATGTCTTGAAACAGCAAGATGGCGAACGACGTCTTACCGACCGGAGACGACTGCAGCCCGCGCTCGGCCATCGTCTGCATCGCCACCGCCGTCGACGAAAGGCTCAGCGCCAGCCCGGCCACCAGCGCGCCCTGCCAGGGCACCCCGAGCGCCAGCACCGCGAGACCCAGCGGCAGCGCGCACGCCAGCAGCTGAATCGCGCCTCCGCCGAACACGCTCTTGCGGATCTTCCACAAGTGCGACGGATCCAGCTCGAGCCCGATCACGAACAGCATGAGCACGACGCCCATCTCGGCGAAGTGCAGCGTCGCCTCGGGATCGGCCACCAGTCGCAACCCGTACGGCCCGATGATGCAGCCCGCCGCCAAATAGCCGAGCACCGAGCCCAACTTGGCCCGACTCGCGAGCGGCACGCACACCACCGCTGCCGCCAGGTAAATCACCGCGTCGATGACGATCGAGTGCTCGGTCATGCCGCGCTCCTCGCTTGCGCCAGCAGCGCTTCCAGACGGCGCCGATAGTCGCGGCCGAGCGCGCTCAAATCGTCGTCGCTCACCCGGTGCGCGCCGTGCACGATCAGCGGCGGCTCCCACTCCATTTGGCAGAAGCGTGCCGTTTGCTCGACCGGCGGTATGAACTCCTCGAACGGCAGACGATGCATCCCGCCCGGCCCATACGCTGCCGGTTCACCGCCCGTGGTCGTCACCCACAAGCAGCGCTTACCGCGGAGCGCGTCGCCGCCATCGCCGTAGGCCCAGCCGCGCAGCAGCACCGCGTCGAACCAGTGCTTGAGCAAGCCGGGCGGCGCGTACCAGTAGGTGGGGTGCTGCCAGATCACCACCTTGGCGCGACTCAGCGCGGCCTGCTCAGCCGGCACGTCGATGTCGAAGTCGGGATACAGGTCGTAGAGCGACCGCACCTCGAGTCCCTCGAGCCCCTGTACCCCTGCCAGCAAAGCCTGATTGGCTCGCGACCGGTCGGGGTAAGGGTGGGCGAAGACCAGCAGCAGCATCGAGGCTGCTTAGCCCGACTTCGTTTCGGGCCAAAGCCAGCTTCAGGGGATCTTCGCGAAACAGTAGATGGCGCCGTAGCCGCCACCCGAGCCGACGATCGGATTCGCCGGATTCGAGCCGCCGTTCACCATGCCGACGCCGGTAACGCCCGCGCCGCAACCGCCCTCGTCTTGGCCCGAAATCCAGTTGGTGCGGTTCTGAATCGACCAACAAAAGCCGATACGCGGACGCCCGGTCGTCTGGTTGTCACGGCTGCTGGTCGTCCAATCCATACACGTGGAGGTCGGACCGTAGAGCGTGCCATCCGCCTTCGAGCCGGTGAGCGTGTGGTGGTTGTCGTCTTCGGGCTGGTTCGGATCGGGACGGTGATTGGGCGTGCCCGTCTCGTTCGGCAAGTCTTCTTTGATGACGGGGTCGGCGCCGTTCGGCCGGTTCTGCAGCAAGTCTTGCAGGTTCATCGCGACCAAGCGACCGGCGCGGTCGTACCAAGGCCCCGTGCCGATGCGATCCTTCGCGTTCACCGGCGGGTTTACGGTGCTCAAGAACGCGTGCCACTCCTTCGCGCCCGAGCCTTCCATCGACGACTCGGCGATCTCGGTGCAAATCTTGTCGGCGCCGGTCAGGCCGTTATCGGTGCCGTAGCGCAAGTCACCGCCGAAGCCGTCCTGGCTCTTCGAGAGCAGGCGCATCGCTTTCATGCTGGTGACGAAGAAGCTGAACTTGTCGAGCGTCTTCGGGTCGACACCGCTACCGCCGCTGCCGCCGCCACCACCGCTGCCGCTGCTGCCGCCCACGCTCGAGCCGCCCGCCGTGGTGCCACCGCTGCCCGCAGCGCTACCGCCTTGGCCGCCGGTCGCCGGACCCGTGCCGGCCATGCCGCCGCTGCCGGTCGGAACACCACCGGCGCCGCTCGAGCCGGCCACGCTCGCGGTGCCGCCGGTTGCCGAGCCACCCGTCGCAGGCGCCTGACCACCACTGCCCGACACCGACACCGGCGGCGAGCCGGCGGTGCCCGGTCCCGGAGCGGGATCGCTCGAACACGCGCTCAACACCAAACCGAGAGCCGCGAGACCAGAGCCGAGTAAGTAAGTTGAAGTATTCCGTTTGAACGCGATTTCGACGGGACCCATCGCATCCATTGTGACGCGCTCGGGGCCTTTCCGATCACGCCATGTGACAGGATCTTTCAGCGCGGAGCCTGGAGGTAGCTCCTGAGCAGCTCACGCGGCTCTGCGCGCTCCAAACGGGTCGTGCACGACAGCCCCTCGACCCGCTGTTCGCGCCCCGCACGGCTCAAGGTCGCCGACGTGCCGTCGATCACGACCCGCGATAGCCCGAGACCGGTCCGCAGCTCCGCGCGTAGACCGCCGTTCTCGATACGAGACCGAGCGAGCTCCAGGTGGGTGAAGACGCGCGAAGTAGCGCCGGGTAACGTGATCCCCAGCCCGGCCAGCAGCGGCTGATCGACATAGCCCAGGTTCGGTAGCGCCTCCGGCTCGGTCCAAACCAGAAGGGCGGTGAGCTCGACTCCCGGAGCTCGGCACTCCCTCGTCTCGATGCGCCGGGCTCGCGCCAAGACATCGCGCGGAACGGGCGCGCGCGCCAGCTCCACGCTCGCCGGCGCGCTCGGCTCGAGCGGCCGCATCTGCTTGATCACGAGCCGGCTCGGCTTCTCACCGGACTGGGTCGCGAGCGCCGGCCAGCCCGTCCCCACGCGCCGAAACTCGAAGTCGAGCACCAGCGAGGTTCGCTGCTGCGCCTTCGGCAACCCCCGGTTGGCGAGCACGAGCTGCTTTTCGGTGAGCGCCTCGGCTAAGCCGTAGAGCTCGCGCAGCTCCGCATCCGTCAGCACCTGCTGGGTCGAAGCCAACAACGACGACTTGGTGTGGCGCCGCGCTACCAAACCTTGGCTCGTTTTCGTCACCTCCGAGCTCTCGGGGATCACGACGCGATCGGTAGGCGGGTTCGTCACGCTCACGGCGCCGGGCTGCGCGTCGAGATGCAGCTCACGCTGGTCGGGCGCCAGCGTGAAGGTGAACACTCCATTGGCCAGCTCGAGCGCATCGTCGAAGCGGGCGTGCACCAGCACCGCCATATCGGCGGCCAGATGATCGATATGCTGCTGATGGCGCTCTTCGAACGCTTCGAAGCGGAAATACGAAGCCCACGTCTTGCGCACCGCATCGGCAACGCTCGGCCGCTTCGGTTCCTTGCCCTGCGCCGGCCGCGGGACCAAGAATCCGGTCGACGAATCGTAGAGGCCGGCCCCGTTGAAACCTTCGATGTCTTCGACCGTGCTGCTGGAGCGAAAGCGCAGCCCCTGCTCGCTCGAGTAACTGGCAAAATGTTGCGGCAGCACGCGCTCGAGCTCCGCCTTCACCTGTCCCGGCAGCGCGCGATGGCGCACCATGCTGGCGACGCCGCCCTGGCGCACCACCAGCGCGATCGGCCCAGGGGCGCGCGGATTCAGGTAGCTGTCCGCCAGCTGTCGATCGCGCCTGCCGGGAAATCTTTGGCAAAACTCGGCGGCACCTTCCAACGCCAACACGCGCAGCTTCTTGAAGTCGCGAAAGTTCTGATCCGCAAAGAGCGCTCGTAAAGTCGGCAAGAGAGGCGCCAGGTGCTCGCGGTAGGCGCGAATGCTGAGCACCAGGGGTCGATCGGGCACGTCGGCGTGCAGCACGCCCGCACCGTTCAGCTGCGTGCCGGGTCCCATGCCGAGCACCAACTCCGCCATGCCCACTCCCTTGCCACCGATCAGCGGCGCCAGCTTCGGCAATTCGTCGAGCGTGACGCGCGACAAGTCGATCGTGTAGGGCGCGCTGCGTGCATCCACCGGAACGGCCGCGGCCGCCATGGGCGTCACGCTGTCATGCCACGCGCGGTACTGCTGCTCCGTAATGCGTCGAAAGTGCAGTTGCCCTTGTTCGGCCGACACCACCACTGGCGCGCGGCTTCGCAGCAAGTCTTGGACCTCCGGATCTTCGAACAGTCCGCCGCGATAGGCGTTCACGATTTGCCGGCTCTTGGCCAGCAAGTTGAGGTGGGCGAGCGGCGTCTGCGGGATCGCGGTCAGCATGCCGCGCGCCTGCGGCAAGTACTCGGGCAGCGCGCCCAGCACCAAAATGTCCTCCGGTTCCGCCTCGGCCAGCCGCGAAAGGTCGCGGAAAGCGCGCAACCGACCAGCCACGATGCCCGCCGTATAGACCGCGGTTTCGCCGCTCACGCTCACGTCGGCGTAGGTCATCACGCGCCCGGTGAGCTCCGGGTGCGCGGCCATCAAGCGTCGCCCGACCTCCAACTGGGATGGCGAGCGAGCGATCCATTTCAACCGCGAGCTTCCTTCACGCGGCATCGTCGCCTGAAGCTCATGAAAGAAGACGAGCAGCTCGTCCTCGCCCACCGGATCGGTGTAGTCGACCTCGAAGCCCCACACCTCCGCCCGCTCTCCGCGCGCGGCCACGTGAACCAAGCTGCCCGCGCCGAGCGGCCGTTCATCGTCAGCGAGACTGAGATCGTAAAACGCGCGTGCATACAACCGACCGTCGGTTATCTCCAGCCCACTCGGCAGCGCATCCTCGCTCACGAACGCCCAGCGCCGAGCCTGCTCCGGAGCTGCGAAGGCATGCGGCTCGAGCGGCGCCATGCCCGACACCGGCTGCCCGTTGAGCAGCCGGAACCAAGCCCACTCGTCGTGAAAGCGGTAATAACGACCGTCGAGGTAATGAATGCGCCGCCGCGTCGGATCCGAAAAGTCGGTGATCACGAACTTGGCACCCGCCAGCAACGCCGCATCGCCAGTCCCGCCCGAGGGTGCAGCCGCGAGCTTCAGCAGCTCGGCCACCGACTCGACGCGCGCCTCCGAGTAGTCTCGAAACCCCGGGTCCTCGCGCAGCGCGCTGGGCACCGCCGGTCGCCCACACGCCACCACCCCGGCCACCAGGCTCAGCACGACGCTCCAAGCTCGCAACCAGCTCACTATTTCGATGGACGTCTCAACGCGCCCAAAGTTTGGTCCTTTCACCCTAGTAGCACCGTTTCGTGCCCCATTACCTCTGGAGGAAGGACCTCGCTACGCGATCCGTATGATCTCCGGCTGCCGCTCCGCAGCTGCTCCTTGCAGAAGCTGCTGTTGCGGCGCCAGGTGACTTTTGGAGCGCAGGGGCGGGCGCTCAGCCCGCAGCGTCTGCGGGAGCGCGACGGGCGAGAGCGAGAGCGAGAGCGAGAGGCGCGGGGGCGAAGCGCGAGCGGCGAGCGGCAATCGAAACCCTAGGTGGAGTTGCGGCTCGGCAACATGCGTGACCGCCAGTGAGGGAATCGGCCACTTGGCTCTCTCACCGCCGCGCTGGCGCGGGGCCCTCGCAAGTCGCAGATGCGACTTGGCGTCATTCCCTAACTGCGTTCACGAAATCATTGGGGAATCTAAGTCAAAAGCGCGACACGCCGCGTAGCTCGAAAAGGCCTTGGCGGCACCGTGGCCCGGCGCGCTCGCACACGAGCACACGCCGCACCATCACTCATGGCACTGGCGGCGCATCCCAGGTCATCTCTAGCATCGTGCGGCGAAAGCCGGCGGATTCGAAGAGACGGTGGGCGGCGGTGTTTTGGACCGCGGTGTGGAGGACGACGCGTGGGGCACCGAGGGCGCGCAGATCGGCGAGCGCGCGATCGAGGAGGAGCCGGCCGATGCCTCGGCCGCGAGCGCTTTCGTCCACGAGAATGTCGTGAAGCGCGCCGTGCGCGTCGAGCAGCGCGTTCCAGTCTTTGGGCTCGAGGCGCCCGTAGGCGTAACCGCAGATGCGCTCGTCTTGGAGCGCACACAAGATGAGGGCGTCCTTGTTCTCGAGCTCCTTGCCGAACCACCACTGGTAGCCGGATTCGGGATCTTCGATGAACAGGAAGCGCTTGGCGTCGAAGGCCAGGTGCTGCCGCACCAGTACCCCTGCCAGCTTGGCGATCGCCGGTAGATCGCTGGGAGTCGCGCGACGAATTTCGATGGCCACGGCGCGAGGATACTACGTCACTGCCGACGCCGCGCCTTCCCGCGCTTCACGCCCACGCGCTGCACCGTCTCGACGAAGCGCGCCACGGCCGGAGACGGGTCGCCGCTGCGCCACACCAGGCGAAGCTCGGTCGTGGGCGAGCCGATGATCGGCCGCAGCACGATGTCGGCCCGACGAAACTCGCGCACCGAGTCGGGCAGAATCGAGAGCCCGAAGCCGGCTGCTACCAGCGAGAGCACGTCGATCTGCGGCGCCTCTTGCACGATGCGCGGCGTGAACCCGGAGTCGCGACAAAACCCCATCAAAAAATCGAAGAAGCCCGGCCCACGCGCGCGCGGAAAGAACACGAACGGCTCCTTCGCCACCGCGCTGAGCGCGATGCGCTCGCGCACCGCCAGGCGATGATCTGCTGGTAGTGCCAGCACCAGCTTCTCGCTGCGAACGTTCTCGGAGGCGAGCTGCGGCTCGTGCAGCGGCGCGCGAATGAACCCTACGTCCAGATCGCCACGCTTGAGTGCGTCGATCTGGTCCATCGGCGCCATCTCGTGCACCACGATTGCGACTTCGGGCGAGCGCTCCCGAAAGGCGCGCAGCACCTCGGTCAAGCCGCTGTAAGCGAGCGACGGTGGGTAGCCAATCGACACACGCCCGCTATGCCCCGCGCCAGCGCGCCGCACCTCGCGCACGCCAATCTCCACCGACTCGAGGATGGTGCGCGCATGCTGCAAGAGCGCGTCACCCGCGGCAGTGAGCTCCACCGGACGGCGCGAGCGATCGAACAGCGAGTAGCCGAGCTCGCGCTCCAGATCTTGCAGCTGTTTGCTGAGCGGAGGCTGCGCGATGCCGAGCCGTTCGGCGGCGCGGCCGAAATGTGTCTCTTCTGCAACCGCTACGAAGTAACGCAGGTGTCGGAGCTCCACGATTTTGCCTCGCGTCCCGGCCCAAATCGCCGGGGAATTGCCTCATTATACCTGAAAGGTATCATAACCCACCCTCCCATATATTGGACGTTCGGGGAGGCGGTCCCTACATACCCCGCCTCAGTTTTGGTGCAGCAATGTGGCTGGTTCGCGTAGCGCTGCAGCGCCCCTACACCTTCGTCGTGATGTCGCTCCTGATCGTGATCATGGGCGTGCTCTCGATCGTGAAGATGCCGACCGACATCTTCCCGAACGTCGACATCCCGGTGATCTCCGTAGTGTGGAACTACGGCGGGCTGCCGCCCGAGGATATGGAGCGGCGGGTCACCAGCAACTTCGAGCGCTTCCTGACCACGGTGGTGAACGACATCGACCACGTGGAGAGCCAAACCCTCACCGGCGTCTCGGTTATCAAGATCTTCTTCCAGCCGGGGGCGAAGATCGAGGAGGCGGTGGCGCAGGTGACGGCGGTGTCACAAGGCGCGGTGCGCATGATGCCGCCGGGCGCGACGCCGCCGCTGATCATCCGATATAGCGCCTCGAACGTGCCCATCCTGCAGCTGGCGCTCGGCAGCGAAACGCTGAGCGAGCAGCAGCTGTTCGACATGGGCGTCAACTTCGTGCGCGCCGACATCGTCACGGTGCCGGGCGCGCAGGTGCCGTGGCCGTACGGCGGTAAGCAGCGTCAGGTGATGATCGACATCGATCCCAAGCGCCTGTACGCCTGGGGTCTCTCGCCGCGCGACGTGAACAACGCGCTCGGCCTGGGCAACGTCGCCCTGCCGTCCGGCACCGCCAAAATCGGCGCGGCCGAGTACCCGGTGGTGCTGAACAGCAGCCCGGAGCTGATGGAAGAGATCGGCGCGATTCCGATCAAGACCGTACGCGGCACCCCGGTGTTCATCCGCGACGTGGCGAACGTGCGCGACGGCAACTCGCCGCAGACCAGCATGGTGCACGTGGGCGGCCGGCGCTCGGTGCTGATGAGCATCCTCAAGCTCGGCAGCGCCAGCACGCTCGACGTGGTCGCGCGCATCCGCGAAATGCTGCCGGCCACGATGGCCAAGGTGCCGCCCGAGATCAAAGCATCGCTGCTCTTCGATCAATCGGTGTTCGTGCGCGCGGCGGTCGACGGCGTGGCCAAGGAGGCGACGATCGCGGCCGGCCTGACCGCGCTGATGATCTTTCTGTTCTTGGGTAGCTGGCGCAGCACGCTGATCGTCGTCATCTCGATCCCGCTCTCGATCTTGGTGTCGATCTGCGTGCTGAATGCGCTCGGGCACACGCTCAACGTGATGACGCTGGGCGGCATGTCGCTGGCCGTCGGCATTTTGGTCGACGACGCCACGGTCGCGCTCGAAAACATCCACCGCAACATGGGCATGAAGAAGCCCTTCTTGCGCGCCATCATCGACGGCGCTCAAGAGATCGCGGTCCCAGCCTTCGTTTCCACGCTGTGCATCTGCATCGTGTTCGTGCCGGTCGCGTTCATCACCGGCCCCGCCAAGTACCTGTTCGCGCCGATGGCGCTGGCGGTGGTGTTCGCGATGCTCACCTCGTACTTCTTGTCGCGCACGCTCGTGCCGACGCTGGTGAAGTACCTGCTGGCCGGCGAAGCCGAGGCCCATCAAAACGGCGGGCACGAGCAGCGCTCCGGCTTCTTCGCCGCGTTCGAGCGCGGCTTCGTGCGCATGCGCGACGGCTACGGCGCCTACCTGGCGCTGGCGCTGCGCCATCGGCCCACCGTGGTGGTCCTGTTCGGTGCGTTCGTAGCCGGGTCGCTCGCGCTGTTCCCGCTGCTCGGGCGCGACTTCTTCCCGAGCGTGGACGCGGGCTTGATCAAGCTGCACGTGCGCGGCGTGCCCGGCACCCGCATCGAGGAGACCGAGCGCCATTTCGCGGAGGTGCAGCGCACCATCCGCGAGGTGATCCCGCCCGGCGAGATCGACACGCAGCTCGACAACATCGGCGTGCCGTACAGCGGCATCAACCTGTCGCTCAGCGAAGGCGCGCTGATCTCGTCGGCCGACGGACAAATCATGGTCTCGCTCAAGCCGGGCCATGGCCCGACCGGTTAGTACGTGCGCCCGCTGCGCGAGACGCTGCACAAGCGCTACCCGGAGAGCACCTTCTTCTTCTTGCCGCCGGACATCTCGACGCAGGTGCTCAATTTCGGCCTGCCGGCGCCCATCGACCTGCAAGTGGTGAGCGCACCGGGCAAGGAACAGGAGGCCTACCAGCTCGCCAGCCGCCTGCTGAAAAAGATGGAGGGCATCCCCGGTATCGTGGACGCGCGCCTCGCCCAGGTGCCGCGCGTGCCGAGCCTACGGGTCAATGTCGACCGCACCATGGCGAGCCAGTTCGGGCTCACGCAGCGCGACGTGGCGAGCGACTTGTTGGTCTCGCTCTCTTCCAGCGGCCAAGTGGCGCCCAGCTACTGGATCGATCCGAAGCGCGGGGTGCAATACCTGGTAGCAGTGCAAACGCCGCAGTACGGCATCGACTCGATCGACGCGCTGAAGCAGACGCCGATCGCGACCAACGGCGGTACGCCGCAGCTGCTGTCGAACATGGCGCAGATCGTGCGCAGCGACGCGCCCGCGAACATCACGCACTTCAACGTGGCCCGCACCTACGACGTGCACGCCAACGTGGACGGCACCGATATGGCGTCGGTAGCGAGCGAGCTCCGGCATCTGATCGCGGAAACGAAGCCCAGCTTGCCGCGCGGCGTCAGCCTGGCTCTCAAAGGGCAAATCGAGAGCATGGAGAGCTCGTTCAACGCGCTCGGCCTGGGCCTGCTGGTTGCGGTGCTGCTCGTTTATCTGCTGATCGTGGTGAATTTTCAGTCGTGGCTCGACCCGTTCATCATCTTGATGGCGCTGCCGGGCGCGCTCGCCGGCATCGCTTGGATGCTGTTCGTGTCGCACACCACGTTCAGCGTGCCGGCCCAAATGGGCACGATCATGTGCGTGGGCGTCGCCACCGCGAACAGCATCCTGGTGGTGAGCTTCGCCAACCAGCAGCGCAAGCACGGCTTCGATTCGCGGCAGGCGGCGCTGGCGGCCGGCATGACCCGCCTGCGCCCCGTGCTGATGACCGCTTTGGCCATGATCATGGGTATGCTGCCCATGTCGCTCGGCCTGGGTGAAGGTGGGGAGCAGAACGCGCCGCTCGGCCGCGCGGTCATCGGCGGCCTGCTTTGCGCTACGCTTTCGACGCTGTTCTTCGTGCCGGTCATGTACTCGCTGCTGCGCCGCAAGCCGCCCCAAGAAGTTTCGCTAGAGGACGCATGAGCATCGATATCTCCCCAAAGCCCCACAGCGACACCCCCACCGGCGAGCTGGGCTTCGCCTTGCCCGAGCCGGCGCGGCTCTCGCGCGGGCGAGCAGCGCTGTTCGTGATCGGCGGTGTCGCGATCGCGGCGGGCGTGTTTGCAGTCGCGTTCTTGCCGCGCAAAGCCGCGCGCGCCGAGCTCGAAGAGCGCGCCGCCGCGCAGGGCAGCGCACCAGCCCGTATGGCCGTCGCGCCGCCCAAGCTGGTTTCGAGCGAGCGCAAGCTCAAGCTACCGGCCAGCATTCAACCGCTCGAGGAAGCGACCATCTACGCGCGCGCCAGCGGCTACGTGGGTCGCTGGTTGGTCGACCTGGGCGACAAGGTAAAAGCCGACCAGCTGCTCGCGGAGATCGAAGTGCCGGAGGTCAATCAAGAGCTGTCGCAAGCGCGCGCTTCGCTGGCCAAGGCCAAGGCCAACCAGCTGCAAGCCGTGGCGCAGCGCGGGCTGGCCAGCAGCAAGCTGGCGCGCACCGGCAAGATGGTCGACGCAGGCGTCGGCACGCAGCAAGAGCTGGAGCAAGCCGAGGCTGAATCTTCGGTCGGCGACGCCAACGTCAACGTGGCGCAGGCCGCGATTGAAGCCGAGCAAGCGAACATCCGACGGCTCACCGATCTACAGATGTTCTCCAAGGTGACGGCGCCGTTCGCCGGCACCATCACCTCGCGCAGCGTGGATCGCGGCAGCTTGGTAACGGCCGGCAATGCCACGCCGCTGTTTCGCATCGCCGCGACCGAGACCGTGCGTGTGTTCGTGCAAATCCCGCAGGACGTAGCGCCCGCCGTCAGCATCGACGCCCCGGCCAAGGTGTCGGTGCGCGAGTTTTCCGGTCAAACCTTCGACGGCAAGGTGGCGCGCACCTCTGGTGCGCTCGACCCGGCCACGCGCACCTTGAACACCGAGATTCGCATCGCCAACCCCGACGGCAAGCTACTCTCGGGCATGTACGCCGAGGTTTGGTTGGACCTGTCGGCGGCGCGCAAGGTGTACGAGATCCCGGCAACTGCGCTGCTGAGTGACGCGCGTGGCCTGCGCATCGCGGTCGTCGATGCCAACAACACCTTGCATTTGCAACCGATCACCATCGAACGCGATCTCGGCGCGACGCTGCAAATCGGCAGCGGCTTGACCGGCACCGAGCGCATCGTGCAGATCGCGGGCGCCGACTTGGCGGAGGGTCAGCGCATCGACCCGTTCACGCCCGTGCCGCCGGCGCCTGCTCCTGGTGCCAGCGCCGAAAAGAAGTAGCTTCGGCTTTTAGCGGCGCACACACAGGCCCACGCCGAACGCCGTTTGCTGGCAGCGCGGGCGCTGGTTGGGGCACTCGTCGTCGCTCGAGCAAAGCTGTTGGTCGCGTCCCGGACCCATGGCGTTGCACGTTCGCCGGCACTCCGTACCCACGCCGGTAGGTCCGATCAGGCTCAAACAACACACGTCGCCGTCGCTGCAATGCGCCGCACTCGTGCACTCGAGCACCGCGCCGTTGCACATCGCGCCCTTGTCGATGCAGCCGACACCGGCGAAGCCCGCGCAGCAAGTCTGCGTGTCTGGATCGCAGGTGGTCGCACCGCAAGCGATCGGAGTGGCGGGAGCGCCCGCAGCACCGCCCGCCGGAGCACCACCCATGCTGGCGCCACCGCTCGCTTTGCCGCCCATCGGTGCAGTACCACCGGTACCGATCGCGCCACCCGTACCGATCGTGCCGCCAGTACCGACCGCGCCACCAACGCTGCTCGAGCCACCAACGATAGCCGTGCCGCCCGTAGCGATGCCGCTACCGCCCTGACCGGTTTTGCCACCCGTGGCCATCCCGGTACCGCCCTTGCCCGGATTCTTTCCCCCGGAGCCAGTGCCACCATTCGACTGCGCGCCGTTGTTGCCGGCCGCGCTGCCGTCGTCGGGAAAGTCTGAAAAATCTCCCGGTTCAGAGCGCCCACAGGCGGGCAGCAGGGGCAGCGAGCAAACGGCGGTGAGCAGGGCGCCGAGGACTGGGGCGCGCCAGAGGGAGGCCGACATGACAGAGCAAGCCTAGTACCGGGCGGGCGTGCGAACCAGGCACGGGGCGCGTATGCTGCGGCCAGGCCCAATTCGCGCGAGCCCCAGGCGCGCGGCTCGGCCTCCGCCTACATGGACGCCGCCTCCACCACCTCCTCCATTCAAGTCGACAGCAACCAGGTCCTCCTCGCCCTATCGGGCCCGCAATCGAACCTGCTCAGCGAAGTCGCTCGCCAGAGCGGCGCAGACGTCAGCCTGCGGGGTAACACCATATTCGTCGCGGGTGACGAGGAAGAGGTGCGGCTCGCTGAAAGATTTTTGCGGGACGCGGCGGAGCTGGTCGCCAAGGGCTTCGACATCGGCCCGAACGACGTCGCCAGCTCGATGCGCGGCCTGCGCGCCGATCCGGCTCGCTCGCTGACGGAGCTGCTCGACGAGACCATCATCGTCACGCCCCGCAAACGACCCATCTTGCCCAAGAGCCGGGCTCAGCGGCAGTACGTCGAGGCGATCCGCTCGCACGATCTGATCTTCGGCATCGGACCCGCCGGCACCGGCAAGACATACTTGGCGATGGCCATGGGCGCGGCCTGGCTGATGCAGAAGAAGGTGAAGCGCATCGTGATGGCGCGACCCGCGGTCGAGGCCGGCGAAAAGCTCGGCTTTTTGCCCGGTGATCTGGCCGAAAAGGTCAACCCCTACTTGCGCCCGCTCTACGACGCGCTCATCGCCATGGACCGCCTGGGCAAGTTCCTGT
>JBEHXA010000113.1:0-15355 GCA_048498935.1 Myxococcota bacterium
CTTGCGGAAAATGCGCTCGTCGAGCGCATGCGGCTTCTCGCTGAGACTCCCGGGGGAGCCGCAGAGGCCCGTCGCTACCTAACGCGCTATCCACACGGGTTTGCGGTCGCAGAAGCGAGAAAGCTGTCAGCCGAGTGAAAGCGCGGTCGTGGTTCAGGAGGCGACCACCGGTCTCGATACTCTTCGCTCTGGCGGTCACTAGTCTCAGCTCGGCGTGCGATCGAACCTTCGAGTTCGATACCCAATCAGGCGGCGCCGGTGCGGGCGGTTCTATCGAGCGCAACGCCGGTTCCTCGCATGGAGGGGAGGCGGGGGCCGCGCATGGTGGAACGGGCGGGGGGTTAGGCGCGGGAGCGCAAACCCAAGGCGGCAGCGCCGCGGGCAGTGGGGCCGGCTCCAAAGCTTGCGGCACGCTCAGCGAGTGCGTGGCCGGCACTCATTGCGTGGACGGGCAGTGCGTCCAGTGCGCGGTGGACGACGATTGCGCAACCTACGGCTTACCGCGCTGTGAGCCGACGCGACGGCGCTGCGTGGCTTGTGTCCAAACTGAAGACTGTCAGCGTGGGTTTGCTTGCGACTCCCTCGCCAATCGCTGTTTGAAGACCTGCACGAATGACGACACCTGCCCCACCTCGGCACACGGCTGCGATGAACGACGACAGGTCTGCTACCAGTGTGACGAAGATCGCGAGTGCATGAGCTCCTCGGCTGGCCACCTCTGCGCGAGTGACGGCAGCGGCTGCGTTCAATGTCGCAAGGACGACGATTGCACGGCTCAGTACTGCGACCAACTCAGCGGTCGCTGCGTCGATTGCCGAGACGGCCACGACTGTGCTTCCCAAATCTGCGATCCGACGACCTTCGCCTGCGTGCCGTGAGCAGACACACATCGCTGGCGGTTGGCGTACCGGTGCACGCCGCAGGCGATGCGGTGGCACGCACGTTCTGCGCACATGCTCCTGCTCCGTTGCGCATTTCTACGCGATCGCGACGGCACGAGCCATGCAACGCACACCGCCTATGGTAACTCTGCTCGATCGTTTGATTCCTGCGCCGCGCCTCCAAGAGGTCGACCATGTGGATCTCGCGGCGTCCCCGGAGCGGGTGTGGAATCTCGTTCGTCACGGCGACTTGGCCCGTTCGCCAGTCGTTCGCGCGTTCTTCGCGCTCCGAGCGATCCCGGAACGGGTCGCTGGCACCCACCAGCCGTCGGCACTGCGAGTCGACGAGCTGCGATCGTCACCTGAAAAACCCGGGTTCAGTATCCTGCTGGAAGAAGAGCGACAAGAGCTCGCCGTGGGTGCGATCGGTAAGGTCTGGCACCCAGTCATCCCGTTCCAGCACGTCCCCGACGCGGCCGCTTTTCTGGCGTTTGCCGAGCCGGACCAAGTCAAGGTTGCCTGGTCGATACGGACTCTGGCTCTCGGCGACCGCGCTTGCCGCTTGGAGCTCGAAGTCCGAGTCGACGCCACCGACGACGGGGCATGGCAAAAATTCGAGCGCTATTTCCGCTTGATCGGCCCAGGCTCTCACCTCATCCGCCACATCCTGTTGCGCGGGTTGGCAAATGAGCTTGGCACGACCGACTCCGCGGCCGCGAGCCGATGCATGCCGGGCGACGGACTTCTGGCTCAAGCCAGCGCAGAAGTGACCGACGAGATTACGCTCGCGGCGACGCCCGAGGAGATCTGGCCTTGGCTCATCCAGATGGGCTGCCAGCGGGCGGGCTTCTACAGCGTCGATGCCCTCGACAACGCGGGCCGACGCAGCAGCCGAGAGTTAGTGCCCGAGCTCCAGCAATTGGAGGTTGGACAAATCGTTCCCGCCACGCCAAACGGTATAGATGGCTTCGAAGTACTGCTCGTCGACCCTCCGCGCAGCTTGGTGCTCGGCGGCTTGCACGACGCCGCCGCCGGAAGGCAGCTCCCATTTCGCGCACCTCGCCCCGACCGCTACTGGCATACCACCTGGGCGTTCGCCCTCGAACGGCTCGACGAGCACTCGACGCTTTTACGCGTGCGCGCCCGGGTGGCCTTCCCGGACAGCGGCGTCTTTCATGCGCTCTGGATGCGTCCGGTGCACCACTTCATGCAGCACCAAATGCTCGAGCATCTCGCCGCGCGGGCCGAGAAGCGACTACCTCGAGACGACTACTTGGACGTGCTGGATGGCATGGGGGGTGCGGCGATCATGGTCGCCGCGTTTCTCACGCCCTTCTTACGAAATGCACGCAGCCACTGGGGAGTCGGGGCCGCCGACGCTGCCGCGGTACGCCCCGGTGACGAGCTCGTGCCAGCACCAGTTTGGTCCTGGACACATGGTGTCGAGGTGCGAGCCACACCGGAGCTGATCTGGCACTGGACAGCTCAGATCGGGGCCGATCGGGGCGGTTTCTACAGCTATCAGTGGCTCGAAAATTTGGCTGGTTGCGGCCTTCGCAATGCAGACGCGATCCATCAAGAGTGGGAGCTCGAGTTGGGAGACAGCTTGCTCCTTCACCCACAGGCGCCTCCGCTACGCATCGTAGCGCTGGAGCGAGGCCGTCATTTCGTCGCGCACGCCGCGCCGGACGAACAGGCCAAAGCGCAAGGAAAGCCGTGGGCCAACGCGACTTGGCTGTTTCAGCTCGAACCTCTGCCGGGCGGCAACTGCCGGTTGATCACGCGTTACCGAATCGAGTGTTCGGCCGACTTGCGCACGCGTTTCAGCATGGGTCCGACGCTGCTCGAACCAGTGGGCTTCGCGATGGATCGCCGCATGCTCCTCGGAATCAAGCAGCGCGCCGAAGACCAAGCGCACTATGCGTTGACCACCAGCCGCTCCAGCATCTCGACGCAGTCTGCGACGACCCGCTGAGCCCCGACCTGGCACCGTGCCGGCTGCGTCGCCGGCGGAGTGGGTCCGTGCGCAACGAGCGCCGTCGCTCTTCGCTACTGCCGAACGACGATTGAGTCGATGGTCCACCACGAGTTCTTCGCTTCAGACACGACGAGCCGGATGTAGCGGGCCTGCTGCGGCTCTTGAAACGTGGCGCTCGTGAGAGCGCAACCGAAGAGACCCGACGCGATGGGCGGCTCGTCGAAAGTGCCGTCGAGCGACGTGTAGATGTCCATGAGCGCCGCTGCGTCGTCCGGCGCCGACTCGTTCTTGAGATCGACACCGTAGAAGATTTGCGGCTTGCGCATGTCGATCTCGAACCACATGCCTACGCGCTGGCCGAGGCCGCTCGTCCAGGTCTTCGGCGCAGTGCGATCGAGCACGGACGTCGGATCGCTATCCGGCGAGCTGTCGGAGGCGGTGGCTATCCAACCCGTCGAGTTGAAGGGCACACCGGTCGCGGGCCACATGGCGCAAATCCCGCCGAGACAGCGGTTGCTGGCACAGTCAGTGCCCACCTTACAGGTTTGATCCGCGTCGCAAGCCGGACACTCGCCGCCGCCACAGTCCAGCCCGGTCTCCTTGCCGTTGACCTTGCCGTCCCTACAGGTGGCCGGCATGTCGTCGGTTCCACTGGCTCCGCCTTCGACGCCGTTCGAGTGATCGCCACCCGAGGCGCTGGTGCCGGCCGTGACCGCAGCGGTACCGCCCGAGGCCGAACCGGCCGAGAACGAACCGCCGCGTGCCGAGCTCCCACCCGAGGGGACCTGATTCGCGGTCCCCCCGCTCGAATCCGGCACGTCGCTCACGAAGCCGGTGCCACCACTGGAGATGGCTTCAGCATCCATGCTCCCCACATCGAACGCCTGGTCCATGCAGCCAACCACCAGCAAGGAGGCGACAGCAGCAACCAGCGGGCGAAGAGCACGATGCGACATGGCGTCGATTACCGCCCAAGGCCCTAACACCCGAGGCGGACCTTCATCCGTGTCCGCGAAACCAGGCCCCTGTTACATCATTGCGCGATTTTCGGAACCGTCGCTTTAGTCTTGACTTGGTTCCCCAGTCGATCATGCAGCAATCGCATCAACTCAGCGCCGACTACATTTTCCAAACAGAAGAAGTCTGAACATCGCTCAACGCTTTGCTCATGCGAACTAGCCCGCACGTTCCTCTGCACGCTCGACTGCGCTAGAGTCGGAACTAGGGTCATGGACGCGACGTCAAAGCTGGTCGTCATCGTGCCGTATCGTGATCGCCAGGTGAACCTGCAACGGTTCGTTCCGGCGCTGCGCGCACATCTGGAGTTTCACCATCCCACGCTGGAGTACGAGCTGATCGTCGTCGAGCAGCCGGCTGGTGGTGCCTTCAACAAGGGCCGCCTGATGAACGCCGGGTTTCTGCTTCGCGAGCACCAAGACTGCTACTTCTGCTTTCACGACGTCGACATGCTTCCGGAAGACGCTTCTTGCGACTATTCACTGCCGAGCGCGCCGGTTGCGATGGCACGCCTCCTTTCGCAGAGGGGCTATCGCCCACGTGGCGAGAACTACTGCGGCGGGGTGACGCTGTTCACCAAGCAAGACTTCCGCACCATCAACGGGTTTAGCAACGGCTACTGGGGCTGGGGCTACGAGGACGACGACGTGCGCAATCGCGTCAAGGCTTTTGGGCTCGCCATGGACTACTCGCGCGCCGGTCGGTACACGGTGCTGCCGCACGCGCTCGATCCGCAGTTTGGGCCACGTACGAGCGCCCGCCAACAAAACCGCAAACGCATCTCCACGCCATATCGTTACGAAGACGACGGCATCTCATCGCTGTCGTTTCACATCGCTTCGCAATCCCGCTCCCCGGAGTACACGTGGTACCTGGTCGAGGCTGGCCGGCAGCATCCGGAAGAGAGAGCACCGGCAACCGCCGCGCTGCCGCAGCTCGCGGTACCGCCCGCTGCACCTCCGCCCGAGCGCAGACCTCAATTCAATTTGCGCTGCCGCCGCGCGTGGCTCTAGCGGCCTCCGGGGAACGTTAGCTGTCTCTGGTGCGCGCCGGGCTTAGGGCCGTCCGCCCCAACCGCCCGCGTTACGCACGATGCTCGCGTCCTCGCGAGCTAAGCGATGGTTCTCTTGCCACGCTTGCGCGGCGCGCTCGCGTCGCTCGTCTCCCTCCAGCACCGCATGTCGCTTGGGATGCCACTGGTGCAGCATGAAAGTCTGCTCGGTCAGCCAGCGGCAACCCAACCCGGACGCCCGCGCGCGGGCCGCCATGTCGCCGTCCTCGGCGCCCCACCATTCGAAGCGCTCATCGTAGCCGCGAACACGCATGAAGAAGTCGCGCGCTGCTGCTTGAATGCCGCCAGTACCGTGCTGCCCGCGCACTGCTGCGCAATGCTTCAACAGGGGTAGCTGCCAGAGCAGCTCCTCGTGCGACGCCGGCAACGTAATCCGACTCGGCAGGTCCGAGCTCTGGCACATGACGAATGATTGCGGCTCGCTTTCGAGCAGATCGACCACGCTACGCAAGAAGTTGGGAGCCAAGATCATGTCGGCATCGAGCGTGGCGAGCCAGGTCGGCTCGGTCAACGCGCCGCGAATACCCGTATTCAGCGCTACCGGCTTGCGCCACGGCTCGCTGGGATCACCGCAGCGAATCAAGCGTGCGCCGAAGGCGCCGCATAGCTCGGCGAGCTCCGCGTCGATGTGCGGCTGGCTGCCGTGGCTGACGACAATCACCTCACGCGCTCGAGCGCTCTGCCAACCGAGCGAGGCGAGCACGTTGCGAACACGCGCGCCGGCGCGGTCGCGTATCGGGATCACCACCGCTACAGGTACCTCGGAGGTCGAAGCGGGTAAGCTCGGCGTCGCTGGCGTACCCATCGACGCCGAGCGCTGTTCGGACGTGCGCGTGGGCGCAGGGGTTGGTTCGCGTACCGTGCTCGAGCCTGAAACGAAGAGCTGCCGGCGACGTTCGAGCAGCTCTCGCCACGCTTCACGCTGCGTCGGCTCGTCGAGGCGCAAGTTGTAATTGCCACGCTGAAGCGCCGGCACATCACCAGCCTGCACGGCGTCGATGACGCGCGGCACCCAATCCGGAAACGGGTCACCGTGATAGTGCCCGTGCAGGTCCCAGCTCCCGTTCTTGGCCAGGTTGATGCGCATCGCGTCCTGCTCGACGAGCGCCTGGGCGAGGCAGCGCTCGAGAGGCTTGAGGGCGCCACCTTGCCAGGCTGCCGGCACGCGGCCGCGCAGGAGTCGCCTATCGGTGAGGAAGTAGCGCGTGGAAACCCCGCGAAAGCACCATGCCTCGAGGGCTGCGCTCCAGCTGGCGCGCGGGGTGTTGGCTGCTCCAAGGCTCGCAACCGTGCCGGGCTCGCCCGCGGGCGGTCCGGCGTGAGTCATTGCGAACCAGACGCGAGGGTTCCGCTGCATCGCTCTGAGCGACTCAGCGACCCAGCTCGCGCCTTGGCTGTAGAAGAACATGTCGGCGTCCATCTGCAGCACGTGGTCGCAGGTGCACGACTCGATGCCGAACAGCGTCGGGTAAATCGGGCCGCCCGTGCTCGCGTGAGTCGGTAGGCCACTCCGGCCGAAATAGGTGGTCTGAACGTCCGCCACGATCTCGGGTTCGTAGGGAACGTGAACGACGCGATCGATCGCGCCACGCGCGAGCAATCGTTCGAGGGCGCCGTCGAGCGCGGCGCGCGTGGCAGCGGGGCGTGACGAATATTTGCCGCTGAACTCGAGCCTCGGGTCGACCACGATGAGGCGCTCGGCAAATGCGAAGCCCGCCTGTGCGATCATGTGCGGCACGATCCCTTCCAAGTAGGGCGCATCCAGCACGGTGGCCTTGATCATCACGCTCACGCTGGGTAGCGCTGCCGCAGGCTCCGTCGGCAGGGCGGCGGCATGCGATGGCACTGACGGCGCCGCAGTCACGATGTTCGAGGCGCCCACGTTCGCCCCCCTGGCCCGAGCGCTCCGCGCACCGCGGATGGTCCAAGGCACGCGGCGAACCAGGTTGGTAGACGGGGCGACACGCGGTGATCGACGCAGCTGCTGCAGTCGCTCATCGGTATCGGCCCAAGAGGACCCCAAGGCGCCGCGTACTTGCGAAAGAGCGAGCTCGAGCTCGCCATCGTAGGGCGGTGCACCTCGAACCGAGACGCGAAACGTGAGTGGTTCACGCACAGAGCGGGCGTTCTCGCCCAGCTCGACCACGTCACCGTCCGGGCACTCCCCACGTCGCGCAGTCTGGGTGGCAAACACCGCGCTGCCTGCCACCATACCCGTGACGAGCGCGACAGGGGCCGCTCTGCCCGCCGCCGGGTCCACGTGCCACGTCAAGCAAGAGCCGGCGACCCAAGCCCCCTCGAGCACGCACGGCACCAACCGAGCCAAGCGCTCGGGGTGTTGCCAATCGGCGGCGTCGAACCACGCGCTGACCGAACCCGCTGCCGCCGCAAGACCCGCAGCGCGTCGCTGCGCCAGCGAGCTCTGCGCCGGAACATGCACCAGCTTGATGCTCGCGCTCGGCAAGCTCGGAGTCGGCTCAGCCTCGCTGAGCACGACGATGAGCTCTTTATTGGCCCAAGTTTGTCGCTCGAAGCCCCACCAGAGCCAGGGCAACAGCTCCGCTCGACCCACGGCACACACGCAACTCACGAGCGTGGTTGCGCTACCCGGTTCAGCACCGCTCACTTGCATGCTCCTCTGCCGACAGCAGCGAACGCCGCCGCAACGCCTCGAATTCGCGCCCGGTCTCGGCCCATTCTGCGTCTCCAACCCGAGCCGCGAGCTCCGCCAGCGTGACGCGCTTGCCGGGGCGCGGGTTCGGGTTGCTCAGGTTGTGCCGATGGCAAAGCCAGAAGAATAACTCATTAGGGTAGCGCGTCGCCTCGCCCCAACGCTTGCGGATCGCGGTCATCCAACGTGAGTCGCTGGCGCGCCGGCGTCGATTGTCGAACTCGACGACCTGCGCCACCTCCCGCCAGAACGCTGCACCGTTGAACAGCACCTGCTCGCTCTCGAAGCGCGTGCCCAAGCGCGTGAACAGGTCGACGAACCAGGCGCGACTCGGTCCCGCGTACGGGTGGCCCTGCTTCAAGGCAGCCACGAGCTCCTCGAGCCGGCGCGAGTGGCTCCAATCGTCGTCGTCCAGCCACGCGATGATTTCACCCTGAGCGGCCTGCAGCGCCAAGTTGCGCTTATCCGCCACCGGCAAGCCCGGAGGCGTGACCACGTGCCTAACCCCCGGTTTGTCGAGCAACGAAGACACCGAGGCCGAACTACCGACCACGATCAGCTCGCGCGCTGCGTAGGTCTGCCGCTCGAAATTGAACCAGAGCCAGGGCATGAAATGGGCGCGCTTTTCGGTCACGCACAGCATGCTGACCGTCGGGTACGCGCTCGAGGCGGGGCTACTTTCGAGCATGGCCCAGCCGCGTGCCGTTACTGTGTCCGTGTCCGTTCGTCGGCTCACCAGCGAGCGAACGCCGCCACTGCGACGCCTGCACGGCAGAGCCGAGCTTGGTGAATTCACCTTCGACCGCTAGCTGCAGATCCGAGCTGGAAAGCTGCTGCCCACGGCTACGCGCCAGCGTGGCCGCAATCCGCGCTGCCGACGCGATGTTGCCGCCGTGCAGCTCGGCGCTCCGAGCGATCTTCTTGAGCACGTCCTCCAGAGGTCCGTCCACCTCTTGCTGCAGCTCCTGCCGCCAGATCGAGAGGCGCTGCTCGAAATTCGGCAACCTGAACTCGATGGCGCAGTCGATGCGTCGCATGAACGCGTCGTCCACGTTTTGTCGCAGGTTGGTCGTAATGACGACGATACCTTCGAACGCCTCGAGCGCCTGCAGCAGGTAGGACACCTCGAGGTTCGCGTAGCGATCGCTACCCTTGCTCACTTCGCCGCGTTTGCCGAACAAGGCATCGCCCTCGTCGAAGAGCAGCAGCGCGCCGCTCGCCTCGGCGGAGCTCATAGCCTCACGCAAGTTCTTCTCGGTCTCGCCCACCCATTTCGAGACGATGCCGGCCAAATCCACGCGATAGAGCGGGCGCCCGAGGGCCTTGGCCAGCGAGCGCGCGGCGAGAGTTTTACCGGTGCCGGAGGGCCCGCTGAAAAGCGCGACCACGCCCTTTCTGCCCGGATTGTCGAGCCGATCGTACGACTCACACAGGCTGGTGAGCTGCACGAGCGAACGGCGCACGTCCTCCTCCGCGACGATCGGTGACAGGCGGGCATGCAAGCGCTCCACCACCACGCCGCGCGTGGTCGACGGCAACGTTTGGTCGTCGAGCAGCCTTTGGACGCTCTCCACGAGGTCCGAGGCATCGACCTCCTCGGGGGCGGGGATCGCACGGTGGGCAGTGCCGATGCCGGCGCGACTGCGGGTTGTGAGGCGCTCGGCGGCCGCGTCACGCGCGATTTCGGTAATGGGCAGCACCCGGAGCGCGTGATGCCACACCGCGAGGCGTTCCGTTCGATCGCGCAAATCGAGCTCTATCGACACGGTGAGGCGACCGGGCACGTCGGGCGGATCTTGGTGCGGATCCAGCAGAGCAAAGACGACGCTGACACCGCGACTCAACCACCGCCGCGCGATCGTGTAGTCGTCCGGGCCGGGATCGGCTCGGCGCGCATCCCAAACCGCCGCAGCGCCGGACAGCTCTGGTTCCAGCTTGTCCGTCTCTCCGCGCAGCTCGAAGACGCTGCGCTCGCGGGGCACCAGCTGCAGCTCGCGCAACAAAGCCGCCAAGGTCTGGTCGCGCCCGGCACCGGCTCGCCCGCGCAGCACGATCAAATACCGCGTGGGAGCCGCGCGACAACGCGCCACGCACGAAGCCAGCGCGTCTCGAACGCGCGGGACCGCGAAGTAGCTCGGGAGAACGACCTCACTCGCGTCGACACGAGCGCAGTGCTCACGCACCTGTGGAGCGAGCTCGATTTGCTGGGACAACCAAGGCCCCGTTTCCCAACGTGCCGGCTGGATGACGCCGCGCCGTTCGAGCGCCAGCAAGGCTTGGAGCGCCAAGGGACGTTCGTAAGCACCGGACAGCAGCTCGAGCACATCACCGCGACGCAGCGCGCGTGCTTCACCCGCAATGCCGAGCTCGGCACTGAGCACCACGGTACCGGCCGCCACAGCCGCTGCATCGAGGCCAAGGCGGTCGCCAGCCGCGCCCCAACGTTCGACCAGCCGCTCCCAGCCGCCGTCTCGCCCATTCCGCGGGGTCGTCACTTGGAGCCGCTCGGCCGCGGTTTCCTGCTCTCGAAAACCAGATGCTGATTGAGCAGTTCCGCGCGTCGCTTACACCCGCCACAGGGTTTGACGCCCAGGGCCGTAGTGGCCCGGCGGATCACGTCCCCGAGCCCAATGGGCGCCTTTAGCTTCACCGGGACTGGAATACGCAGTCTACGCGGAATTGGCTTAGTCATCGACTTCCCCGAGGCGGTGTCGCGGTCGAGCGCGACTGTCCGGTGATTGGACAGTAACCCAGAGTGTGCGGCTGCGAAAGCGGATAGCGCGCCTCGAAGGCGCGCGCTGGAGCGGGTTTTGCGTTCTCTAAAAGTACGCTCCGTCGACCGCTTCAACGCGCTTTGCGTCGTAGTCCGGACATGGCCCAATAGGTTAGACATGAGCGCGGCCCTCGTCGGCAAACTCAAGCTGCACGCCGTCAGTCACCGCGGGGAGCGGGGAGAGAGTTTGGATCTGCTCGAGAGCGCGACGCGCGCGGCATTGCAAGCCGCTGCGACCGAGGTCGGCGACGAGCACTTTCTCGTAGAGCGCCTCGACATCGGCTTGAGGGTCGTGGTGCGCGGAGCCGAGAATCCATCCGAGGCCGTGCGGACTCATCTGCTGCAGCTGCTCCGCTCCAAGCTGGCAGAAGCTCGAGCGCACACGGATCCGCATTGGGTGCGTGAAGGATTCGCTTGGTTCGCCAGCGAAGCGGTAGCGCTCGCCTTTCACCTCGAAGGCTTGGTCAGCGGCAAGTCCAAGCGATGGCCCTACACGAGCCTCGCGCGGCTCGGCGCCGACTTGGACGCCAGCATCGCTCGAGCGCAAACATCCGGCTCGTTTTGGGCGGAAGTCTTGGCTTCGCTCGCGCAGTACCCAACGTGGCCCACCGTCGCGAACGCACTCGCGCCGCACGCTGAAGAGCTCCTCCGTCGCGTCGAGCAAGGCTCCAGCGGCTCACTCGACGGACTGCCCGACGCGATCTGGGCCGAGATCCGCGCCCGCTCGGCTCACGTGCGAGCCCTGTTGGCCGGCGATCCATCACCCGAGCTCGAGCTGCTGCTCGCGGCTGCTGCGCTGTTCGCGCTCTGGCCGCCCGCGCGCACGCTCGGCGTCTCACGCGCAATGCTCCGGGAAAAGCTGGGCGGTCGGACGCAAACGGAGCGACTCCTTTCGCGCGCTGGCGGCTTGGCGCTGTGGGCAAAGCTCTATCAGGAGCTGGGTCTCGACGCTGCATTTCGACGGACCGCAGAGCAAGCGCCCGCACGTTGGGCGGTCGCGCGAGCGCTTGAAGATGCGTCCGTTCCCGCCAGCGATCCCCTATTCGCTCTCTTCGCGGGTGAATCTCCGGGGCCGCTCCTGATGGAGAGCCGGTTGCGCAACGTCGATCCGGAACCGCTCATCGGGCTGGCGCTCAGAGCCGTCGCGCGCGAGCTCGAAGGTGCGGACGTTCGCCTATCGACGCTCGGCGACGGCGCAGTCGCGCTGAGCAAGGCCGGCATCATCGTCGATGTACAGTACGAACAGCAGGGCGACGCCGCCCTCCAGGGCTTCGTGAAGCGATTTCGCGCCCGAACCAGCATGAGCCCGGGCGCAGTCGAAGCTCGCGAGCGCATTTCAGACGCCGATCTCGACGCGGTAACGGAGCTCGACGCCGCCGCACTGCCGCTCACCTGGCGAGCCGCCGCGCTAATCGTCGCTTCAGTCATCCGCCATCGCCTGCGGAGCGCCGGCGTCACCTCCAAAGCGCTCCGCCTCTGGCCCGCTACTATCGTCGACCGTAAACGCATCGAGCTGAGGCGCGCCGATGCCCACCGCGTTCTCGACGGAGCATGGCTCAGCGAGCCGCTGAGTGTAGGTGCAGGAACCTTCGAGCTCGTGGCAATCTAGGCGAGCACCCCAAAGCGGATTCAGCTAGGCTTCGAGTACCGGCTAGCGCCATGTTTGCGAGTCTTCGTCGGAGCCCACTCAAACCACCAGCGCCGGCGCTGGAGCGTCCATCGAAAGGCCTGCAAGCCAAGTCGCGCTGTGACGCGGGGGGCTCACGGCGAGAGGTCGACGCCGCTTCGGGTCAACCGCCCCTCGTGTACAAGACGGGCGATCCGCAGCTCTTGGCCAAGCGAACGATTCGCCCAGCGGTCGGCTTTGCGCAAGAACGATTGAACGTCTTTCTGGAGCGTTTTGCTGCTGGTTCTGTTCAGTGCGTCGGCGATCCGAAACAAGTGGCTGCCTTTCGTGCTCGGTTGAACGACCCGAAGCACATCGAAGTCGATTGCTTCTTCGGCTCTCAAACTGACGCGGCGGCGCGCATGTTCCAGGCCTGCGTGGGACTCGAGCCGGACGGAAAGATCGGCGAGCAAACGTGGCCTCGATTGGAAGCTTTCGGGGGCGCGCCCGCACCAATACCCCAGCCCGGCGGCGTTCTACCCAATTTGCCCGCTCCCCAATTGCCGCAAAACCCACCCGGGGCCGTGCCTGGGCCGTCGGCTCCTTCCGGATTTTGCACGCCGTTTTCCAGCCGGAAATAGGGCGCTCGTCAAGCACGCCATCACGAAGGTGAAGATGCTCGCCTTCACGAGCAAGTTCAATTCGCCCGACGTGCAGGCCCTTTGGACGACTTACTTGAACACGCCGAAGTCGGGCACCAAGGGCGTGCTGCCTGCGCGCCGCCTTTTTGCCGACCCGGCTAGTCGCCTGGTGAGCGAATTCCGGATCGACGCCGAGAGTCAGCGCGAGCGGAACCGGGTGCTTGCGCTCATCGCGAGTAGAGCTCGCGCACAAGGCCTCGTGCCCGCAGAAGGAACGATGTCGGCGCCCATACCATTTAGCGCGGTGCTGAGCTCGAGTGAGCTCTTGGATCTGCCCATGTCTTTCAAGGACCCGTTCAATCGGATCCCGGGTCTCCTCGCTGGCGGGTTCGGCAAGAATCAGAGCGACGCGGGTGACGACGTGAGAAACATGGACGGGCAGTTCGTCATCACCAACTTCGACGGACAATCCGTCGTCGTCGACGCTGCGTTCGTCTTCGACGTTCAGGATGCCATCGACTTCTGTCCGGGAGCGCCGGGTAGCGGCTTTGCGCAGTTTGCCGTGACGGATGACTTGAGCAGGCTCGAGGCGACCCCCGACGTGCCGACCTACGACACGCCGTTCGAAGTGGTCTGGAGTGACGTTGGCACCGCCGAAGTCAAGTAGAGGGTGGGCCTGCCACGTCGTTCGCTGTGCGCTCACTGTCAGCTGCGTAGCGGTCTTCGGCTGCCGCGATCATCAGCCACCAGCCGACCCCAAGATCGCTCCCGCGAGCAACCGCCCGCCGGTAGCGAACGATTGGGGAGAGCTCACTGCCCGTCGTCTACTGTCCGTCGTCAAGCTCGGCGACCCTCAGCGTGAGGTCGGCGCTGGCACCTTTACGGGTAGCGTGCGCTTGAGCCTTTCTGGGCAGGGCGGAGGCGTCTGGGTCATCGACTTCAGCGGCGCTCCACGTTTGAGCGAAGGGGCAGGAAAGGCCGACTGCGCAGTCTCGATGAGTGCCGAGAGCTACGTGAAGCTTGCGCGAAACGAGCTGAGCCTGGACACGCTGACTGCCGCCAAAGCGTTCGAAGCAAGCGCGCTCGGCGCCGCGCAGGGTTCGCAGCCCTGGCCTACTAAACGCGCGGATCTACCCGACCCATGTTTCGCTCCACTCTTGAGCCTCGAGGGGATCGTGCGCTTCATGCACGGCGAAGCGACGAGCGCCACGCGCGCATTCTGCGCTGACCCCGGCCAGCATTGCATCGCGGACAAGTATGCGAGCCGAGCCGAATGCGAGCTCGATCTAGCCACCAGTCGCCGGGTCGCTCGTCAGCTAGCTTGTGAAACCTCCTTCGATGCCACGTTCGAGTGCGAGGCGTCGCACTCGTCCACTTGCACGGGTGGCGTCTTGCGCCCCAATCCTGCTTGTTTGGAGGCATTTCGCGCCCACCGGGCGTGCCGAGAGAACACGACTTGCGGACCTTTCACGCCCAATCCAGACGCCAGCTGCGATGCCGCGTGCGTCGTCTCGGGCTTCCCGGTCAAGGTCCACTGCGCGGGCAACGGCGCGCTAGCTTGCTCGTGCGAAGGCGCCGCACTTTCCACTCCCACGTTCAACAGTACCGCCTGCTCCTCCTTCGAAGCCCTGCATGCATTCCGCAGGGGCAGCTGTCGCCCGCAGCAGCCGCTCGGCTGGACGCGTCAAGGCTTGCGCTAACGCCTCGAGAAGCCTGCCTCGCGAAGCCTGCCTCGAGAGCTACAGGCTACCTACCCCGACGCCGATCCAACGCTTGCTTCACGATCTGCGCGTAGTCGCCCCGGCTGTTTCGCTCGCGCAGCCCGAGGTTGTCGTCGTGGAGGCGCCGCTCCAGCACGACTTGCGGCAGCATCGCGCTCTTCAGGCCCGCTTCGCTGGCGCGCAGGTACCATTCCACGAACTCGCCGACTCGCCATTCGGAGCGAAAGCCGCCGGCGCGCTCGAACGAGCTGCGGCGGATCAGCAGCGAGCCCGGTAGCTTGGCCGGCAGCCCTTGGCCGGCATTCGCGAGGCTGCCGCGAAATTGCCGAACGTGGCCAAACACCATGTCGAGCGCTGGATCGGTGTCGAGCACCCGCGCCTGCTCGACCAACTTGCCGGGTGAAAACAGGTCGTCGGCATCCAAAAACGCGAGGTATGCGCCCGAGGCCAACGTCACGCCGCGGTTGCGCGCTGCTGCAGCGCCGGCGCGTTCCTGTTTCACGTAGCTGATCTCGGCGAAGCACGCCGCGACCTGCGCGGTGCCGTCGACCGAGCCGTCGTCGACCACCAGTATCTCGATGGGCGCGTACCCTTGCGCGAGCACGCTCTCTACGGCTTGCGCCAAGTACGGCGCGCCGTTGTACACCGGCACAATCACACTGATGAGCGGCCGCGCAGACTCAGACAACGGCTTCTCCGCTAGCAACCGCAGCTCGAGGGTCTGCGACCTCGCGATACAACGCCACGTAGCGAGCGACGAAATCGTCGAAGTCGAAGCAGCGCGCTGCCCGGACCCGCGCGGCCTTGCCCATCGCGTAGCAACCACCAACATCGCTTAAAAGCGCGGTGATCGCTGCAGCGAGCGCGAGCGGCTCCTCTGGCGGCACGAGCAACCCCGTCTCCTGGTGTGCGACCACCTCGGGCAACCCGCCGACCGCCGAGGCGACGCACGGCACCCCCACATGCGCCGCATGAAGCGCAAACAGACCAAAAGG
>JBEHXA010000114.1:0-15350 GCA_048498935.1 Myxococcota bacterium
CCGGCACCGGCGGCGCGCTCGGCGGGGCTGCCGGCGCGCCGCTACAGCTCGCCAGCGCCAGTAACGCCGGCGCGAGCCGCATCAGTCACCCTTCTTGGGATCGCCGTCGGGCATCTTCACGTCGAGTACGACCTTGGGGTTCATGAGCTCGAAGTAGGCGGCGCGCGCCATCTCGCCCGTGGGGCCGCTCTCGTCGCGCAGCGCCAAGAGCACGCCTTGCTCCTGCATGAACTTGAGCGCGCGAATCGCGCCGGAGCGCCTCGCTGCGTCGTCGCTCTTGGCCATCTGCCAGAGCCGGAAGCGCAGCACCACGCGCGTAAACGAGTGCGGGCCGTTGTCGAACGCGAGGTTGTCGAACTGCTTCATCAGCATCACGCGCGCCCACTCTTGCTGGGTCATGCGAATGCTGAGCTTGCTGATGGCCTCGGCGTTGTCGACGTACTTGAAGATCAGGCCCGACTCGAGATCCTCCGTCGACCAGTAGCCGAAGCTCCGGTACCAGAGGTCGCCGAGCTCGTCCAAAGCTGCTTTCGGCTTGTTCGCGTACTGCGCGATGGCGCGCGTCGCGGTGTCGGTCGTGCCGCCGAGGATCAAGGCGAGCGCCGCGTCGTTGACCAGCGCGTCGTTCTTCATCATCTCGAACAGCTGACCTTCGACGGTCTGGTCGAAGCCGCCCTTGGCGATGGCGCGCGCCACCTGGTGCCGCGTCTCGACCGCCGCTTCCGGCGTCATCAGCGACATCAGGGCAGCCGCGGTGCCGGGCACCGGGCGCTGGATCAAGGTCTCGAGGAAGCAGGCGCGCCGGATTTGATCCGGCTTCTCCATGCCCGAGTACTCTTGGATCTTCTTGGCGACCTCGATGAAGTCTTCCTTCTCGGCGACCCAAGCCAACGCCGCACAGGCGCTCATGCGCGACTGCTCGTTGTTCTTGGGGTCCTGAACGTAGTCGAACAGCGGCTTGAACGACTTGTGGTCGCGCCACTCCGACATACCGTCGGCAGCGCCGACGCCGATCGCGCGCAGCGTCATGCCCAGGATGGCCACGCCGCCGACCATCAAGCCGTCCATCGTGACGTCCAGCTCCTTGGGCCGCGCGAACAGCGCCTTCTCGAGCACGCTGTAGCTGCGCTGGTCCTTGAGCCAGCCGACGTAGCGCATCGCGCTCTGGGCAATCACCCACTCTTCCGGCATCGGCGGCTGCTGACCTTCCTTGGGCAGCGGCACGTTCGGGTTGGCCCATTTGCGCAGGGCTTCGATGTCCTTGGTGGACTCCATGGCTGCCAAGGCGCGCAAGCCGTTCGCGTGCGGCGAGGGCTGCTCGTGGATCCAGAAGATCACCGCGTCTTCTGCCTGCTCGGCGATCAGCGGGCGCTTGTCCGGGTGCAGCATCGCGAGATCCGCGATCATGCGCGCGGCGACGACGCGCTCGTTGTCGTCGCGCTTCAGCATCATCTCCCAGTCGTACTGGTCGCTGTAGATCTTGAGCGGATCCATGCGCAGACGCTTGGCCAGCGTCGGCACCGCGCGCACGTCACCGATGGCGGCGAGCGCGATGGCCGCGCGCGTCTGGTAGTGGATGTGCGGCTTGCTGCCGATGAACTCGAACAAACTGTTGCCGCCGCGCGGATCGTTCAGCGCGTCGATCTTGTCGAAGATTTGCTTCTTCTGATACCAGGCGAGCTTCTCGTCGTCCTGGCTCACCGCCGCGAGACCGAGCACCAAGCCCTCGGTGCCGATGCCGTCACGCAGCGCCTCGAGGTACTTGTTACGGCTCTCCTTGTCTGCCGTCTTCATGGCCTCGATCAAGGGGTCGCGGGCGCGGCGTTCGCCGATCTTGCCGAGGCCCGGCGCAGCTTGACGCGCCACCTCGGCGTCCTTGTCCTGGACCAGCTTGATCAGCGTGTCGGTCCACTTGGGCTCCGCGTTCGACGACAGCACGGTCGCCACCAATTGGCGCACCGCCGCGCTCTCGTCACCGGCCATGCTGGCCAGCTTGTCGAGGCTGATGAGCTGCACGATCTTGTCGGTGTCGAAAGCCACGCCGCCGCCCAAACGCTGCACCTTCGACAGGTGGCCGAGGCGATACAGCTGCATCACGTCGTCGAGCGCGCGCGTCTCACCGAGCACGACGAGCGCCCAGGCGATCTGCGGCTTGGCGCCTGGGCCCGCCTTCTTGAGGGCCGCCAGCAGCGCGTCGCGCGCCGGCTCGCCCATCGGCCTGCCGTACTCGGCCAGCGCAGTCGCAGCCTGCGCCTGCATCGGCTCCGTGGGATACGAGAGCGCGTCGATAGCAGCCTTCACGCCCTCGGGATCTTTCGCCCAAGCGAGCTGCTTGAGCGCTTCCATTCGCACTTCGTCGCTACTCTTGCTCTTCTCGCCGATCGACCACTGTCGCCACTGAGCCGACTGCTCGTTCTTCGGCATCACGAAGATGCGCTTCTTCTCTTCTTCACCCTGCTCGACGCTGAGCTTGGTCGCTTCTTGCTTCGCGCCCATCGCCAGGAACGCGCCGAGACCACCGACGGCGAGCACGCCGATCAGGATCGCGATCGGAGCCGTGCGCCCCTTCTTGAAATTACCGTCACCGGAATCGTAGCCGCCGCCGGCCGGTACCCCGCCGCCACCCATCGGCGGCGCGGCCGGACCGCCGTCATCCGGCGGCCACTTCGCAAAATCGACCCGAGGCGGAGGCTGGTTCGGGTTACGAGCCGGAATGATTTCGGGCAGATTCGGGTCGAGCATGGATCCTCACGGTGAGAGCACTAGCGAGCGGCGCCTACGTGGCGCGCGGCGCGCCAGCGTGGGGGGCGACCTTAGCCCAAGCGTGAAAATCCTGGGAGAGCCGCGCGCTTGGCCCTCGCATGAATCTTCGAATGGAGCCGGAAAATTGCCTCTAGGCGGGAGTGCCCGCGTTTGAACGAGAACGCGGCGCCGGCTCCGAGCCTCAAGCACACCCTCGCGGCGGCCGGCGTAGTCACCGCGCTGGCAACCGCCCTGTCGTACCGGCTCCCCGACGGATGGGCCGCCACCGGAGTCGGCTTCGCATTCCTGGCGGCCACGTACTGGCTCGTCGTCCGCGGTGACGACGGACCCCGAGTGCGTGAGTACGGGTTGTCGCTCGGAGGATTGCTGGAGCTCGAACCTCTCGATCCCAAACGCATGGCCCGAGACACGCTGCGCGCGCTCGCGCCCGCGCTCGCCTGCGCGCTCGTCATCTATCCCTGCTTCTGGTTCGGCTTTCGGATCTGGTGGAAGGTCGGCGAGTTCCACGCTCCGCCGCTCATGCCCACGCTCAGTCGCGGGCTCGAGGAGGTGCTGGTCATCGCGCTCCCCGAGGAGGCGTTTTATCGCGGCTACCTGCAGACCTCGCTGGAGCGGAACCTCGGTCGACAGGTCCGCATCGCGGGCGTGCGCTTCGGGCCGGGCCTGCTGCTCACCTCGGCGATTTTCGCAGCGGGGCACCTGCTCACCGAGCTGAACCCGGGGAGGCTCGCGGTGTTCTTTCCGTCGTTGGTGTTCGGCCTGCTGCGAGCCCGGACCGGCGGCATCGGCGCCAGCGTGCTGTTTCACGCGATGTGCAACGTGCTTTCCTGGTACCTGCTGCACGGCTACGGCCTTGTGAGGTAGCTTCTGCGCGTGATCGCAGATGCCTTGTTGAACGACGTCGTGGATCGCGCGCTGGCCGAGGATCTGGCCGGTGGCGACGTGACGAGCGCCGCGTGCGTGCCCGCCGAAGAGCGTGCCGTGGCCCGAGCGGTGGCGCATACGCCGCTGGTGGTGTGCGGCGGCAATGTGTTTGCCAGGGCGTTCTATCGCGTCGACCCAGGCCTGCGCGTCGAAGAGCGCATCGCCGACGGTGAGCGCGCGCAGGTTGGCGACGTGCTCTGGATCGTGGAGGGCTCGGCGCGCTCGATCCTGATGGGCGAGCGCACGGGGTTGAACTTTGCTCAGCGCCTGTCCGGCATCGCCACGCTCACGCGGCGCTTCGTCGACGCAGTGCCGGCGGGCTCGACGCTCCGTATCGCGGACACGCGCAAGACCACGCCGGGGCTGAGGTTCTTGGAGCGCTACGCGGTTCGCGCCGGCGGCGGGCACAACCACCGCGATTCGCTCGGCTCCGCGGTGCTGATCAAGGACAATCACATCGTCGCGGCGGGCGGCATCACGCAAGCGCTCACGCGCGCCCGAGCGTATGCACCGCACACCAGCCGACTGGAGATCGAAGTCGATTCGCTCGAGCAGCTCGACGAGGCGCTCGCGGCCGGCGCCGACATCGTGATGTTGGATAACTTCCAGGGCGAGGCGCTGGCCCGCGCGGTGCAAAAGGCCAAGGGCCGCGCGCTGATCGAGGTTTCGGGCAGGCTCACGCTCGACCGCGTCGCCGAGATCGCCGCGCTGGGCGTCGACGTGGCGAGCGTCGGCGCGCTGACGCACTCCGCGCCCGCCGCCGATATCGGGTTGGACATCGAGCGCATCGGATGAGCGAGGTAGCGCCGTTCGAGGTCATGCGCTTCGACGCGGCGCGCATCGCGCTCGGAGCGAGACTGGGTGACAGCACGCTTTGGCTCGCCTCGACCCAGTCGACCAACGACGACGCGCTGGCCGCCGCCAAAGCGGGCGCACCGCACGGCTCGCTGTTCGGCGCCGAGACGCAAACAGCCGGCCGCGGACGCCGCGGCAACGCCTGGGTGTCCACGCCCGGTGCCGGGCTCTGGTTCTCGGTGCTGCTGCGGCCGCGCTTCGCGCCGGAGCTCGCCCCCATGGTCCCTCTTGGCGCCGGCCTAGCCGTCCGCGCGGCGTGCGCCAGCTTGGTCGAGCAACCGCTGCTCGTGAAGTGGCCGAACGACTTGCTCGCGGGCGAGCGGAAGCTGGCTGGCATCTTGGTGGAGGGGCAGCTGCAAGGCGCCGCGCTCGGAGCCGTGATCGTGGGCGTGGGCGTAAACGTCGCTCAGCGTGAGTTTCCGGAGCCGGTGGCCGCTCTCGCCACGTCGCTCACGCTCTTGGGCGCGGCCGCGCTCCGGCGCGAGCGGCTCTTGGCGAGCATCCTACGCGAGCTCGAGCAGCGGCTCGCGCTGCTCGAAGCCGGCGAGATCGACGCCATCACGCGCGAGCTCGCGACGCACGACGCCTTGAGCGGCCGGCGTATTCGCATCGAGGGCCGCGCCGGAGTGGCGCGCGGCATCGATGCAGCCGGCCGCTTGCTGCTCGAGGTGGAAGGCGGCGAAGTGGCTGCCTGTTCGAGCGGACACGTCGAGCTGCTTTAGCGCCTCAGAGCGGGCACACTTGCTCGCAGCTGCCCTGCAGGCAGGCCGGTACGGCGCACTTGCCGTTCGGGCACGGCTGGCAGTCGTCGCGGACCGGACAATCCTCGCTGAATTTGCACGCCGGCGTCGGTACCGCGGGACAGGTGAACACGCACTGGTTCTTGATGCAGTCGAAGCCGGCGCACGTGCTGCCAGAGGCGTCGCACGGGATGCAGTTGGGCGGAGCTGTCGGACAATCCTTGGCGGTGCCGCACATCTCTCCGGTGGTGCACTGGGGAAGGCCGACGACGCAGCTGCCATTGCCGTCGCAGAAGGCGGGGGTCGTCGGATCGCACTTTTCGGGGTCGCAAGCAACCTCGCACGAGGCGCCGCAAGCCTTGCCCTTACAGACGTTTTCGGTGCCACAGGTCGGGAACGACACCTGACACTTCCCCTTCACGCAGCTTGCAACGGGACAATTGGTGCCTCCCCCGTCGCACGGAGAGCAGGCGATGTCGGGCACCGGACAGTCCTTCTCCGTGCTGCACTCGTCGTTGCACGTCGCCTCAATGGGGGTGCATTTACCGCCGATACAAGGTAGCTGTTGGCAGGCAACGCTGCCGTCGGCGCACTTTTCGCAAGCCTCGCCGCTCTGCGGGCAATCGCGGTTGTCGGTGCATTCACTGCCGGGCGCAGGGCCACTGCCGCCAGTGCCAGAGCTGGCGCCCATCGAGGACTCACCCGCATTGGAGGGGGCCGCTCCCGTTGACGACGAGGCGCCCTTACCGCTACCAGCAACGCCCGGGTCGGTGCCGCCCTTGCCGTCGTCGTCGCCCTTTCCGACCGAAGACACGCCGCCGCACGCCACCAGCGCGCCCGCGCTCACGCTGAACGCCACTACCCAGCTCATCACCTTGCTCGGCTTCATTCGGCAACCCAACCTTTCGACGGATATTCCCCGCGCGCTGCTGAATCGATCACGAAAAGAGCAGGACTCATGGCGCTACCTCGCGCAACAGCGCACGCGCGCGAGAAACGTGCGGACTCTTGGGGAAGCCTTCGACGAGCCGCGCCGCAGCAGCGCGCGCTTCGCCGCCGCGCCCCAAGCGCGCACTGGCTTCCATGCGCAAAAAGAGCACTTCAGGCAGCAGCCGCGCCTCGGAAAACTGCTGCTCGTAGCGAGCGAGCTCTGCCAAGCCACGCGCGTCGTCGCCCGCCGCTAGCGCAGCGCGCGCGCTGTCGACCACCGCGACTTCGGCTGCAAGCGGTGCCCCGACCTCGCGCGACTCCGGCGAAGCCGCGCGTGCGCTTGCAGCGCTCACGACGCCAGGCTCAGTCGCTGCAAAGTCGAGGCTAGGCTCAGGCGCGGGTACTTCCGCCGTCGCCACATCAGCGGCCACGGGAAGCGACGTCGTCGTAGTAGCGGGAGCCACCGCGAGCTTCGGTCGCGCCGAAGTGCGTGGGGCGGCGAGCGGCGCCGGGGTCACCGACGCCGCAGGCCCACTGACCGCCGCCGCAGCACCCGCCAGCCCCACTCCACCCACCACGCCCAAACCAACCCATTTTGCGAGGAGCAGCGCCGACACTGCGTTGACCGCTTTCGTACCGGTCGCGGTAGCTGCTGCCACACCGCTCACTCCGGCACCGCCGGTGGCCGCTGCCGTGGTCGCCGCAGCACTGGCCGCACCTGCGCTCGTGAGCACGGCGCCCGACACGCCGACAGCGGCGAGCGTTCGCGCCAGCCCCGCGGGACTCGGTTGCTCGTCGGCACCCGCCAGCAGAAGCTCTGCGGCTAGCCCCGAAGAGCGCTTGGAAATTCGTTCCGGCTCGGTCATCGGTCGCCTCCAGAAAAACGTCGCCGCGCTTCGAGGCGCGCCACGCGCTCTTCGAAGTCCTCACGCGCCCGGCGCAGCCTCGACGCGCAGGTGCCCAGGGGGAGCGCGCATAGCTCGGCGATCTGCGGGGTCGAGAGCTCCTCCAGCTCGTACAGCACGAACACTACGCGGAGATCTTCGGGCATCTCGTCGAGCAGCGCGTCCAGCACGTCTCGCGCTTGCCGCCGCTCGAGCAATTGCTCGGCAGTTGGCTGGCCCGAATCGCGCTCGTCGACGCCGTCGAGCGACTCTTCACGGCGCCGAGCCTGGCCACGCCGGGCGCGCGCGCCGACGTTCAGGGTCACGCCGTACAGAAAGCCGCGCTCGCGCTCTGGCTCGACATCGCCCAGCTTGGCAGCGGCGGTGATGAACACCTGCTGAGCGGCATCGTCGGCGTCGCCGGCGCGCAAGCCGAGCCGTCGGAGCAGGCGCCAAACCAGCCCGTAGTGCTCACGCACCAGCCTGGCCACGCGCTCGGGAGCCGCGAGCTCGGTCATCTGGAGGTCGAAGGCGGCGGTCGCAACTGCCACGAGGTCTTATCCCCGCACAGCTCGGTCACCGATCACTAAAAGCGCACGCCCGCCGCAACTCCAGCGCCAGCCGACACTTTTTTCGGCTCGACCTTGTAAACGCTGGCCGGCGGGTCCTCGAAGACGAACTCGTGGCTCACCACAGGCACCTCGAAGCGACCGTGGAGCTCGGCCCAGAAAGGGAGGTTCGGTTCCCAAGCCAGGCGCAGCCCCGGCCCGATCGCGGCCCACGGTGTCGACGCGCTGTCGGTCGAAACGAGTCCGCTACCCGGCACCCCCTCGGCGCTCAGCGAGCCGAGGTCGAATAACCCACAAGGATAGATCGCAAAGCCGGAGCCGTGAATCCAGCGCGGACAGACGCTGAGCTCGATGGCGAGCAGCCGCAGCTCCGCGCGGCGACCGTCGACATCTCGCTCGGCGCCCCCGAGGTGGGCGGTCAGGCGAAACGCCCAAGCCTGACGCCAATCGAGCTGCCCCAGTAACCCATACGAAAACGCAGCGAGCGGGGCGTCGTAGCCCGCGACTGCGCCGACACGGGCGCTGATGCGCCGCGGTGCTCTCGTCGCGGGCGTTGCCGCAGGGGGCGGTTTCTGTGGTGCTGGCTCAGGTGCCGATACCGGCGTAGGTGCGGGCGCTGGGGCGACAGGTTCGGCAGCGACGTCAGCTTCAGCGGGCGAGCTGGTGTCGAGCGCCAGTGCGGCGATCAATGCCAGGCTGGTCACGACTGCGTCGCACTGTTCGCCCTGCACGCGCCGGCTCACGTTCGCCCCGGTTTCGTCGACGAGCTCGAGCTCGCCCGCAAATCCGTTGGCTGCGGGCGTGATGCGAACCACGAAGCCCGTCAGCTCGTCGCCGCTGCTCCGCACAGTTCGCTCCCGCACACGCTCGACGAACGCCGACTGATCCGGACACTCGGCGGGCGCGCTGTACTCCACTGCCGTCAGCCTGACTCAACCGCCGCCCGAACCCACCTTGGAATCGTCGTCGGCTTCGGTTCCGTGCGTTTTTGCCAGGCCAGGGCGCTGCTCTGCCAGCGCGCGTTCGAGCTCGGCAACGTCTGCAGGGCTCAAGTCGGCCGTGAGGCGCTCGGCGCGCGCCAGCACCTCCGCAGTGCCGAAGTACGCCTCGGCGCAGGTAGCGTGGATCATGCCGATCGGCGTCGGGCGGCCTTCCTCGAACATCTGCAGCACGAAGCGCCACTCACCCTTGGCGATGAGCTCGCGGCAGCTGCGACACGTCGCGCGACCCGAGCTGGCGCGTTCCGCGCGCACCAGGCGCTGCAAGCGAGGCAGCTCGACGCCGCGCTCTGCGGCTTGCTCGAGCCAGGCTCGCTCGTCGATGCCGTCGCTGCTCTCACGCAGCACCGGCAGAACCTTTTCGGCTCGCATCAGCGCGCCGCAAGCCAGGTGAAACCAGCTGGTCGACTCGCCCTCGCCGTAGGCGTTCGGCCCCGTCTCGCCGAAGCGCAGCTCACCCTTGGCGATGACGCGACCACAGCCTCGACATTTCGCGCGCCCAGTCGGCGCGGTTTGAATCGAATCCGGCACGGCGCGCAGTTTCGCGAGCCCGGCGCCGCCCCGTCAAGTTTCTCACGCCGCTTCGCGCTCGCTGCCGGTATGAAGCTGCGTTTGTAGCAAGCGCCGACCGCGGTGCAGGCGGCTCATGACGGTGCCGATGGGCACGCCCAGCTCGGCCGCTGCCTCGCCATAGCTCATGTCCTGCAAATCGACGAGCACGACGACTTGGCCGAAGTGCGCCGGAAGGGCGCGAATTGCGCGCTGCACCGGAGGGCTCAAGCCTTCGTTCGGACGAGCGGGCTCGGCGCTGGTACACCACAAGTTCGGGTCAGCACCGTGCTCGATCAAGAAGCGACCGTTACGGCGCCTACGGCGGCAGCGCGTGACGAAAACGCTGAAGAGCACCTGATGGAGCCACGCCTTGAGGTTTGTGTCGGGTTGGTAGCTCGACTCGAACGTCAGCGCTCGCAGCGCCGTCTCTTGCAGCAAATCTTCGGCTGCGTCGCGATTGCGGCACAACTTGAGGGCACGCAAACGCAGCTGCGGTAGCAATTCGGCAATGCGCATGCGCACCTCGCTCTGCGCGCGTGAACTCTGCGTCGACACCTGCTGACTCGCTGACATGACTTCGAACCTCCGCACCCCGGTATCGCAAGCCGCGTGCCAGCCCCTCTCGCCGCTGAAACAGCCCAATTTAGCCATTTTCGCGCGTCCCGTCGGACACGCCCCCGGTGTCAAACTGGCAGCAGGCCCGGACGCTCTGCCAAGCAGGCAGGGGCTGCCCGCCTGCCCACCCCCGCCGGCCTGCGCGCACGTGGGAGGGGTAGGCGACTAGTACGCGTCGTGACGCTCGGCTACCCAGAGAACCTGAAGCGTCGCTTCATCGCGGAAGCCGACCATTCGAGCGCCACGACCGCAACGGAACGCCAGGAAGAACTCAACATCCGGCGTCACTGAGACGGGAATGGGAAACGTCGCTTGAGCACGCGGAATCTTCTCGTGCCCCAGCCCCTGCCTCGGAGCTGACGTCACCTGCTGCCAGGTGTTGGACGTTAAACGCTTCAGCTTCTCGGTCCAGTCGCAGAGCTTATCCTGGCTGCAACCGGACACACATTCACTCGTGAAATGCTCGAATGAAAGGCGAACTGGCTCGAGCTGTGTGCTGCCCCCCTTCGCCCGCGTGACGCCCACGTTCTGAGCGTGTGAGCGTTGCGGCTCCCTAAGCTTTTTCACTCCGGTGCGGGCTCCTAGCGATCTTCGAGCTGCGTCAAGAAGTAGGACCGCATTGCTTCCCGATCGATGACTCCGTTCTTGGGCGTCTCCTTCCAGGGCCCCTCTTGGTGAGTCATGTCGCGTAGCTTCCAAGCCGAGAACTGCCCGTAGACGTTCCAGACTTCGTTGAGCACGTCCTTCTCATTGCTCGAAAACATGCCCGCGTCGAACTCGCGTGGGGGCTCGATCGCGCTGGAGCCGCTGTCCTTGTATTCGCGGTAGAGGCTTTCGACGACGGGGCCGTACTGCCAAGCCACGATCGGTTCGTCGAACAGCGGCCGCCCATGCAGGGCTATGTGGAAGCCTTGCGCGTAGTACACGAGCTTCTGCAACTTGAGGTTCGAGAGCAAATCTCCATCCTCCGGTTGCGATAGCGTCAGAAAGTATTTTGCTACATCGCTTGCGGTGGCCATGGCAGGTGCTCCAGGGATCGAGAAACGTAGGATGACATTGAGGCCGCGCAAGGCAGCACGGACATATATCGTCAGACCCGCGTTCCAAGGGCGAGGCACCGCCAGCATCCCCCAAGGTCGGCCAGCAACGCTAGCTAGTTGAGTTGAAAAGCGAGCGCGAGCGCGAGGGGCGCGGTGGACAGGGCGCTTACGAGCGCTGCTCGGATTGCGTGAGGTCGCCTATGGTGCTCGGAAGCACGTCGGCTAGCTCGTGGGCGAGCATGCCGCGATCGGCGTTGTGGGCGGTTGCCCAGGCGTCTGCTGCTGCGCCGTGCAGGAAGACGCCGGCATAGGCGGCTTCGCGCGCCGGGAGTGAGCAGGCGAGGGCAGCGACCATGCCGCTCAGCACGTCGCCAGTGCCGCCGGTTGCGAGCACGGGGCCGCCGGTCGGGTTCAGGAGCGGCAGCTCACCGGGCGCTCCGACGACGCTGAAACGCCCTTTGAGCACCACGACGGCGCCGGTGAGCTCGACCGCGCGCGCCACGGCTGCGAGCCGATCGTTTTCGACCTCTTCGTAGGGCACGCCGAGCAGGCGACCGAGCTCGCCTGCGTGGGGCGTGATCACCACGTTCTTCGCTTTCGCGAGCTCCGCGGCGCGGCCTGCGAACGCCGAGATGCCGTCGGCATCGAGCACTTTGGTGCCGGGCCAATCGAGCACCACCGCTTCGACGATGCTGCGCGCCTCGTCGTCGAGGCCCAAACCGGGTCCCACCACGGCGGCGTCGCAGGGCTCGAGCAGCTTTGCAACGGACGCGCGCACGGCGCCCTGATCGAGGCGCGCAGTCATCGCTTCGAGCACGCGACCGTCGAGCGCGTCGGCCGCTGCGGGCGAAGAAGCTATCGTCACCAAACCCGCGCCCGCCCGCTGCGCACCGTGGGCCGCGAGCAACGCTGCCCCGAGCTTGCCGGGCGAGCCTGCCACGATCGCCACGCGCCCCGCGGAGCTCTTGTGCAGCGTGGTCGCACGCGGCGTGAGCAGCCGCGCGATGTCGCTCGCCTCCGTCAACAGAGCCGAAAAGCCCGTCGCGCTCGGATCTGCCGGCACCCCAATTTCGCGCACATCCACGCGCCCAGCGTGCGCGGAGCCACGCGGCGTGCACAGCCCCAGCTTGGGATGCGCAAACGTGACCGTCCGCTCCGCCCGCACCGCGACGCCCAGCACACGGCCGGAATCGGCATGCAGACCCGACGGCAGATCGAGCGCCAAGCGACGGCACGGCGCCGCGTTGATGACCTCGATCACTCGCGCCAAAAACCCGGTCACTTCGCGATCCAAGCCGGTGCCGAACAGCGCGTCGATTGCGAGCCCTGCGCTGGCGAGCGCGCTCTCGAGGGGCGCAACGTCGCCTTGAGCGAGCTCGGTGACTTGTCCGCCCACCGCGAGCAACTCACGGTGGTTAGCGAGGGCGTCGCCCTTCAGCTTCTCCACCGGCACCGCCAAGAAAGTGCTCACCGCGACGTCGGCCTCCAGTAGCCGCCGAGCCACCACGAACCCGTCGCCGCCGTTGTTGCCCGCGCCCGCCACGACCACGCAGGGCGCGCTGGCCCCACCGTCGGCGAGCCAGCTCAAGATCACGCCAGCTGCGCCGCGCCCCGCGGTCTCCATCAACGTCAGACTCGGCACCCCGAGCACCTCGGTGGCCCGGCGATCGAAATCGCGCATCTGCTGAGCCGACAGGACCGGAATCATCCCGCGCATAACTTGGCAGCCCCGTCCGCCGCTGTCGACGCCCGCCTTTCCGCCCTATGATCGGGGCGCTTGGACGCCCTGGCCGACTTTTCGCCACCCGTAAGGCATTGGTTCGCGAAGAGCTTTGCGGGCCCCACGCGCGCGCAAAGCCTGGGCTGGGCCCCCATTCGGGAGGGGAAATCCACGCTCTTGCTGGCCCCCACCGGGTCCGGCAAAACGCTGGCGGCATTTCTGGCGAGCCTCGATCGCTTGATGACGCAGCCGGCGGGTGGCGCGGAAGGGCTCAGGGTCCTTTATGTCTCGCCCCTCAAGGCGCTCGCGGTCGACGTCGATCGCAACCTGCGCGCGCCCATCGCGGGCATTCGCGCAGCCGCGACCGAGCTCGGCTCGAGCGTGAGGGAGCCGAACGTGGCCATGCGCTCGGGCGACACCTCGATGAAAGATCGAGCGCGCTACCAGCGCGGCGGCGCCGATTTGCTGATCACCACGCCCGAGTCGCTCTACCTGCTGCTCACGTCACAAGCCGCGCGCCATTTCGCCACGCTCGAGACCGTGATCATCGACGAAATTCACGCGCTCTTGCCGACCAAGCGCGGCGCGCACCTGTTCATGTCCTTGGAGCGGCTCGAAGGGCTGCGCCAAACCGAACGTCCCTTGCAGCGCATCGGTCTCTCGGCCACGCAGCGCCCGCTCGACGAAGCGGCGCATTTGCTCGGCGGCTTCCAGGTCACCGGCGAGCAGGTCGCGCAGCGTCCGGTGGAAATCGTCGATGCTCGTATGCCGCCGCGCCTGCACGTCGAGGTGCGGGCCGCCGCGCGCGGCGTCCTGGGCGAAGCCGACCCGAATGAAACCGAGCTGCGTGCGCCGCCGGCCGCCGCCTCACCCAAGTCCAATTGGCCGGAGATCCACGCGCCGCTCGTGCAGCTGATTCGCGAGCATCGCTCCACGCTGGTGTTCGTCAACAGCCGCCGCCTCGCCGAACGGCTCGCCCAAAGCCTGAACGAGCTTGCGGGTGAAGAGCTGGCGCTCGCCCACCACGGCTCGCTCGCCAAAGATCAGCGCGCCTTCGTCGAAGATCAGCTCAAGCTCGGCAAGCTGCGCGCCCTGGTCGCCACGTCGTCGCTCGAGCTCGGCATCGACATGGGGGCAATCGATCTGGTCGTGCAGGTCGAGGCGCCGCCGTCGATCGCTTCCGGCTTGCAGCGCATCGGCCGCGCCGGCCATAGCGTGGGCGAAACATCGCACGGCATCGTGTTCCCGAAGCACAAGGGCGAGCTACCTGCCGCCGCCGTGGTGGCGCGCGGCATGCACGAGGGCGCGGTAGAGGCCACCCGTTACCCTCGGAACCCGCTCGACGTGCTGGCGCAGCAAATCGTCGCCATGGTGGCGACCACGCCGCTCCAAGTGGAGGAGCTGTTCGATCTCTGCCGGCGTGCGGCTCCGTTCAGTGAGTTGCCGCGCCCCTCCTTCGACGGCGTGCTCGAGCTCTTGGCGGGGCGCTACCCTTCCGACGAGTTTTCGGAGCTGAGGCCCCGCATCACCTGGGACCGCGTGAGCGGCGAGATCGCAGCGCGGGCTGGCTCGCGCCGTATCGCGGTGGTGAGCGGCGGTACCATCCCGGATCAGGGTTTTTACGGCGTTTTTCTATCCAACAGCGAGAAGCCGGTGCGGGTCGGTGAGCTCGACGAAGAGATGGTGTTCGAGTCGCGCGCCGGCGACATTTTCTTGCTCGGCGCCAGCTCCTGGCACATCGACGAGATCACGCACGACCGCGTGCTGGTGAGCCCGGCGCCAGGCCAGCCGGGCAAGATGCCGTTCTGGCGCGGCGGTGGACCAGGGCGCCCCGTCGAGCTTGGGCGCAAGATCGGCGCGCTCACACGCGAGCTGGTCGAGCAACCGATGCTGCAGGCTGCCGAGCATCTGCGGGAGCAGCACGGCTTCGACAGCGGCGCCAGCCAAACGCTGCTCGAGTACCTGCACGAGCAGCGCGCCGCCACTGCGGTGGTGCCGAGCGACCGAGCGATCGTGATCGAGCGCTTCAAGGACGAGGTGGGCGACTACCGGGTGTGCATCTTGAGCCCGTTCGGGCGCCGAGTGCACGCCCCGTGGGCCATGGCTATCTGTGAGCGCTTTCGCAACGGCGCGAACGCCGAGCTCGATGCAGTGTGGTCCGACGACGGCATCGTGCTCCGCCTGCCCGACACCGAAGAGCAGCTCTCCGCCGAAGAGTTCGCGCCCGACCCCGACGAGGTCGAGGCGCTCGTCGTGCAGGGGCTCGCCAAGAGCTCGCTTTTTGCCGCGCATTTTCGTGAAAACGCTGGACGCGCGCTGCTGCTCCCCAAGCGCGACCCCAAGCGTCGCACTCCGCTGTGGGCGCAGCGCCGCCGCGCCTCGGACTTGCTGCGCGTCGCCAGCCAATATCCGTCGTTCCCGATGATCTTGGAGACGTACCGCGAATGTTTGCGAGACGTCTTCGATCTGCCAGCGCTAGTCGAGCTGCTGCAGCAAATTCGCCGACGTGAAGTCGCGCTCGTACCGGTCGATGCGCAAAGCCCGTCGCCGTTCGCGAGCACGCTGCTCTTTTCTTACGTCGGTAACTTCATCTACGACGGCGACGCACCGCTCGCCGAGCGACGCGCGCAAGCGCTGGTGCTCGACCAGGCAGAGCTCCGCGGCTTGCTGGGTGAAGCCGAGCTGCGCGAGCTGTTCGACGCTGAAACCATCGAAGGCGTCGAGCGCGACCTGCTCAAGCTGCGCGAGCCGAGCCTGCGT
>JBEHXA010000115.1:0-15341 GCA_048498935.1 Myxococcota bacterium
GTTTGCTAGCCTGGTCGTCGAGGTCGGCCGGCTAGCAAACACTGCGGCCGCGGTCGCGCCGGGTTAAGCGCCCCACCCCGAAATACCCGCCCTATTTGCCGAACTTGGTGCGAAGCGCAGCGCAAACGGACTCGGGAGCATATCGGCTCACGTCACCACCGTGACTCGCGATCTCGCGCACCAGCGACGCGCTGATGAAGCCGTAATTCGTGCGCGTCGGTAAGAACACGGTGTCGATTTCAGGCCGCAAGTCCGCGTTGGCGTGCGCGATCTGGAGCTCGTACTCGAAGTCGGTGCCGGCGCGCAGACCGCGCACCACCACGCGCGCGCCGACGCGCTTGCCGTAGTCGACCAACAAGCCTTCGAACGACTCCACCCTCACGTTGGCGTAGGGCGCGCAGATCTCGGTCATCAGCGAGAGTCGCTGCTCGACCGAAAACAAGGCAGCTCGCGTGCGGTTGATGCCGATGGCGACGATCACCTGAGGGAACAGCTTGGAGGCGCGATCGACCAGGTCCAAATGACCGAAGGTCGGCGGGTCGAAGCTACCGGCGTAGATGGCGAGCTGCGTCTCGCTCATTTCGTCCCCGGCGCGGGCTTCGGCGCGGCAGCCGGCTTGGGCGCGGCGCCGGCCTTACCGGCGCCGGCCGGGGGCTTGGTGCCCTTGCCGGCGGGCGCCGCGTCTTCCTTGTCGAGCTCGTCGTACACGCTGTCGTCGACCGGCTCGTCGCTGCTCCAGTCGATGGGCTGCTGGTTGAGCGCCTCGCGCGGCAGATCTTCCAGCCACATGGTGCGACCACCGTCGACCAGCGTCACGCGGAAGCTGGCGAACAGCCCCGAGCCGACCAGGCCGTCGAGATCGATGCCCAGACCGGTCTCGCGTTCCTTCACCGGTTCGTTGCCCACGAGCCCCGGCACGCTGGGCACGTCGAACGCGCCGAGGCGCAGCAGCGGCACGATGCCTTGGCGCAGCGAGCCCTGGTTGGGTACTGCGCGCAGGCTCGACTGCGGCACGCCCGCCTTCTTCCAGCCGTCGTCGTCGAGCGCGACCGGGAACGGAATGGACGTGTCGACCAGCAGTGACGCCGGCACCTGAGCTGCGTTCGAGCCGACCGCGCCGCGCAGCAACATGCCGCCACCGCGCACGTAGTTGAGCTTGACCGCCGTGGCCTCGGGCGGAGGCGGCGCCTCGAAGCTTCGCACCACGAACTGCCCGCCCATGAAGTCGAAGGTCGGGTGCAGGTGTCGCAGCAAATTCACGCCCAAAAGCGCGCGGATCGGCGCGTTCACCTGGCGCGAAATGCCGGAAAGGTCCTTCGCCAACGCCGGCACGTCGCGCACCTCGATCTTGTCGCCGAAGCGCATCGACACCCAAGTCGGCTCGGCGCCGCGGCTCGCATCGAGCACCACCTCTGCAGTCCCCGTCGCGATCAAGCCGAGCGCGGGCTCGCCCGAAATCTCGAGCGGGACGATCAGCGCGGCGGTGCCGACGCGCGGCATCTCGGTGACCGCGACCATGCCGCCCGTCATCGAGAAAGGCTTGCGACCGATGCCACGCCGCGAAAGCTTGGCGATGTCTGCTGCCCACGGATCGCGCACTTCCGGATCGGCCACGAGGCGCTCGAGATCGTCGGCGGCTTTCTCGATCTCGCCCGAGTACCAGAGCGCGCGGCCGCGAATCGAACGCGCCTCCGTCTCCTCGATGTTTTCGAGCAGCTTGACGGCCTTCGCGTACTCGAGGCGCGCCAGCGCGATGCGCGCGGCGAGCAGGCGGATCTCCAAACGCGGCGGGTCGGCGCGGAGCGCGCTCTCCACGGCCGTCTCGGCGTCGTCGATGTCGCCGGCGCGGAAGCTGGCGTCAGCGCGCTCGAACCACTTCTTGGCGGTCGGCGGCCATTCCGCTTCGCTGCCGGCGGGCGAGCAGCCCGACGCGAGCGCCAAGATCAACGGGAGGAGGGAGAGACCGAATCGAGTCATGTTGTCGCGGTTGGGAAGCGGGAGCGGCAGACCGGCGGGACTCTGGCCCAGGTTTCGGGGTGAGGCGAAGAGATTGTTTCGAAACCTCTGCCCACCCGCGGATTCGCGGCAGATCCGGGGCGTTTTCCCCAAACGCCGCGGACCGCGCTAGATTGATCATCCGTGGAGCCCACGGGCACCGAGGCCACCGCGAGACCGTCGCAGCGCGACGTCCTGAGCTTGCCCGTGCTGCTTTTGAATCGGCATTTCGCGCCCGTCACGGTCGCGACCGCCAAGCGCGCCTTCTGTCTGCTTTACGGCGGTGCGGCGCACGCCGTCGATCACGAGGGCGACACGCACGACTTCTCGCAGTGGCTCAACTTGCCGGTGCGCGACGCCGACGACGGCTTGCCGATCATCGGCCGCGAGATCCGCGTACCGCGCGTGCTCCACCTCCTCCGCTACGAGCGCACGCCGCGCGCCGTAGTGCGGCTCACGCGCAAGAACTTGATGCTGCGCGATCAGTTCCAATGCCAATACTGCGGCAAGCGCCCGAGCCAGCGCGATCTCAACGTCGATCACGTGATGCCTCGCTCGCGCGGCGGCCAAGACTCTTGGGAGAACTTGGTCGTCTCGTGTCGCTTCTGCAATTTGAAGAAGGGCCGGCGCACTCCGCCCGAAGCCGGCATGACCTTACTGCGCCCGCCACACCGCCCGCGCTGGTCCACCGCCACCCAAATCCTCCTCGTCGCCCGCACTCCCTACGAGGAGTGGGATCCATTTCTGAAGGCGGGTTAAAGCCTTCGCGTTGCAGTGGTGCACTCGCCTTCTGGGCTTGTGGTGAGCGAGCTTCGGGTGTTTAGTCACGAGTCATGAAGCGCGCGTTCGCCGTGATGGTTCCGCTGGTGCTCTGGGCGTGTGGTGGGCAAGCGACGCCGCCCCCGCAAACGCCTGCAGATGCGCCCGCAGCCGAGCCGGCACCGGCCGAGCCAGCCGCAGACAAGCCCGCCGACCCCGAAGAGGGCGCCTGGACCGGCGAGGCCGAAGCCAAGAGCGAGAAGGTGCCGCCCGGCGCGGAAGGCAAGACCGAGACGCGCACCATGGAAGTGATCGCCAAGATCGTGAAAGACAACCGCCAGCCCGTGCGCGACTGCATGGACAAGGCCAAGAAAGACCTGCCCGATTTGAAGGGCGACATGGTCATCCACTTCGTGATCGACCCGGACGGCAAGGTGAAGAAGGCCGAGCTCAACCAAGAGCGCTCGACCTTGAAGTCACCGGCCGTCGTCGGCTGCGCGATCAAGGTCGTGCAAGGCATCAAGTTTCCGCCGTCGTCGCGCGGCATGGACAGCACCGTCAACTATCCGTACAACCTGAATTGACGTGAACTCGATCGCGCCGCGTCGAAGCCTATTCCCGCTGGTCGCGGCAGAGGATCCGTATCAATCGCTGCTCAGCGAGACGCGCGCGCTAAAGCGCGAGCAGCGCGCGCAACGTGAGCAGTGGCTGGCGGCGCTGGAGCTCGAAGGCAAAGACGAGACGCTGTTCGAGTTCGAGGTGCTGCTCAAGGCGGCCGCCTGCTTCTCCAACCCGCGCAATCATCCCGGTCCGCCGCGCCGCACGGCCATCGTGGGCTTGGATTTTCGGAGCGCGCTCGGCGTCTTTCACGACGGCCTCACGCGCAGTATCGGCTTGGCGCGCCAGCTCCTGGGCTCGGCCGATCGCGCCTTCGTCTTCCATCGCTATCTCGAGACGGTGCTACCCGAGGACAACGCGCGCACCCGCCTGCTTCAAGGCTCCACGCAGGGCACGCCGGAAGAGAGCCTCACCACGCTGCGCCACGGCCTGACCGCGGGCGCCGAGGTCGTCGAAGGGCTGCTGCGCACGCCGCGCGTCCCGTTCCGCCTATTTCACGCCGCCTTGTCCGGCGTTTATCGCGAGATCGATCGCAGCGCGTACTTCAACCCGCTGAGCGCGCTCGAGTTTCGGCCCGAGTTCGACCGCATCAAGAGCGCGCAGGTGCTCGACCTGATCCGCAGCGTGCCTGGGCCAGAGGCACACCGCCTGGTGGCGCTCACGTTCTTGTCGCTGTTTCGGATGCTGCGCTACCTCACGCTGCTCACGCGCATCTTGAACGAGCAGGGCAAGCGTCGCGAACAGGTCGGCAGCACTTACCTGGTGCTCAGCGTGCTGCGCTCCGACGCGCGCGCGCTGAGCGACTACCTGCGCCAGCGCTCCGGTGAGCTGCTCTCCGAAAGCTTCGAGCGCGACCTGATGAGCGTGCCCGCCTCGCAAATCCGCGAGCGCACCACCTCGCTGCGCGCCTCCGGCCACCGCCTGATCGGCATCAAGAGCGCGCTGGAAGGCATCGCGGGCAGCCTGCGGCTGGAAATGCGGCGCGCCTTCCAGCACGACATCCCTGCCCTCGACGCCGAGCTCAACGCCAAAGAATTCAAGCAGCGCGTCGGCGCCAGCGTCGCCAACCTGCGCCCCGCGCTGCAAAACGCCGTGCTCTTCCTCGGCAAGGCGCTCGGCGTCACCCTCGAAGAAGGCGGCGTCTTCGACGACCACGCCGCGCGCCGCGAAACCAGCGAGCGCCTGCGCCGCGACGTCTGGATGTTCGCGCAGATCGTGCGCGCCTTCTCGAGCAAGGCCGTGCACTCGCCTTCCGACGATCGCTGGGCCGCGCTCTACAACTTCCAATACGTGCGCGAGTTCTTGGCGTACTTCCGCGCCATGGGTTACCCGCTCCTCCGCTCGAGCGACTACCCGCGCTTCGACGCCTTCATGGCCGCGCTCTCGGGCCTCGAAGACACCGATCTCGTCGACCCCACGCGCCTCGAAGCAGCCATCGACGAGTGCATGGCCTTCCACGGCTTCCTCACCCAACTCTTCGAAGACATCTCCAAGCGCGACGAGCTCACCGGCGTCCCCTTCGACCGCCGCGAAGCCGCCGCCTCCCTCAAGCTGTACTTGGGCGACTGATCGCGGAAGGGGCTGCCAAAACGCAGTCCCCCCTGTAAACTCTCCCAGGTACTCGACACCACGCATCAGAACGGCAGCAGCCCGAGGCCTGCGCTCGGTGAGACCGAGTGTCGCTACGTTGGCTTCTGCAATCGGGCTGCGGTTGGGCAGCTTAGGGGCCGTACGGAGACGGGCGGTTCGCCCGGTTACGGCTTTAATTCGGTCCCCGAGCACGCGGACGGGTCAGCGAGTGACTGTCCGCGTGCTCGGTGCCGGGCTCGAGGGTGAGCGTGAAGCTCACGGGAGACACCGGCATCCCGAGTCCGAGCTCAGCAGCTAGCCGTGTGGCTTGGCCGCGTTGCTCGGAACCCGCGCATATCAGGCCTTCTTGGCGGCCTTCTTCTTGCGCTTGCCGGCCTTCTTGGCGGCCTTCTTGCCGCGCTTCTTCGCGACCTTCGGGGCCTTCTTGGCGGCGGGTTTACGGGCGGACTTGGTCTTGGTCTTCTTAGCAGCCATTTTCGTTTGCCTCCCAGGCATTCGGGGAGCCGGCGTGAGTGCCGACAGCCCGAGGGTATGTTGCACGACGTATATTGCCACCTAGTGTGATGTGTCAACGAAAAAAATTCATTTGCGCTTTGCAACGACCGGAAGAAACCGCCTTCTCGACTACGCAAAAGTTGCAAACGACGCACTTGTGCAGTGAACAAACGCCAGCCCCAAGATCCCGCGCAACCACGACGTCAATGAGCTAAAACAGAAGTGATTCTGATTAGTTAACGAACGCCAGTCAGGCGCACGCGGAGTCGTTTCTCGAGGGGCGAGGAACTCCGCAAATTGGGCCGAGCAGCCAGCGGCGATCACCCTTCCACCGCCTGAGCGAAGCAACTAGTTTCGCGTCGCTCGCAACCACTCGCGCGCGTTCGCGCCAGGGTCGCGAGTCGTTCAGATCCCCAGCAGTCGGAGCAAGAAGCAAGTCATGCACCTCTCACGTCTAGCCCATAGAGCCACGTTGCCCTTCATCCTGATGACCTCGCTGTCGCTGTCGGCGTGCGGCTACTCCCAAGAGGAGTGGGATCAGAAGGTGCGCGAGAACGAGAAGCTCGCCGCAGACCTGAAGGCCCAGCAGGAAGCGCACAAGAAGGCGCAAGCCGACAACGCCGCGGCCATCAAGGAGATCGAGGAGCTGAAGAAGCAGCTCACCGAGCGCGGCATCAACCTCGAGAACGCGAACGCCAGCATCGCCGAGCAGCGCAAGGCGCTCGAAGAGTACGCGCGTCGCACCGAGCAGCTCGACGCGATCCGCAAGCGCTTCGAGCTCCTGCAGAGCAAGCTGCAGAAGCTCACGCAGCTCGGTTTGAAGGTCGAAGTTCGCAACAACCGCATGCTGATCCAGCTGCCGGGCGACGTGCTGTTCGACTCGGGTAAGGACAGCCTGAAGGACGAGGGTAAGAAGATCCTGCTCCAGGTCGGCGAGGTCATTCGCAGCGATTCGGACCTCTCCAAGCGCCAGTTCCAGGTCGCCGGTTACACGGACTCGAAGCCGCTCGCCGGCGGTCAGTTCAAGGACAACTGGGGCCTCTCGGCCATGCGCGCGCGCAGCGTGCTCGTGCTGCTCACGACCCCGCAAGACAAGCAGGGCGCCGGCCTCACCCCGGCTTACTGGAGCGCTGCCGGCTTCGGTGACACGGGCGCCGTCGCCTCGAACGACACCGACGAGGGTCGCGCCAAGAACCGCCGTGTCGAGCTGGTCGTCCAGCCCAACATGGAAGAGATGCTCAATCTGAAGAGCCTGGCGACGAAGTAACCCTGACCGAGCGAGCTGACCCCAACCGCCGCTCCGATCACGGCCCCATCGCGGCGATCGACATCGGGACTAACTCGGTCCTGCTCACGATCGCCGTGGTGGACGCCGGCGCCGCTCAGAGCCTGCGCCCGATCGTCGAGCGAGCCACCATCACCCGCTTGGGTCAGGGCGTCGACAAGACGCGCCGGCTCGACCCTGCCGCCAGCGCGCGCACACTGGACTGCTTGCGCGACTACGCGACCGAGCTCGCGCGTCACGGCGCCACACGCCTCGACGTCGTCGGCACGAGCGCGCTGCGCGACGCGGAGGGCGGCGCCGCGTTCCTCGACGAGGCGGAGCGGCTGCTCCGCAAGCGCCCGCGCGTGATCGCGGGGGACGAAGAAGCCGAGCTGACCTTTCGCGGAGCGCTGAGCGGGCTCGACGTCGCCGGCGAGCTGTTGGTCTTCGACATCGGTGGCGGCAGCACCGAGCTCATCCTCGGCAGCGCCGCGCACAAGAGCGCGCCACAGCAGCGCGTGAGCCTCGACATCGGCAGCGTGCGCTTGTTCGAGCGGCACGTGAAAAGCGATCCGCCGAGCGCCGCCGAGCTTCACGCGATCGAGGCGGATATTGCCGGTGCTTTGGCCACCGCGACGCCGCTGAGCAGCGTCAGTGGCAGCGTCACCCTGATAGGTGTTGCGGGTACGGTGACCACGCTCAAAGCGGTCGAGTTGGGGCTTGTGCCCTACGATGGTGCACGCGTGCACGGGGCTGCACTGACGCTCAGCGCCGTCGAACGGCTGTGCCGCGACCTGAGCGAGGTGCCATTTGCAGTGCGCAAAGATTTGCCCGGCCTCGAGCCGAAGCGCGCCGATGTGATCGTGGCCGGAGCGCTGATCGTCCGTGAAGTTCTGCGCCGTGCCAATGCGACTCAAACGCTAGTCTCGGATCGAGGCGTGCGCTTTGGCCTGCTCGAACGGCTAGCCGAAGCGTGAGCGAAGCCGTTCCGAAACTCGATCGCGCGCAAGCTCGTCGTTCCAGTCAGACAGAATGCGCCGGTGGCGCCGCGCATCTAATGAGCCCGGGCTGAGCTACGGCGCGCGCGGGATCACGGCGGCGGGCGCCTAGCGGATCTGCAACTGCCCGGAAAACAATCACGCAAATTTCCTTGAAAACTTGCAATTTCGAGCGAGTTTCTTGACACATTCGTTGCCAGACACTACAGTGCCGCGCCTGGCGAATCCTGACCCAAAATCAGGGTGCCAGGTAGCGAAGCGCGTTTCCACCGCGTTGCGCGTCTCCCGACGTTGGAATGAAGTTCATGCCCCGACCGTTCAGCTCGCGCCATTCTTTCAAGCCGAGAAATGGGAACAAAGGGACGTAGCTCGTTCAGCTCGGATCAAATCATCGCTTCGAGTGCACTTCTAGCACCACGAAGCGGGCGAGGGTCTACCAAGGCTCTCGCGTCACAAGGAGTCGTCATGCAGTCAAGCCAGGAAGTTGAGTTCAAGGTCGGCGATAAGGCGGTTTACCCGGCGCAAGGCGTCGCGGAAGTCGTCAGCATCGATGAGAAGGACATCGCCGGAACTCGCCAGCGCTTCTACGTGCTGCGCATCTTGGACACGGATCGTCGCATCATGGTGCCGGTTTCTAACGCGAATGCCGTGGGCCTGCGCCAAGTGATCAGCGAGCAAGAGATCCGCGAGATCTTCGACATCCTGAAGGAGCGCACGATCGGCTTCGACACGCAGACCTGGAACCGCCGCTACCGCGGCTTCATGGACAAGATCAAGACCGGCTCGATTTACGACGTGGCCGAGGTGCTGCGCGATCTGTATCGCCTGAAGGCGAACAAGCAGCTGTCGTTCGGCGAGCGCCGCATGCTCGACACCGCGCGCACGCTGATCGTCAAGGAGATCGCGATCGCCCGCAAGCAGACCGAAGAAGAAGTGAAGAACGAGATCGAAGCGATCTTCTTCTCGAACTGAACCTTCGCTCGCGACACGTAAAGGCGCTGTGGCTTCGGCCCGGCGCCTTTCGTCTATTTGCGGAGCGCGTTGTAAGCGAGCATGAACGGCATCGCGAGCCACAGGCCGTCGATGCGAGCCGTGAACCAGAGCGTGGACGGCGTGCCGTCCGCGAAGGAGTGCTCGGCCGTGAGCGCCAGGCCGCCGGCCATCTCGTAGCTACCGTAGTGGTTGTAGCTGCGCAGCCCGAAGAAGAGGCTGCCGTAGACACCGGGCTGCTCGAAGTTACGGAGCTGCGGCCCCGCTTCGACGACGAGCGGAAAAGACTCCAAGACCGGCAGCAGCACGCTGAGGCCGGCGCCGAGCCGAAAGTCGTCGAAGCTCACGGTGCCGAGCCGCAGCCCAGGCCCGAGGCCAAAGTCGCGGCTGCGCTCGCGCAGCAGCATCAAGTCACCGTGCAGCGCGTTGCACCAGCCGAGCTCGTCGAAGCCGATCGTGCTGCCGCTGCCGCACAAGCCGGTCTCCCAGCCCGCGTTCCACTGCGGGTGCGCGTGACTCGGCGTCGAGACGAGCAGCGCGCCGGCGAGCAACGCGAAGGCGGTGAGCCCGCGCAGAGTCGCGCTCACGGCATCGGGCAGTCGGCGGCGAGGGGGTCGCTGACGGCCGGATTGCATGCCGGGCGCAGGCAGACCTCGTAGGTACCCGAGCACACGGTGCACGGCACCGGCAGGTCGACGCCGAGCTCACACGGGAGGTCCACGTCCGTGGTGACCGCTCCGGCCGCGTCGGTCGCTACCTTGCACATGTATTCGGTGCCGCCGGCGGTCAAATCACGCGTCGCGGCGGTGTAGGCGACCAAGCAGCCGTCGCAGATCTCGATCGGGAACGAGAGCTCGCCCGACTCCACGTCCTCGCCGCCCAAGGTATCGCCGAAGACGCGCACCTTGGCGACCAGGGTACCGGGGGGTAGATCCTGCGCGAGCGACGCCGGGATCAGCGTCGCGTACATCACGGTGATCGAGGGGTCGGTGCCGTCGGCGGCGTCCACGAAGCCAGTCGCGGTCGAAGAGAAGGGCGGCGCGAGCTCGGCACCCTTCAGGTTTTCTAGCGTGACCTCGGCGCCTTTCAACGACACGCGCGAAGTTTCCGTGCGCAGCTGCTCTTTCGAGCCGCGTTCCACGATTTGGTTGCCGACCAGCAGCGCCGCCGTGTAGTCGCTCGCGAACATGCGGTCGAACCTACCGTTGGCCCAGATCGGCGCGCCCTCTTCCGCTTTGGGCGTGCAGGTGCCTTGTTTGCGCGCATAGACACCCATGATGAACATCATGCTGTCGTTGGTGGCGCAGCTCGGCAGCGCGGACGCAGCGAGACCGGCGATTCCGAGAGCGAGCAATGGTTTGGCGAAGAAGCGACGCATGGCTACCTTGCCGAGCGCGAGCTTCGCGCACCAGCAACACGAAGCTTAGAGTCCAGTTCGCGATTGCGCCAAAGAATGTGCGAACGCGCTTCGATAAGCGCCCTTGTGCGCGCACCGCGCCAGGTGTGGGAAACGCCGCGCGACGCCTGCGAAATGGCAGGGGTTGTCCGGGCTTATCTGCTGCGTCAGTGCTGCGGATTCAGGGCACGGTCGCGACAGAGCGGTACTCGGTCGGAACAGGTGGTGCACGGCGCCGGAGCGTCGACGCCGAGCGCGCAGACGGCGTCGGGGCCCTGGCGCGAGCTCGACCGCCATGGCTCCGGTCAGACAAAGGAAAGTGCCGTCGGGGTTCGACGGATCGCGGGCGGCCTGCGGGCGGGTTACTCCAGGAACTGCTCGCGTTCTTCGAGCTGCGGGGCCGACAAGCCGTAGCGCTCCATCATGCGCACGCAGGCGTTGAAGCGGAGCGCAGCGTCGTCGTTGCCGCTCGCTGCGAGGTGCTCGGCGCGCTCGAAGTGGCTCAAGGCCTCGCGGACGTAGCCGTAGGCGAGCGAGCGCGCGAAACGGTTGAGTGACGAACCCTGTGATCCCCAAGCAGTCCCTACGCGAGCTCCTACAACAGGATACCCGCACGCCAACGCGAGCGAGAGCCAAAAGCGGCGTTCGATGTGGTAGGCGCACGCACTGCGCGGACGCGCTGCTCTCAAGGGTCGGGCGGCATGGCCGTTGCAAAACAGATGGCCATGAAGCTCCGTTCCTCGCCGGCTGGATCTCGCCCGTACTACGTCGCAGCTCTTGCGCTGGCGCTGGCAGCCCCGCTGGCGTGCGGATCGGGCAATCCCAGCGTGGATCGCGATGATTCGCCCATCTCCGAGGCAGGCGCCGGATCGGATGCGGGCGGAAGTTCTGCAGGTACCGGTGCAAAATCTGCAGGAGGCGGCGGTGGCACCGGCGGTCTCAAGATCGATCTCGGAGACGGCGGTGACGATTGCGCCGACGGCAGCTGCGATAGCCCGACGGAGGTCGTGTGTGGCGACGGCATGCTGCAGCCCGATGGCGAAGAGTGCGACGACGGTAACCTCACGGACGGCGACGGCTGCAACGCCACGTGCGTGCTCGAGTCGGGCTATGTGTGCCCAGTACCGGGCGCGATGTGCCGAGCTGCCGCGTGCGGCGACGGGATCTTGGCCGGGCTCGAGCTGTGCGACGACGGCAACACCACCGCCGGCGACGGCTGCGGCGCGACCTGCAGCGTCGAGCCGAACTATGCGTGCGAGACGGCGGGCGAGCCCTGCACCCCCACCAACTGTGGCGACGGCATGGTCGAAGGTAGCGAGGCTTGCGACGACGGCAATCACTGCCTGGGTGACGGCTGCAACATCTACTGCGAGCGGGAGCCGACCTGCGTCCCGCCCGCGCCCTGCACCAGCGCTTGCGGCGACGGCATCAAGCTCGGCGCCGAGGCCTGCGACGACGGCAACTCACGCGACGGCGACGGGTGCTCCAGCACCTGTCAGGTAGAGCCGGGCTGGACCTGCGCCGAGGAAGCTGGCGGCGACCTCGAAATCCCGATCGTGTACCGCGACTTCAAAGCCTACGAAGACGGCGGTCACGTCGCGTTTCAATGGACGAGCAAGGATCCGATCGACCGCTCCCCCAAAGAAGACATTTGGGTGAGAACGACGCTCGGCACCGCCGCCGACACCACGCCCGAAGGCGTGAGCTTGCTCGGGCGCCCCGTGTTCAAGTGGTACGCGAGCTGCGACGCGAACGGCTGCACCGACATCGTGCCGGGAGCCGGCATCACGCAACCTACCGGCACGCTCGCGGCCGCCACCTGCAACGCCAAGAAGGGCGCGGCCACCGGTCCGCTGTATATGACCGTCGACAACCGCAACGTGTGGTTCTGCGGCTACGGCGACCGCGACTTCAACAGCTTCAGCCAGTGGTACCTGGACGTGCCGGACGTGAACCAGACCATCCTGTCCACGCTCAAGCTGACCAAGAACGCCGAAGGTGTTTACGCCTACGACAACACCAGCTTCTTCCCGCTCGATGGCCAGGGTTTCGGCAATTACAAGAACACGAACCACAACTTTCACTTCACGAGCGAGGTGCGTTACTGGTTCGAGTACCACGCGGACAAGAACGCGACCCTGACCTTCAACGGTGACGATGACGTGTGGGTGTTCGTCAACGGCAAGCTGACCGTCGACATCAGTGGCACCCACGGGCGCACGCTGGACAGCGTCACCATCAACGCGCTCACCGCCGACATCGAGGGCAATCCTCTCGACCTGGTCGAGGGTAGCGTCTACGAAATCGTGGTGTTCCAGGCCGAGCGCAACACCAGCGCTTCGACTTACGGCCTCTCGCTCGACGACTTCGAGCTCACCAAGTCGACCTGCCAGAGCCACTGCGGTGACGGCGTCGTGACCATCGACGAAGCTTGCGACGACGGCGTCAACGACGGCAGCTACGGCACCTGCAATCCCGACTGCTCGCGCGCAGGCTTCTGCGGCGACGGTCACAAGGACAAAGGCGAGAGCTGCGACGACGGCAACTCGAGGAACGGCGACGGCTGCAACTCCGCCTGCCGCTTCGAAGGCATCAAGTGAGGCTGCGCGTGAGCTCACGCAGCTCGGCGAGGTCGACCGGCGCCGTGATCACGTCGCCGACCCCGCGCGCGAACACGAACGTGACGCGGCTGCCTGCGCGCTTCTTATCGTGACCGATGAGCTCGGCGGCCTCGGCGAGCGGTTCTTGGCTCAAGTCGCTGAGTAGCTGCAGCTTGCCGAGGAGCAGGCGCGTGCGCTCTGCTAGCTCGCGCGGGGTATGGCCGAGCTTTTGGCCGATGCCCAGCGCCGCGACCAGGCCCAGGCTGATGGCTTCACCGTGGGTCAGGCGTTCGAAGCCTGCGTGCGCTTCGAGCGCGTGGCCGACGGTGTGACCGAGGTTCAGCACGGCGCGCAGGCCGTTTTCGCGCGGGTCCGCGCTGACGACGCGAGCTTTGACGCGGATGCAGCGGCGCACGATGTCGGTGAGCAGCTGCGCGTCGCGTGCCGCGATACCGGTGGCTTCGCGCTCCAGCAGCTCGAACAGCTCCGGGTCGCCGATCAGCGCGGTCTTCACCACTTCAGCCAAGGCGCTGCGGTAGCCGCGCGCCGGCTCGGTCTTCAGGTAATCGACGTCGCACAACACGCGCTTCGGCTGCCAGAAGGCGCCGACCGCGTTCTTGGCGCTGCCCAGGTCGACGCCGGTCTTGCCGCCCACCGACGCGTCGACCATCGCCAGCAGCGTCGTCGGCAGGCCGACCCAATCGACGCCGCGCAGGTAGCTCGCCGCAGCGAAGCCGGTCATGTCGGTGGTGACACCACCGCCCAGCGCGACGAGCCGGCTCTTGCGATCGAGTCCGGCCGCGAGAGCTGCTTCCAGCACGGCCTGAATCGAGGCCAAATTCTTGTGCTGCTCGCCCGGGACGAAGTCGAGTCGCGCGACCTTCTTGTTGGCCGAGCCGAGCTGGGCCTCCAGCTTGGCGGCGTGCAAGGGCGCGACGTTTTGGTCGCTCACCAGCATGAGCGACGTCGCTGAGCCACAAGCAGCCAGCAACTCGGCGGGGCCGACGCCGCTGCCGATGTCGACCGAGTAGGAGCGCTCTTCGTCGGCGACGGCGATTGGGTCGCGCTGCCAAACTTGCAGCGCGCGCGCCGCGAGCTCGTCAATCGAAACCCCCTCCGTCTGCAAGCGCTCATGCGCTTCCGCGTAGGCGACGGCTCGGAGCTCCAAGAGCTCCTCGGCCCGGCGCCGTGGATCGCCGGCCAGGTTGGGGCGGCTGGAGTCGCTACCCACCCTCTTCACGACCTCGTCGGGCGACACTTGGAGCGAGACGACCACCGCTTGGTCGATGGCCTGGAGGCGGAGCTGGCGTCGCACCAAGCAGCCACCGCCCAGGGCAACCACGGGGGCCGGGCCGCCCTCGCCTGCGAGTAGGCGGGCGAGCTCCTCTTGCTCGGCGTCGCGAAACACGGCCTCGCCGCGCTCGGCGAAGAGCCGGGCAATGGGCATGCCGAAACGCGCCTCGATGCGCGCGTCCAGGTCGATGAAGGGCCGGCCCGCGACCTCGGCGGCGCGCTTGCCGACGCTGGATTTGCCGCTGGCCATGAAGCCGCTGACGAGCAAGGGGCGTCGCATCGAAGGCCGGGGGTGTAGCACAGGGCCGGTATTGCTGGCGAAGGTGGCGGTCTTTCGCAGGGCTGGCTACCCTGAGGGCTCTCTGATGGCGTTGCGGTTCGAAAAGTACGAGGGCATCGGCCACGACTTCCTGGTCGTGAGCGCGGGTGAGCGGGACCTGGCTCCCGAGCAGGCGCGCACGCTGTGCGACCGGCATTACGGCGTGGGAGGGGACGGCGTGCTGCTCGCAGCTCCGCCGGTCACGTCCGGCGCCCACGGTCGCATGGTGGTGCTCAACGCCGACGGCTCGCGGCCGGAAGGCTGCGGCAATGGCCTGCGCTGCGTGGCGCTGTCGCTCGCGCGTCGGATCGCCCCCGAGCAGCCGCGCGTGGAGCTGGTGATCGACACCGACGCCGGACCGCGCCGTGCGCTGGTCGAGCGGCGTGGTCTCGCGGCCGACGTGACCGTCAGCATGGGTCGTGCAACCCGCGAGGGTGAAGTTCGCGCCCTGCACCGCGGCGAGGAGCTGACTTTTCAGCGCATCTCGATGGGCAACCCGCACGCGATCGTGTTCGACGCGCGCTGCACCGAGCCGGAGCTCGACGAGCAGATGACGCTGGATACGCCAGCGCCGGATGCCGCCGACACGGTGGACCGGCCAATCGATCACCCGACTCCCGTCATGTCGGCGCTTCGTGCCCCGACGCACCTGCCGCCCGAACAGTTCGATCCCGCCGAGACCGACTTCTCCGAGATGGGCGCGAGCGGCAAGCCGGCCGCGCTCGGCGAGATCCTGGGCCGCGGCACGACGAATCATCCGCCGGTTGCGGACGAGACCGTCGATGCGGATGCAACGCGCGTCGATCTTCTCGGCTCGCGCAGTCGCTCGCCGACGCGTCCGCCGACCGCGGATGGGGACGGCGATGATCCGCAAGCTCGCCGGCGGCAAGTGGCGCCTCTACTCGCGCAAGAAGAACCCGAAGACCGGCAAGCGGCGCAACCTCGGCACGTTCGCCACCAGGAAGGCGGCGATGCAGCGCGAGCGCGACATCCAGTATTTCAAGCGGCATTGAAGGCGATTGGC
>JBEHXA010000116.1:0-15328 GCA_048498935.1 Myxococcota bacterium
AGGCATCTTCTCTCATCGACGAGGCAGTGGTGATCATCGGTGAGGCATCTTCTCTTTTTGCGACCCGAAACGTGATCCGCGCGCGATGCGCCTCTTCTCTCCCGTCGTCACGTCGACTTTTGGGCGCGCCGGCGCTCCGGACCGGGCTGAATTACGAGCACCGCGGCATCAGCCCGTTCTGGCCGACGACCACTCAGCTGCTCGAGTGCAGTCAAAGCTTCGGCGGCGCTGCTGGCGGTAGTCACCGTTGCTCCGATCTTCTGTGCGACGCCCTTGTCGAAGCCGTACTCGTCCTGCAGCCAGCGTTCGCGCTGGGCCTTTGGCGTCGTCAGCAGCTTCTCAGTCTGCAGCCAGACCCGTGCAGCACCCTTCTTGCTCCCGAGACGGATGCGCACCGCGGGAGACTCGAGCCGCTCTACGTCAAAGCCCATCAACGCTTCGTACACGCTCCCAATCTGCTCGACATCGAGCGCCTTGTACGACAGCCGTTGCCCGTCAAGGTAGAGCAGCTTGTCGAGCACCGTGTAGATCGTGAAGTCATCAACGCTCGGTACTTGCACCGCGGCACGAGCGTCGGGTTCGTTGATCGGAGCGCTGCCGTCAGGCCCCCAACCCTCTAGAAAGGGGTACTCATTCGGATCGAAGAGGTCACCGCGTCGCGACGGAATGTCGAGATCGTGGTGCTTCACGCCCAGAAACACTGCACGAAACAGGCTGACGATTCGCGGGTACGCGCCAAAACGGCGCTGCATCGTGTCCGGATACTTGCCGAAGTCCGCCTGCAACTGTTCAAATAGGCCGATCAGGCTGTAGTTGGCGGAGAACACCGGGTGCTCCACCGGCAGCAGCGCGCGGTCTTCGCAGTAAAGCAAGAACACCAGTCGAAGCAGCACGCTGAGGAGCCCTGCATAGAGGTGCTCGTCCCCGCGCTCGATGGCGGTGCGCAGCAATGACCTCGCGTCGCGTTCGTCAGCCGCAGCGAAACCCGCGAGCAAAGTCTCCAGCGCTTCAAAGACCTGCCCAGATAGCTCGTTCGTGACGTCGGCGTTGCGCTTCCGGCTTGCCGCCAAGATGGCTGGCAGCTGTTGTTCAGGCGCGACGCCGAACCAGCGGGTGCGCGACAGCAACATCACGAACGCATCGAATATCGGACGACCGCTGACGGACGCCATGTCGTTCACTCGAAACGACAACCAGCCGCTCGATTCGCCGTGCGGCGCATAGACCAGTCGTGCCTCGTAGCCGTTCGAAAGGAGACCTATTGGGACTCGGCATTCTCGTAGCAGGCGCTCGAACTTCGCCTGCACGGGGTATTCCCAGGCACCAGTGGTGGTCTCCGGCTTGTCGAGATTGAGAACTTCGGGCGAAAGCTCCCAAACGAGCATCGCGTAGGGGCGGGCGGCGTTTGAGGCTGGCGTGGCCTCCGCGGCTAGCGCCTCCGTCTCGGGCGCCTTCGGCCACTTGAGCGCACACGTTGGGCGCAGCATCTGACGCCCCTCCGGTACGTAGAGCTGCAGCTCCTTCGGTAGGGCGCCCTCGTCGTCGAAGCGCTCTGGCCCCAGCTCGAGCACCCTCGTCAGTAGGCTTCGCATGCTGTCGATGCGGAGGCGGCCATCCGCATCCTGAATCAGCTCTTCTAGAAACCGCACGTGGACTTCGCGCGGCAACTTTTCCATGCACTGCGCCTCGACCAGTACGGGCAGCGAAACGACGAGACCCTCAGCGGGTTGCGCCATCCCCAACCACTGCTCGTGAAATCGCTTATCGGCGTCGCTCATGGCTTCCCCTTCATAGACTCGTCACTGGCCAGAGGTACACCAGCCCTACGGGGACCAAGCGCTTCAGACTCACGTGGTAGAGGGCCTGAAGATCGGCCGGCTCTGTCTGTGCTTCCCGCTCGATCTGGCTGAGCCGCGAACGCATGTCCTGGCGCTCGCTTTCGCGCTGCTCCTGCTGCTCCTTCATGTCCTCGCCCGGGAAGAGCTCGAGCTGCTGGCCCAGCTGCTTCTCGATCTCAAGACGTTGGGCTTTCAGAATCTGGCGTAGGTCCTCTGCTTCCTTGAGCCCGCGCGCGCTTAGCAGTTGCGACGCCGCATGTGCCCGGCCGTCCGCCTCGTCCCGTACATGGCGCCAAAGTGTTGCGAAGTCTGCTGCAGCGTTGGCGGCCAGGCGCGCGGCCAGTCGTTCTGGGACGGACGGCAGCTCGCCCACACGCGACAACAGCTCCTCTAAGTGAGAAACGGCCTGCCGGTCTTCGTCGGTATTGGTCGGGACTAGGTGGCCGGGGCCACGTGACTCCAGCCAGGGCGCCGCAACAGGGACGAGATCGTCGTGTAGTCGAGCCGCTCCCGGGCCGAACAGGGAAAGACGACCGAACGCTATCGCGCGGGGCTCCCCTCCCCGGTCGTCAGGGACGATGGTCACACGCGATAGGTCCTGAGCCCCAAAACCCTGGGCTAGAAATCGAGCCAGAATGCGCTGAACGAATGGGTGCTCCAAGTGGAGGTGGACACGGTCTTCACCCATCCGATCCAGCGCCTTGAAGACAACGGGCTGGGGCGGCTCCTTGCGCCAATCCCACTCCGGTTCGTCGCGTCGGCGGGGCCTTCGCAGGCTGTCGAGCGTACGCGCCCAACTTGGCGGCAGGGCTGGCAAGCCGAACGCGCGCTGGCCCTCGACGACATCGTCGAGCGGTTTGAGCCTCTCTGCTCCGGTCAGCTCGAGGCCAACGTCGATAGCGTCACGTAGCAATTCTTCGCGGAAATCGATTAGTTTGCGCGAGCTCTGCAGAACCCGCCGCGCGTCATCGATATCCTTCTTCAGCGCCTTCGCCTCCCGTTGGCTCTCGAGCTCGCGCTTCGTCGTCTCCGCTTGGGCCGGCAGCTGCTCAGCGATAGCGAGGGCCGACAGCGTGTCGCTTTCGATGCCCCGAGCAAGCAGGCGCTCGACCCGCTCCATCACAACTTCGCCGAGGCTACCTAGCTCGTTCTGGATGGTCTCGACCTTCTCAACGAGCTTGTCGAGCACGGCATCTTCTGGCCGTTGCGGGTAGACAAAGTAGTGGCAGCGAACCTCGGGCGACGGCTGCAGTGTCCGATCAATGCGGCCGTTCCGCTGCTCCATCCGGGCCGGATTCCACGGCACGTCGAAGTGAAACAAATCTGCGCAATGATTCTGGAGGTTCAAGCCCTCTCGAGCTGCGTCGGTGGCGATCAGAATCCGAACCGGATACTCCTTCGGATCGCCGTTGAACTCGCGCTGCAGCTCTTCACGAGCTTCGTCGCCCATGCCGCCATGAAACACCCGGATGCGTTCCTCACCCAGGTGCGAATCTTCTAAGGCCGCGCCGAGCGTGCGCTGCACGTAGCGCATGGTGTCGCCATACTCGGTGAAAATGATGACGCGCCGGTCGTTCCACTTCCTTCCAGACCGGAGATTCTGGTCGAGCCATTGCTGCAAGGACGCGACCTTTGCATCTGCCCGGAGCCGGTGTTGCCCGGCAAGGTCGAGCATCTTTGTCAGGAAGCCCTTCGCTCGTGCCTCCGGGGATTTCAGCGCGGCGGTCGCACTTGCAACCTCGTTCGCGTCCGCCTCATCCAATTGCTCGTCATCGGCCCCGTAGGCGTCGTCATCGTCTTCAAACGAACGCGGAGGCAGGGATAGTTCACCCTGCGTTGCCCCCGCGCCACCGTGCCCAATGCGGCTCGCGTGTGCGTGCAAGGTTCGGTGGAAGGCTTCAATACTCGAAAGCAGTCGTTTTTGCAGGTTGATGAAGACGAGTCGCCCCCGGCCGTGCTCAGGCTTCATCAGCTTGGTGTACTCGGCGAGCAGATTTGAAAGCTCAATCTCAACGCCCGAGCCAGCACCGAGGTCGACGACTGAGCCAGCAGCTTCGGTGGTCTCACCTGACGCGCGCGCGAACGAGCGCTGCCGCCACTTGCCGCCCTCATGCTCCAGCGTGAGGCGGACCACGAGCCGCTTCGGGAAGTCGTTTTTGCCGAACACCTGCAAGTCCCGCTTCAACCGCCGAACCATGACTGCCGACAGGGCCTTGGAGCCCGCTTCAATTGGCACGCCACGCGTAAAGCGCTGCGGATCGAGCATCGCCATCAGGGCGCTGAAACTGTTGGAGTGACCGTTGTGCGGCGTGGCCGATAGAAATAGGCGATTTTCGAAGCGCGACGTGAGCTCATCGCGAACCATCTTGGTAACGTTGGAGTCGACTGCATACTGGCTGGCAGCAGCGGGCGCAACCGTGTGCGCCTCGTCAAGCACGAGCAAGCTCTTCCGCATGCGATTCCCAAGGTGCGCGCGCAGGGGCTCGCGGTACTCGGGCCGACGCAGCGTCTGATAGCTAATGATAAAGCGGTTGTGCGTGCTCCACGCGGGCACCCCGAAGCCTCGTTCACGCCGACGGCGCGCGACGAGCTCACGGTTCATGATCTCGAAGCGCTGGCCGAACCGTTTCTCCATCTCGGTGCGCCACTGCAGGCAGAGTGCAGCCGGGCAAACAACGAGGACAAAATCCACGCGCTGCCGCAGCTGCAGCTCCTGCATGACGAGCCCGGCTTCGATTGTCTTGCCCAGGCCGACGTCGTCGGCGATGAAGAGGTTCGCGCGGGGCAGCTCCAACGCCTTTTTCAGAGGCGTAAGCTGATGGTCGAGGATCTTGATGCCGGCGCGAAACGGAGCCTGAAAGAGATCGGCCCTTGTGGCCGTTACCTGGCTCCACTTCAGAGCGTGGAAATACGCTGCAAAATGGCCAGGCGGGTCGATTCCTTTGACGGCGCCAAGGCCCTCGGCCTCCGGCTGAAGAACGCGGGCACCGAGCTCGAGCTCCCACAGCACCGAGAGAGCCCTGCCCTGAGCATCGTCGTCGAGGCAGACCAGGTCGACGCGTGTGGCCTCGCTCGGGGCGGAAGGTTCGACGATCGCCTCCACCAGATACTGTCGCTGCCGCACCAGCGCGATATCACCCACACGCGGGGTCAACCGATGCACGACGCGCGCGCCGAACAGGGCAGCGGTGGGGGCGCTTTCCGGCGCGCCGAACGCCTCGAGCAAGCGTGCCGCGAGCTGTTGTCTTGCGCGGCTCGACGAATCGAGGCCGTGTAGCTCACAGGCCTTCCGAAGCTCGTCGCGACCGAACCACTCGATCAAGCTTCGTAGCCGCAGCTTGTCGGAGCCAGCAAGCGCTGCCGTCAGCTCGGCTTTGGTTCCCTTCTGTGGCACCGCCACACCAAAGTGCCGGGCGACTTCAAAGAGCCGCGCCCGCGTCGGGACCGCATCAAGGAGCGTTCGGAGATTAGGCTGTACTCCCTGCATTGCTACGTCCGCCCGAGCAGCCGCCATCCATCAGCGGGAGGTGCTCAGCGTGGCAAAGTAGCTCCATCACCCAGGCTATTGAAGCCCTAAGCGCCCGGAGGATGCGGGAGCGAGCGTAGCCGGCGTGTAGCCGCCCAAGCTGTGTCGGAACGGCGCCGCCCCCGCCAAGCCTTCAATAATCGCCCTTCACAAAAAGCCTAGCGCCGGACCGCACCGCGCCGCCCAGCCAGGGTCAAGCATCACCCTCAGTAGCGTCGTCGGTCTCGTCGTCGTCCTCATCGTCCGCAACCGCTTCAGCAACTTCGGCTGGAGGCTTACCCATCGCGCGCGCGACGATGTCCAGAAGCGCCCGTTTCCTCGCCTGATAGAACGCCTCGAACTGATCGGCTCTAAGCAGTGTCGGGTCGATGAGGTGGGTGCGTAGCAGCTCGTCCATGGCCGGATCACCGAGCTGAACCTGAGCGTTTTTCTGAATTTGCGCGAGATACGCGGAAGGGGCCTTGCCGCCGATCATGCGGTTGGCCTTGTACGAAATGGCCGTCTTGTTGACGATGGCGTTGGCCACACGACGAGGGATGCGCTGGGTGTCGCACCACTTGCTGGGAAAGATGTGGTGAATGTCGATCTTCACCTCGTCCGCTTCCAGCTCGGTCATGCGAGCTTTCCAAAAGAAGTCCTTCGCCCCTTCACGTTGCAAGAGCACGTAGAGCCCACGATAGGCTGCGCTCGTACGGGACCGGAGCGTGTCCAGGCGGTTGGGCTGGAACCCGGCGCCCTGCACCGTCACCGGTTCTGGGGCGGCGGGGTCGTGAATCCACTCGAAAAGACCCTGCAGATCCAGCGCGATCCGAGTCTCGATAGCGCTCCCGTACAGCTCACCGAGCACGCCACACCAGTACCACTGGGCCAACTTGTCCTTGATACGTGGTTCGCGCCACCGTTCACCGAGCCGAGTCATGATCGCCGCAAGGGGAACGACCTGGCTGCGGTAGGGCAAGTACTTCGGATGACGAAAGCCCTCACCTCGAAGGAAACTATCAGCCTGCTCAAATCCAGCCGTAAGCGGGTCAGCCCATTTCTTGTAGGCCGCCAGCGGCATCTCCAAGATGTGCTCACGCTTCGCTGTTACGGCTGCGACTTCCTTGCCGCTTCGCCCGGCTGCACGATCCTGTTCGCGACGCTCGTAGGAGTGGAGCAACGACACTGCTTGCAAGAAGTCCGTGGGCTGCAAGTCCTTCAGCAGCACTCGGCGCGCTAGCGTTGCGTGGCGACCTGCCCGGCGCGTAGCACCGAACCAATCCTCCCTCAGGTTGAAGCCGTCAGCCGCCCAGGCTGCCGTTATCAGCTCGAAGACGGAAAGGGGCACACCGCCCGTGTTCACCTTCTCGAAGACGAGGCAGACGGCCTCCTTGGAGGTCTCCTTGGTGAGCGCGATGACGGGCAGCATGTAGTTTCGGAAGGAATCCAGCACCCTCTTCCGAAACTCCATGAAACGCGGGAATTTCGCCTGCTCTGTCGTCATCAGCGAGTACTCCCACTCGCTTGAATCGAGGATCTGCTCGCATGGGAAATGAAACGCGGCGACCTCGAGCTCGCGGGTAGAAAGGTCGAGATCCACCTTACGACCGAAGTCGCTCCGCAGCTGCTTCTCTTCGTTCACGGCCACGATCGCGTCGCGGAGCTGCTGTGGTCCCGACAATGCCTTCTCGATGTCGAAGTAGTAATGCAGGCGCAGCTCGCGCTTCTTTTCGTCCCGGGTCGCGACGGGCTGCTTCGACTTGAGCACCTGCGTGAGCGAGGTCAGGCGTTGCTGCCCATCGAGGATCAGCCACGCGGCGAGGCTGGCGCTTTGCGGGCCAAGCTCAACGCCTTCGACAGGTCGTACCTGGAACTTTGCCTCGCCCCCGGTCTCAAGCAGCATGACTGCGCCGATCGGGAACGAGCGCGCAATGCTCACGAGCAACTCACGGATGTGCTCGTCATCCCAAACCCAGCCGCGCTGAAAGTCGGGCAGCTGAGTCTTACCCGCCACTGCATCATCTAGAAGCTTGCTGAGCTGTGTCTTGGTCGAATCAAACGTAGACATCTCTTCCCTCTCTACTTCACGACAATTGCGCGCAATTTCCCGAGCGGGGTCAGCCCGGCGGCGGCGCGTGCTGCGCCAATCTCAGCGGTCAGGTTCGCCAGGTGTGGCTCAAGCCAGGAGACATCTACGTCCGGGCGCAGCAGGATTTCGCAACCGCCGCCATCCGACAGACTCACGTCTTCGACGGCGCCACATCTGTAGAAAAAGTTCACCGAGCGCTGCGCGAAGCGTAGCCAGGGCTCTGCTGCCGCGGCCTCATCCCCAGAGGGTATCGCGATCGCCACAAACGTTGCCGGTGCGTCGAGCGGCGTTCGCGTCACACGGAAGTTCAGCTCGTTGATCGCTTTCTCGGCGTTGCAGACGCGACAAAGCGTCTGCAACTGGTCCAGCTCGGACGAGCCACCAAGATAGGCAGGCACGATGTGGTCGATCTGCAGCCATCGCGTCTCGCCGCAACAGCAGCATCGACCGCCGTCGCGGCGAAACACCAATTTCTTCACCGCCTCCGACGGCTCGCGCATTGGTGGCCGTTCCGGCGTTGCTACTGCGCCTGCGTAGTGCTCGGGATCGGCACCATGTCGGCCAGCATCCAAGATCCTGCGCTGCGCAGCCTGATACTGCGCGTAGAAGAGCCCGTAGTTCGAATACAGGGAGCGCCAGAAGCGGTCCACTCGGCCGTACTCGGCCAATAGAACCTCGTCGAGAGCTTTGACCCCGAGGTCGCGCTGCACGCAATCGCGGGCTATCGCATCGATGTCGTGACCGGCGCGTTCCTCGAACTTGAAGAAGGCGGGAGCTTCGCCATCGCTCTGGCCCATGTGACGGGCGATATGAAATAGATCGACGAGCAGCTCGGTGCCGGGATGGTCTTCCGACGTGGCGAAGAACTTCTCTTGCCAGCCGAGCAGCTTCGCGCGCACGTCGTTGAGCGCCAGCGACTCCTCAGCGTAGGCTGCCAGCTCGCCCTCGGCCAGAGCCGAGATGAAGGCGTCGTAGCGCCCCTTCTCGTTGGCAAAGACCATGACGAGCTGGCGCTGCCAAACGACGTCATCACCCTCACCGGCACGGGTTTGGTATTCAACCCGATACCACCCAATCGGAAGCAGCGTGACGAAGGGGGCCTGGGCTCCACCACCCTTGTACATCTGACGCGCAAGCCGCCGAACCAGCTCGATAGAGATCAGTTGAAGCGGCGGACGCTTCCCGTACTCGGGCGCACTGGCGTCGGCCTGGCCCGCGGGTAGCGACTCGTAGTCCGCGAAGTTGATGACCTGCTTCCAGTTGTCAATGAACGAGACGATGTGGGCGTCATCCGTGCCGCCAAACAGCGGCCCGCGGAGGGCACGACCAATCATCTGCGTGAGCAGGATGCTGCTGGTCGTTTGTCGCGTCAGGAACACCGTCTTGACGGACGGCACGTCGGTGCCCTCCGTCAGCATTCGCACGTTAACCAGCACGTCGAGCTCGCCGTTGCGAAACTGTTGCAGCACTCGAGCATTTTCATCCCTCGAACGACGGTTGCGCTCATCCGAAGTAGCGAGCTTGGTGTCCACGTGGCTGTAGATCACGTCAGCGCGCACTCCTCGGACCCGCAGCGCTTCGCGCAGGTAGTCGCACTGAATCCAGCGATCGGCAAAGATGAGTGCCTTCCCATACTTCTCGCGGCCCTGCGCGTACGTTTCAGCAATGACGTCGTTCCGCTCTTGGTTCTGGGCCAAGGCCGTCACGACGTCGTCGGGCAGATCGCCGTACGAGGACAACCACCGCTGGTACTCAGCTTCGTCCAGCTCAACCGTGACCTCGGTTCGGCAGTTCTCGAAGTGCGGCTTTGAAAGCACGCCGGCAGCGATCAAACGGCTACGCGATACGGTGTAGAGGACGTCCTGAGGGAATAGCGCCTTGAGCCATCCTTGCCGGCGCTCGTCACTGTATGTCGGAGTCGCGGTGAGGCCGAGCAGGTAGAGCTCGGGGTACGCATCACGCAGTCGCTCAAGCAGTTTGCAGTAGCTGGGCGCTGGCGCGTGGTGCGCTTCGTCGAACACCACGATCAACTTGCCGTCGGCCGACTCAAGGAAGGACGTCAGCTTCTCGTGGCCGCGGTTGTAGGCCGCGACTACCGTCTGCAGAGTAGCAATCACGACGTCGTCAGCAGACGAGATCGTGCTCAGGGGGAAATGACCCGGCGTCGCCGAAACGACGCGAACGTCAAGCTGGCTGCGCGGCTCCGCGATTCGACCGACCTCCAGCGACCCTCCAGTCTCGGCATCGACAGGACCAAAGGCGTCGAGCGCTTGCTCTAGGAGGTGGTGCGTGTGGGCGAGCCAGAGAACCTTGTACCCGTCCGACAGAGGCTCCTGGCAGAGGAATCGGACGGTGGTGAACGTCTTTCCGCTTCCGGTCGGCAGGGCCAAGATGCCGCCTCGATTCGGCTGCGGTCGTGACCTGTACCAGTCGTTCAGCTTCGCCAGTGCTTCGTGCTGGTGCGCGGCCGGCTCGCGGCTGCTGCGCACGGATCGTGCCCGGCGCAGGTCGTACCGGCGAAACATGGTCGAACGAGGCGCGACCTCGACCACCGCAGCCGTTTCACGAACCTGCGCGTCGGTCGTTGATGGGGTTGTACCCACCCCTATCGTGACCTGCGTGCGCTTCACAGTCGCTTTACGCGGCACAGGGTCGGCAGGCTCTTCCTCTTCGTCATCGCTCTCGAATAGCCATTCCTCAGCGAAAACGTTCTGAACTAGGGTCTTGCCGTGTGCTTCCTCGAGGCGTCGCTTCACGACTCGAGGCCCAAGCTGCGTGAAGTCAACAATCTCCCGAACCACGTTGCGCTCAAGGGCAAAGCTCGCCGTCCAGCCCGCTATCTCATCCAGACGATCTGGCCACTGCCTGAAGAGGTTGCAAAGCTTGGTGTTGCCGTTCGCGTCCCGCAGCTTGCCTCGAATGGTGGCGAGGGCGAGGCCGGTGACACCCTCGATCTCTTCCTCCAGCCCCTCGTCGCGTGCCTCCCCAACGGTCATCTCTCCATCGACGAACGCGGCCATGCCGTCCTCCTCAGCAACTCAGAAAATATTGCTGTGAGCGTCACCCGCCCTCGCGACAAACGCAATAGCCACTTCGGGGGATGCCCCCCTGCATAGGGCTAGCAAAAGTGTGATGGTGGGCGAGAAGACCCCACGGCTACCGCTCACAGGTCGCGAGGATCTCGTCAACCCGACTGCGCTCACCTGGGCTCATCGACAACGACCACCGTGACTTGACCGCCACCCAGTCGCGCACGTACTCGCAAACAAAAGTCACATGAGGCGGCAGCCAACCCTCGGGCCCCCTCGACCCCTTCGACCGGTTCGCAGACGCGGCCACGGCCACCAAGTGCTCAGGCTCGCCGAGGTCGTTCGCATACTCCGCCTTCTTTGCACGGTCCCAACGCCAACCGCCCGAACGATGGGCGTTCTCCAGTGGCACGAGGTGATCGACGTCGAGTTCGGCTGGGTCGGTGACGATTCGCCCCGTGTACGGGCACGTCCAACGACCCCGCTTCACCTTGCAGTGTCGAGCGTCAGCAAACTCCACCGGCACTTCAGACTCAGCGATGAGCAATTCTGCGCGTGTATTCTGACAGTCGTGGTCCGCATCAATCCAGTGCAGCCAGTCGCGACGATCGTATCGTGAGTGGACTTCTTCTTCGCTGACCACGCTCGTGGGCGCATGCGTTGGTGCTGTGCTCGTCGTTGTCGAGACGCGACCAGCACACGCCGTGCTGGACAATCCCAGCACGGTGCCGACGAACCACGCGCCTAGAGCGGCGCGCGCGATCAGTGACCCGCCAGTGTCCAGCGATCTCCGTCTTTCAGCAGCAGCGCCGTCGTCTCCTCCGAAGGTACACTCGTTACTTCGCCGCATGCTCGTTCGATCGCGTTGACCTTGACCGTCTCCCTCTTCGCATCCAGCACGTACGTTACTCGAACACGCGTCGGTTCCAGTTTCTCGACCTTCTTTACGCTGACTTTTGACAAGTCGCCGCATCGGAACCTGAGGCCCGAGGTCTTGCCGTCCGAGCGATTGATGCTGCCGTCGTACATTGTTAGGCACTCCGGGAACGACTTGTCTCTCGTCGCACCAGCCTTCTGCGCCTGAAGGGCAGACCAACAGGAGTGGGCAGCTGGCGGAGCATCCGGTTGCCGACAGAAGAGCTCGACTCTCAGCTTGCTGATGGCCATCAGGTCCGCGTCGTTTCGAGACGTGAAGCCCTCCCCGACCTTGATGTCGCAATACGCGGCGTCGGGCTTCTTCAGCGTCGCTTCTATCGCCGTGGCCGCCGCTGCGGCTAGCGCCTGATCTTCATCTTGCTGGCCCCCCTTTGCGCACGCCCCAACAGCAAAAGCCACCGCCAACGAGACCGAACACGTCAACACCTCGCGCCAATTGAACATTGTCTTGGTTTCTCCTCTGAGCTGGATTGCCTCGGACCCCACGTTTCCAGAGGCCGCAGCGGCTGGGTCTAGATATACCGCTACTAAAATAGCGGGTTCAAGTGCATCCCGTTCGCCGACGTTTCCCGGGTGAAGCCCGTCACGCCCGAACGCCTCCTCAAGGACGTTGGGCGCCGTATCGCCGAGCTTCGGTTGGCTCGGAACCTCACACAAGAAGAGCTAGCGGAGCGCGTCGACGTGGGCGTTCGGTACATCCAGGCCGTCGAAAGTGGACGACAGAACCTGACCCTCAAGACGCTCGCGCTCTTTGCTGCCAAACTGCGAGCGCCGGCATCGGCCTTCTTCGAAGCGCCTACAACGAAGCCGCCGCCCCGCGGACGACCGCGAAGTCAGTAGCTTATCGGCAGACCTCAGCGTATTCGCACTGCTTGCACATCCAGCTGCGCACGGGATGGAAGCAACCGGACTGCGTCGCGCGATGGATGCTCGCGGCCGTCTCCATCAGGTCACGCTCGTCCGCGCCCGTCCGGACGAGATCTTCGACTTGCACGTCCGGCTTCTGCGCCTTCGTCGTGACGATGAGCTTGAGCCTTGGCTCGACGTCGCGTCGCTCAGCACGGCGCATCGCTCGGACGGCCATGCGATACGCGGTGGGTTGAAAGTCGAAGAGCACGGCGTCGTCGGACCAGCGGCGCTTGCCCGACTTCAGCTCCCAAAGCTCGAGCCAGTGCTCCGCGCCGAACACCGCATCGATCGCACCGATAAGCGGTTTTGGCAGCAGTTCACCGGTCTCGGGGTCATTCAGCTCGAGCCGGAACGGGAGCTCCACGTGCAGCAGGCCCGCGGGAAGCGACACGGTCGCCAGGAACACGTCGAGCATCCCCATGGCGGTGTTCACGAGCGTGAAAGCGCTCTCGTCGTGCTCGAATAGCACCGGCGGCCCATCTGCCTGGATCTCGCGATTGAGTGCCGCGGCGAAGTGCTCGCGCAAAGGTCCTCGCTCCAGCTGGCGTCCCTTCTGATGGAGCCAGAGGACGCGACCTATAAGCTCATGCCAAGCGTGACCGAATACTAAGGCGATGGATCGGTGCGAGGGCTCGGCATGTTCGAGGTAGTGCAGCCTAAACTTGCGCGGGCACGCGAGCCACGTCTTCAGCGCCGACACGCTGACGTGCGGTTGCTTTCGCAGGTCATCAAGCGAGTGCATACTATCATCTTCCTGAAGGGGCCCGCGTGCGCGACGGCACACGGGCTCCCTCTGTTCTTGTCTGCTAGCGGGCGTAGCCTGTCATCGCGCTCAGCTTGTCGAGCACGAGGCTCGCTTCGGACCGACTGAGCGCCGCCGGCTCATCCTTTCCGGCAATCCGCTCCAGCAGGTCGACCAAGCCGTCGCGGGATAGGCCGGCCCGTCGAGCTGCCGCACGAATGGCGCCGAGTTGCTTGCCGCTCAGGCGGTCCTCCGGTGGCATTGACGTTCCGGAGTGGGCCGTGGTGGTCCGCAAGCGTGGTCGGACGTCCCCGGTAGCGGCGGCGCCCAATGCGTTCGACGCCCGGACCAACGCCTCGCCGGCTGCCAACAGCTCAGCCGCTGCGGCAGCAAGCGCGGGTTCGCCACCGCCAGGCGCCGGCACCCTCGCATTCACGGTAGGTTGCTCCAAAGGTGCTCCAGCAGGATGCTTCCAGCAGCGGCCTCGAGCTCAATGCGCCGGCCGGGTTCCGCGCTCTGAGCAGAATGCGTGATGGCGTTCACGACCTCGTAGAGGCTCGCGCGTTCGGGTAGCTCTGCTGGTGTGGCCGCGCCCAGCTCCACGTGCACCGCTTGCTGTTCAACTTGGCTCAAGTCGCGCAGGCCGCTGATGTAGTCGGCCAGATCGGTGACGTAAGTGGACACGGACTCCTTCCAGCGGTCCATCAATCCGCGTGCATGGGTCAGTGCTGTTGCAACGCCCTCGGCTACGCCGTCCCGAAGCCGCTGCGTCTCACCGAGGTGACGGAGCGAGAGATCGCCCATCGCGCTGGGCGCGCGCATGCCGTTGGTGCACACGAGCCTGAACACGCTCCCGCGCAGGTGGACAGCAGACCGGCCGAACGAGCTGGATGAGACATCCAGCCCGACGAGAGAAACGTCGCCAACTTTCACGGCTACGGCCTCGCTGGGTAGGACCAGACGAATGACGTCGGTCAGGCCGGTCGCGACGGCGCGCACGCGAACTGCGTCCAAGAGACCGTGCCGTCCGAGCGCGCTTCGCAGTGTGCCCACCAGCTCGTCTGCATCCAAGGGCGCGTACCGTTCGGAGACCATCGCCGTCACCTCATTGCCTCGCAAGCGCAGGACAGCCGTTCCTGCCCGTACGCCTTGGGCGAGGAGGTAGTTGAGCGTCGCGAGCTGGAGTGGCTGCGGGAGCCGCCTGATAAAGTCCGCAGGCGCATTCAAACGCGTGCATAGCGCCGAGAACGCTGTGGCCCGAAGCTGGAAGGCCCGCTCGTGCCCGGCCAGCGGCTTGAGGCTGAACACGTCGCCTGCCGGAGCCACTCCCCAAGTACGCAGGTCCATGATCGGGAGCTCGCGAGGCTCGCCGTCGCTTTGGTGACGCCGCACGAAGCGCTCGGCGGCGGAGTCGAAGTCGAGGTCCACGTCTTGCCAGACCGGTGACATGTCAGCGGCCGGGCGCAAAGGAGCCGGCAAGCCTAGCCCTGTTGAAATTCGTTCATTCATCGCGTGAGTCCTTATTGGTTGGTGGTCACGACGACGCACAGCGCCGGAGACCAAGCGTTCAGAAGACACTGAACTCGCCGAGGAAGTCGGGAGCCCAGCTCGACGCGCGTTCGGGCCGAAGAGCCAATACAGCTGTCGGCACCGGGTGCGGGCGCGTCATGACCACGTGGAGCACTGCATCGCAATGCCGCAGCTCCACGTCCTGGCTCGTCAGCCGCAATCCACCCCGCCCGCCCCGCCAGCCGAAGCGCAGCCCTCGTTCATCGAGCGCGCACGTCACGTCCGTGAAAGTTAGCGCTTTCGCTGCTTCAGTCAGCTTGTCACGTCGGACCACCACGGTGGCAATGCCTTCGGCGTCAAAGCGGACGTAGCGGCGCGACCGGTCGCCTAGGAGGCTGCGACCCAAGACGATCCGCGGCTCGAGCACGACTCGCGCCTCCTCCCACCGCGCCAGCTTAGCGAGCATGGTGGCCGCCGCGACCGACAGGTTCTGGGCAACGCGGGCGGCCGCGGCCTGTTGGCGTTGCCGTGCCTCCAGCAGCAGCTCCCGAATTCGCTCTCGACGCGCGCTTGGCGCCAGGCGCGTGAGCCCCACGACCTTCGACGGCCCTATCCCGAGCGCCTCGGCCAGCTGGGACGAGTAGGCAGCCAGGAGCTGCTCGAGCTCCTGACTGTCCTCGTCGTCGCTCTCTCCGCAGGCCGCGAGCGCCCCGGCCAACTCACGCGGCGACGGAACCCGTCGCATTCGTCACCACCGCGTCGTCCACCACC
>JBEHXA010000117.1:0-15314 GCA_048498935.1 Myxococcota bacterium
CCCCACCAGGTGCAGTATCGTCATCGCGTGTCCCGCCAGCGCCATGCCGGCGCTGACGGTCCGCACCGAGGCAGCCAGCGGCGCCACCACGCGCAGCAAGCCGCCGGCTTCGACGGTCAGCGAAAACTCGGGCTCGAGCACGATGGTGCCGGTCGGCTCCGCAACGATGGCCGGGCCGACCAGCGCTGCGCCGGGCTCGAGCGCCTCGCGCCAGTAGAGCGGCACGCCTTCGAGCCATTTGCCGCCCAAAAACAGCCGGGTATGCCGCGAAATGGCTGGTTCACGAGCTGCGCTGCGCTGGGGAAGGGGATGCGGTGACGGTTCGGGCTCGCTCACGACGCGCGCTCGGACTTCCGCGATCTCGAGCGCGCGCCCTTCGTGAACATAGCCGAATAACGCGCGAAATTCGCGCTCGAAGCTGCGCGCTGCGTCGGCTGCCGGCGCGAGCGGGACGCCCAGCACGGTCTCGGTCCCGGCGTAGCGGAGGCCGAACACGCGCGTCTCACTCAGGCGCTCCGGCGGGGCACCGTCGCGCAGCAGGGCGTGTCGACCCTGCTCGACCAAGTGCTCGAGCTCGGGTGCGAGCCGTTCGAGCGACGCTTCGATGAGCGGTAGCGCGCCCGCGTCGTGACTGCCGTCCCAACCGAGCCCGGCCAGGCCCATCCCGAGCGCCGACAGCACGCCCGCTTGCGGGTGAAACAGCACGTCACGGACGCCCAGCTCTCGCGCCAACGCACAGGCATGCTGTCCGCCGGCGCCACCGAACACTACCAGCGAGTGCTCGCGCAAATCGAAGCCGCGCGCGACCGTCACCTCGCGGACGGCCTGCGCCATTTTGGCGTTGGCGACGCGCAAGAAACCTTCGGCGACGTCCCAGCACGAGTAACGATGACCGCGGCCGCGCAGCTCGGCGGCCAGCTCTTCGAGCTTGGCAAGCGGTGCGGCATCGAAGAGGGGCAGGGGAAAGCGGTCCGGCACCAGCCGGCCGAGCGCGAGGCTCACGTCCGAAAGTGCCAGCTCCGTCGCACCGGCGCGCCCGTAACACAGCGGACCGGGATCGGCGCCGACGCTCTCCGGGCCGACGCTCAGCCTGTCTCCGTCGAGGCGACACACCGAGCCGCCGCCTGCCGCGACCGTGTGTACGGCGACCATCGGCGCGGCAATGCGGGTGCCGGCGACGCGCGCTTCGTGCACGCGAGAAAGCTGCCCGCCGTCGACTCGCGACACATCGGTGGAGGTGCCGCCCATGTCGAACCCCACTGCGCGCTCCGCGCCTGCTGTGCGCGCCACTGCTGCCAACGCGACGGCGCCTCCAGCAGGCCCGGACAGGACCGATGCCACGCCGCGAAAGCGCGCTCTTTCGCAGAGCGCGCCGCTCGATTGCATGAGCAGCAGCCGCGAGCCTGGTAGCTCCGCGGCGAGTCGCTCCAGGTACCTCTGCACGAGCGGCGTGAGGTAAGCGTCGATCGCGACGGTGCTGGCGCGCGCCAGGTAGCCGATGCTGGGCGCGAGCTCGTGCCCACAGGCGACGTGCGAAAAGCCGCACGATCGGGCGAGCTCGCTCAGCGGCTTTTCGAGCACACCGGAGCGGTAGTCGTTGAGGATCGCGATGCCGAGGCTCGTGACGCCCGTGCCAGCTAGATCCCGAAGCTGCGTTTCGAGCTCGGCCAGCTCGGGCTCTTGAAGGACACCTTCGTTCGCGTCGAGTCGCGCTTCGACTTCGAGCGTGCGCTCCGGTAGCGGCGCCGGGCGCGTGATGCAGAGCGCGAACAAGTCTGGTCGAGTCTGATCGCCCAGCTCCAGCAAGTCGCCGAAGCCACGCGTCAGCAGCAGCGCCGAGCGCGCGCCCCGCCGTTCGAGCAGCGCATTGGTACCGAGCGTGGTGCCGAGCCGAACCTCGCAGGGAGGGATGGGCGCTTCTGGCGCGAGGCCGAGCAACTGCCGAATACCGATCAGCGGCGCCGCGTCGCTCGACGGAACCTTGACGACCGACAGCTCACCCGTCAGCGGGTGTTTGCCGATGCAGTCGGTGAAGGTGCCGCCGCGATCGACGAAGAACTGCCAGAGCGGCTCGAGCGGCATGAGACCGGCGACTGGACCGCGGCCAGATCCGCTAATTGAGGAGCTTGGGTCCGGGGTCGGACTTCGACTCGAACCGGAACGCGAGCTTGCCGTCTTCCACGTCCACCCGGACGTGCCCGCCGTCTTCGAGCGCGCCGAACAGGAGCTCGTCGCCGAGTGGCTTCTTCACCTCGTCCTGGATCAGGCGGCCGAGCGGGCGCGCGCCGTTCTGCTTGTCGTAGCCCTTTTCGGCCAGATAACCCTTGGCCGACAGAGAAAGCTCGATGGTCACGTTACGCTCGGCCAATTGCTTGCCGAGCTCGGCGATGAACTTGTCGACCCCGTGAGTCATGGTGTCGGGCGACAGCGGGTCGAACGCGATGCGCGCATCGAGTCGGTTGCGAAACTCCGGGCTGAACGTGTTGCGGAACGCCATGTCGTCGCGGCCCTGCTCGTCGCGGGAGCCGAAGCCCATCAAGCCGCGCTGCAAGTCTTGAGCGCCCACGTTGCTGGTCATAATCAGGATCACGTGGCGGAAGTCCGACTTCTTGCCGTTGTTGTCGGTCAAGGTGCCGTGGTCCATCACCTGCAAGAGCACGTTGAACACGTCGGGGTGTGCTTTCTCGATCTCGTCGAGCAGCAGCACCGCGTGCGGCGTCTTGGCGATGGCTTCGGTGAGCAAGCCGCCGCGGTCGTAACCGACGTACCCGGGGGGCGCGCCGATCAGTCGCGATACCGTGTGACGCTCCATGTATTCGCTCATGTCGAAGCGAATCAGCTCGATGCCGAGCGTCTTGGCCAGCTGCTTCGCCGCTTCGGTCTTGCCGACGCCGGTCGGACCCGTGAACAGGTACGAGCCGATCGGCTTCTCGGGGGGACGCAGGCCGGCGCGCGACAGCTTGATGGCCGTGACCAGCTCGGTGAGCGCACGATCTTGCCCGAATACGACCTTGTGCAGATCGGCGTCCAGGTTCTTGAGCGCCGTCTTGTCGTCGGTCGACACCTGGCGCGGCGGGATTTGCGCCATGCGGGCCACGACTGCCTCCACGCGTTCAACCGTGACGGTGGCGCCCTCCTCTGACTCGAGCTTGGTGTCGGCACCCGACTCGTCGAGCAGATCGATGGCTTTGTCGGGCTGCTTCTTGTCGCGCAGATGGCGATCCGAGAGCACCGCGCACGCTTCCAGCGCTTCGCCCGAGTAGACGACTTTGTGAAATTCCTCGTACTTGGGCTTGAGCCCTTTGAGGATCTCTTTCGTTTCTTCGAGTGAGGGCTCGAGCACCTCGATCTTTTGAAAGCGCCGCGCCAGTGCGCGGTCGCGCTCCAGGTGGCTCCGGTACTCTTCGAACGTCGTCGCGCCGATGCAGCGCAGCGTGCCGTTGGAAAGCGCGGGCTTCAGCAGGTTGGCCGCGTCGAGCGTGCCGCCGCTCGCGGCGCCGGCGCCTACCACCGTGTGCAGCTCGTCGACGAACAGGATTGCGCCTTCTTGCTTTTGAATCTGCTTCAGCACCGCCTTGACGCGATTCTCGAAGTCGCCGCGGAAGCGCGTGCCCGCGACGAGCGCGCCCATGTCGAGGGCGTAGATGGTCGCGTTCAGCAGGTGTTTCGGCACTTCACCCGCGACGATGCGAGCGGCCAGGCCCTCGACAATCGCGGTCTTGCCCACGCCGGCGTCACCGACGAAAATCGGGTTGTTCTTGCGCCGCCGGCACAGCACCTGAATCGCCCGGCGGAGCTCCTTGTCGCGGCCGACCAGCGGTTCGATGTGACCAGCGGCCGCCGCTTCGTTGAGGTTGATGGCGAATTTGCTGAGCGGATCCGCGACCTTCTCGCCTTCGCCGTCGGCGTCCTCGTCCTCTTCGTCGTTGCCGGCTGTTTCGAGCGCGGCGTCGTCGCCGCCGCCTTCTTTGGCCACGCCGTGCGACACGTAGCTGACCACGTCGTAGCGAGTCAGCCCGAGCGCGGTGAGCGTTTCGACCGCGGGCGAGTCCACCTCCGCGAAGATCGCGATGAGGACGTTGTAGCCCTTCAGCTCTTCTTTGCCGCTCGACTGAACGTGGATGGCGGCGCGCTGCAGCACGCGCTGAAAGCCGCGCGAGGGAGCAGGCGTGACCGGATCGGTGCCGGGAGTCTTGCTGAGCTCGCTCTCCAGCACCCGGTCGATCTCGCGCTTCAGCTTGTCGACGTTGCCGCCGGCACCGCGCACCACCCGCGCGGTCGCGTCGTCGTGCAGCAGCGCATAGAGCAGGTGCTCGACCGTGATCAGGTCGTGGCGACGGCGCGCGGCCTCACTTTGAGCGAGGGAGCAGGCGATCTCGACTTCAGCGCTGACTTTCACGCTTCGCCTCCGTAGCCTTCGGGTTCAGCCGTCACCATCAGTGGATGACCGTGCTCCTTGGCGTAAGCAGTAACCTGCGACGCCTTCGTCTCGGCCACGTCGCGCGAAAAGGTGCCGACGATGCCGTAGCCCTTGTGATGCACGTGGAGCATCACCCGTGTCGCCTCCGTCTCGCCCATGTGGAAGAACTTTTCGAGCACGTGCACCACGAACTCCATGGTGGTGTAGTCATCGTTGTGCAAGACCACCACGTACTTACGCGGCTTCTCGGTCTTGGGACGCGTGGCTACGTCGAGCTCTTCTTCGGGAGTGCCCTTGGGCCGATCGGTCGCCATGCTGACGAGGCAATTTGAGCACTCTGCCCTCGGTTGTCGAGGGGGGTGAACGCGAGCCTCGCCAGCCGCCGAGAAAGCGCGCGATTCGGCTGGTTTTTCGCGGAGGCCGACGCGCTCGATAGCGCCCGAAGCGTACGTAACTACCCGATCGACCGGGCCGCTACTGGCAAGTCTCGTCCGGATCGCCGTAGACCTCGAACTCGAACATCGAAAAACCGTACTGCAGGTTGTGGGTGTTGCCGTACATGCGCACGTAACGTCCATTGCCAGCGGTCAGGTTGGTGAGGTCGTCGGTGCCACCATTGCCGTTGGTCACGTGCAGCATGTCGGTCCAGGGGCCGCCGGAGGCCGACGAGAGCTGGATCTGGTAGTCGATGCCGTACGCGTTCTCCCAGAAGATCTGCACGCGGCTCACGTGTGAGACAGCGCCCAGGTCGAAGTAGATCCAGTGCGGCGCGCCCGCGGCGCTCGACCAGCGCGTGGGCAGGAGGCCGTCGTGCGCGAGGTTCGGCGTAAGGTTGCCTTCCACGTCGTCGGACGACGACGCAGTGATGGTGAGCTTGCCGGTTGCGCAGGCCTTACCGCCGCCGCCCCCAGTGCCACCCGAGCCGCCGCCGCCGGTGGCCTTGCCGCCCGTTCCGCCCGAGCCACCTTTGCCGCCCGTACCTCCGCTGCCGCCAGCGCCACCCGAGCCGCCTTTGCCTGCCGAGCCACCACTGCCGCCACCACCAGCGCCGGATGCAGTGCCGCCAGCACCGCCCATGCCTCCGCCGCCAGTCGCTTCAGTGCCGCCCGAGCTGCCGCCCGTGCCCGCACTGTCGCCGCCATCGCCACCGGTACCCGAGGTACCGGGAGTACCACCCGTAGTCGACGTGCCCGAGCTCGCGCCGGTGCCCGCAGCAGAGCTGCCGCCGTCCTCGCTACCGCCGGATCCGCCGGAGCCACCGTCCGGCATACCGTTCGGCGGTTCTTGAGTTTCGGTCGCGCACGCAGTCAGCGCCGTCAGCGCTAGCGCACGCGCCCAAGGAAAATGGCCCGCTCTTTTGATAAGCATCGTCAACCCGCCTCCCCGAAATGGGGTTCGCGCAGAAAACATTCTACGCGGTGTGCGGCGTTCGGCCACCTTTAGCGTGCGCTACGGAAGCGTCAGGCTGCACCTGACGCGCAGCCATGACGGCTTTTTCCGACTACGTCGCCTTCTTGGGCGGAGCCTTGGGCTTGGCAGCTTCGGCGTTCTCCGCCGCGCGCTTCTGATCCCAGAGGGCGTTCTTCTTGGCAGCGCGTTCGCGCTTTCGGCGGGCAGTGCGGGGGTCTTGAGGGCTTCCCATGGTCGGCGCTTCCTAGCAGCTTACTCGGGGGCGGGCGACTCAAATTTCCCAGGTCGCGCCGCTGTTCAGGAGCTTTTGCAGGCTGCCTTTGCCCAGCTTTTGGCGACTGGCAGCGTTCTGCTCCGCGATCACGCCGTCGTAGGTAGGCCGAGTCTCGGCGAACAGCACGCCGAGCGCGACCGGGAACTCGGGGTAGGGCATGCGGGCCAGCATGAAGGCCAGCGTGGAATTGGTCTCGTCGTGCACCAGCACGTCGTCCACCGTGATGCCGCCTTCACCCAGCTTCACCACCTCGAGCTGCATCGTCTTGGGGTTCAGGCGGAGGCCTTTGTCGTTGCCGGTGCCGAACAGCAGCGGCTTGCCGTGCTCTACACGCACCTGCCGTTCCGCCTTCACGTCTTTTTCACGGAAGGAGTCGAACGCGCCGTCGTTGAACACGTTGCAGTTCTGGTACACCTCCATGAAGGCGGCGCCCGAGTGCTTGGCGGCGCGCCGCAGCACATCGGATAGGTGCTGCGCCTCGGTGTCGATCGACCGCGCGACGAAGCTACCGTTCACGCCGAGCGCGAACGCCGCCGGATCGACCGGTTGATCCGCGGAGCCGGTCGGCGTGCTCTTGGTGACCTTGCCGACCTCGCTGGTGGGCGAGTACTGCCCCTTGGTCAAACCGTAGATGCGGTTGTTGAACATCAAGATTTTGATGTCGAGGTTGCGCCGCAGGCAGTGCATCAGGTGGTTGCCGCCGATGCTCAGTCCGTCGCCGTCGCCGGTCGCCATCCAGACGGACAGGGCAGGGTTCGCGGTCTTGATGCCCATCGCGAAGGCCGGCGCGCGGCCATGGATGGTGTGAAAGCCGTACGTGTTCATGTAGTACGGGAAGCGGCTGCTGCAGCCGATGCCGCTCACCCACACCATTTGCTCGAGTGGGATGCCGAGTTCGGGCATCACGCGCTGCACCGTGGCCAGGATGGCGTAGTCGCCGCAGCCCGGGCACCAGCGCACGTCCTGATCGGTTTCGAAATCTTTCTTCGTTAGCCGCGCGGGCTCGATGACGTTCGACATCAGCTCTCCATCACCTGGCGGATCTTGTCTTCAAGCTCCGCGATCTTGAACGGTTGGCCCTGGATCTTGGGCAGGCTCTCGGCCGGCACCAAGTACTGGCTGCGGATCATCTTCACGAGCTGTCCGTTGTTCAGCTCCGGGATCAGCACGCGATCGAAGCGCTTCAGCAGATCGCCCAGGTTCTTGGGAAACGGGTTCAGGTAGCGTACGTGCGCGTGCGCGACATCGAGGCCGCGCTCACGACAACGCTGCACCGCTTCGCGGATCGCGCCGTACGTCGAGCCCCAACCGAGGACGAGGAGCTTGCCGCTGTCGTTGCCGACTTCGATCGTTTGCTCGGGAACGTCGTTCGCGATCCCGGCGATCTTGGCCGCGCGGGTCTTCGTCATCTTCTCGTGGTTGTCGGGGTTGTACGAGATGTGACCCGAATTGAAGTCCTTCTCGATGCCGCCGATGCGGTGGGTGAGCCCGGGCGTACCTGGGATGGCCCAGTTGCGGGCGAGCGTCTCCGGATCGCGCAAAAACGGGTGAAAGCCCTCCGGTTCCTTGCGGAAGTTCACCGGAATTTTCGGCAGGCTCGCCACGTCGGGGATGGCCCACGGCTCGGCGCCGTTCGCCAGGTAGCCGTCGGTGAGCAAGAACACCGGGCACATGTACTTGATGGCCAGACGCACGGCCTCGATCGCCATGTAGAAGCAATCGCCCGGCGAGGCTGCTGCGATCACCGCCACCGGCGCTTCACCGTTGCGCCCGTACACAGCCTGTAGGAGGTCGGCTTGCTCGGTCTTCGTGGGTAGGCCCGTGCTCGGGCCGCCGCGTTGAATGTCGATCAGCACCAGCGGCAGCTCGGTGGTCACTGCCAGACCCACCGCTTCCATCTTGAGCGCGACGCCGGGTCCGCTGGTGGAGGTCACGCCAATCCTGCCCGCGTACGACGCGCCGATTGCTGCGCAGATGGCAGCGATCTCGTCCTCCGCTTGGATGGTCGTGACGCCGAAGTGTTTGAACTTCGAGAGCTCGTGCAGCACGTCGCTGGCCGGCGTGATCGGATACGCGCCGAGCGTCATCTCCAGGCCGCTGAGCTCCGTTGCGGCGAGCAAGCCCCAGGCTGTCGCCACGTTGCCGCCGATGTTGCGGTACTTACCCTTGGCTACCGGGGCCTTCGGTACTTCGTAGCTGAAGTGGGCGACTTCAGCCGTTTCGCCATAGGCGTGGCCCGCCTTGAGCGCCGCGATGTTGGCGGCGACCAGGTCGGCGCGCTTGCCGAACTTGCCCTCGATCCACTTGATCGACGGCTCCATGGGGCGGCCGTAGATCCAGAACATCAAGCCCAGCGTCCAGAAGTTCTTGCAGCGGTTGGCTTCCTTCGTCGAAAGCCCGGTGTCCTTCACGCTGGCGAGCGTGAGCTTGCTGATGTCGATGCTCAGCACCGAATAGCCTGCGTTGTCGAGCGAACCGTCTTCGAGAGGATTCTCGGCGTAACCAGCCTTCTTCAGGTTGGTGGCGTTGAAGGTGCCCGAGTTGACGATGAGCAGGCCGCCTTGCTTGAGGTCGCGCAGGTTGGTCTTCAGCGCGGCAGGGTTCATCGCAACCAACACGTCCGGCGCGTCGCCCGGCGTGAAGATGTGCTCCGACGAGAAGTGAATCTGAAAGCCCGAGACGCCGTAGAGCGTGCCGGCAGGAGCGCGGATCTCGGCAGGGAAGTCCGGGAAGGTGGCGAGATCGTTTTGAGCCAGCGCCGCGGCCGACGTGAACTGATCGCCGGTGACCTGCATGCCGTCGCCGGAGTCCCCCGCGAAGCGGACGACGGCGCCTTTGATGATGTGTCGGGTGGTGGGAGCTTCCGAGCTGGTCGTGGTGGTCATGGACGCAGGTTTTGGACGGGAAATCTCGCCCAAATCAGGCGATTGTCAAGTCATCCGATGGGAAATGTCGGGAAGGCTTTTCGGGCCTTGGTCTGAGTTTGGTCCCCCCAAATGAGGGCGCAAAGTCCGCCCGTCGCACGACGACGGTCAAGGGGCCGCGGCAGGCCCGCGGTTCAGCTCAGCACACGGCCGGCGCGATCGCCAGCCTACGCCGTCTTTTCCGCGTGTTTTTCGAGGAGGGCGGCCAGGCGTGGCGCCGCTGCTTCGACCTGGCCCTTGGCCAGAGGACGCAGCTTTTCGTACGCCTTCTTCAGCACGGCATTGTCGACGCGCTGGGCCTTGCGGTCGGTGACGCCGAGCAGGCCGTCGGCGAGGCGGGCCTTGTTCTCCAGCAGGAATGCACCGGCCGGGCGACCCTTCTGCTTGGCCTCTTGATAGAGGGGATCCATCGAGTCGAGAAAATCGTCGAGCAGGCCGGTGACGACATCGCGCACGAAACCCGGGCGAATGCCCTGGACGACCTTGTAGCCGCCCTTGACGGCTAGCCCAGTCAGACCGCCCTTGTCCGCGACCTCTTGATCCAAGACCTTGATCGCGTCCTCGATGACCTGCTGGCGCTTTTCGCCCGATCCCAGCTGCTCTTTCAAACTCGGCATGGCGCGCCTTATACCGCAAGCGCCCGCCCTCGGGCATTTCGTCGGAGGCGTCTAGATCTGCCCCGGCGTCGAAGCCTCTTGGCCCTTCCGCCATGGCGGTAGTACAAACCCCATGTAGCGACTGCCGCGCGGGGCAGCGGGCGCACCGGGTTGGTGCCGCGCGCTTCCCACAAGACTTGCCGCCGGATGACGGAAGACCTCAAGCAAGGATCGAAGCTGGGCGACAACGAGCTGATGCTCAGAATCGGTCGCGGCGGCATGGCGACGGTCTGGGTAGCGCGCGAGCGCCGTAGGGACCCCAAGGACGATCGGCTGGTCGCCGTGAAGGCGATGCTGATCGAGCTCGCTGACGAAACCGAGTTCGTCACGATGTTCCTCGACGAGGTGCGGCTGGTGCGCGCCATCAAGCACCCCAACATCGTCGAAATCTACGACGTGGGTGACGCCGACGGCGTGATGTGGATGTCGATGGAGTGGGTGGAAGGCGAGTCGCTGCACACCGTCATCGCCGAAGCGGGTAAGCGCCGCGCCATCCCGTCAGAGCTCGCCGTGAAGATCATCGCCGACGCTGCGTCCGGTTTGCATGCCGCGCATGAGCTCTGCGATTTGGACGGCAGCCTGCGCGGGGTCGTGCACCGCGACGTGTCGCCCCACAACATCTTGATCGGCACCAACGGCGTCGTAAAGCTGGTCGACTTCGGCGTGGCCAAAGCGGTTGGGCGCATCAGCGAGGCCACGCGCGCCGGGCAGCTCAAAGGCAAGTTCGGCTACATGTCACCCGAGCAAGCGCTCGGTAAGCAGGTGGACCGCCGGAGCGACATCTTCTCGCTCGGCATCGTGCTGTTCGAGCTCACGACGAGCCGGCGCCTGTTTCGCGGCGAGCACGACATCGATACGCTCAAGCTGGTGATCGGTGGGCCGATCCCCAGGCCGACCACCATCGACCCGAAGTATCCGCCGGGGCTCGAGCGCATCGTGCTCAAAGCGCTCGAGCGCAACGTGCAGGCGCGCTACCAAACCGCGCAAGAGCTGGCGGAAGATCTGCGCGCCTATTTGAAGTCGGAGCGCGTCGTGGTCGCACAGAGCGCGCTCTCCGGACTGATGAAGCGCGTGCTCGGTGAGCGCATCGAGCAGCGTCGTAAGGCGGTGAGGGCTGCGCTCAAGGCTCTGGGCAGCGGGCAAGCGCCCCCGGCCGACTTGCTCTCGGGCGAGCTCGCTTTCACACCGACCGGCAAGGACCGCATCACCGTGAGTGGCGTGAGCTCGGTGAGCCAAGTTACCGGGACCGGCAGCAACCTATCTGGGCTGTCCAACATCACTTCGCCCAGCACGGTGGGTCGGCCGAGCTCGAGTTACCCGGGCGCGCAGCGGAGCGCGGCGCAGTTGCGGCCGACTGGGCTCGCTGGGCTCAGTGTCGGCAGTATCGTCGGTTACGCCATCGGTGTGACCGGGCTTTTAGTAGCGTTGTTCGTGCTGCTCTTCATGCGCGGCTGACCCGCCTCTCAAACAACAGGGAGGCGGGACGGCGGGGAGACGAGCATTTGATTGGGTGTGCTCGTGCGCGGCTTCGTGGCTCCGTAACGTCGGTGCCAAACGGTTGAACCCCAAAAATCCTCCCCGTCTCCCCGCCTCCCTGTTGATTCGCCTGAGCTTGACCCGCGACAGGGCAACTAGTGCTAGATCCACCCTCCTGAGCCGAGCTGCCGATGGGTAAGATTCTCGTTGTCGACGACCAGCGCAACATGCGCACCACGCTGGCCATGATGCTGCGTGGGCAGGGCTACGAGGTGGACGAGGCAGCGGACGGTGCTCAGGGTCGCGAGCTCGGCGCAACCGGAGCGTTCGACGTCGTGCTCACCGATCTGCGCATGGGCGAGTACGACGGCATCGAGGTGCTGCGCGCCACCAAAGAAGCGCAGCCGATGACCGAGGTGATCGTGATGACCGCCTACGGCACGATCGAGAGCGCGGTCGAGGCGATGCGGGTGGGCGCATTCGACTACATCCAGAAGCCGTTCACCGAGCAGGAGCTGATCGTCAAGGTCGGCAAGGCGCTCGAGAGCCGCAAGCTGCAAGGCCAGGTGCAGGCCTTCGCGCGTGAGTTCAAGGAGCGCTACCACCTCGAGAACATCGTCGGTCGCTCGCAGTCGATCCGCGACGTGCTCACGCGCGTGGTGAAGATTTCACCGACCGACGCGATCGTGCTCATCACCGGAGAGTCCGGCACCGGTAAAGAGCTGATTGCGCGGGCGGTGCACGCCAACAGTAAGCGCGCGCACCGCCCGTTCGTCACCGTCAATTGTGCCGCCATCAGCGAGACGCTGCTGGAGAGCGAGCTGTTCGGTCACGCGCGCGGCGCGTTCACGGGCGCGGTCTCGGCGCGCAAGGGCCTGTTCGAGGAGGCCGACGGTGGTACCTTCTTCTTCGACGAGATCGCCGAGACCACGCCGTCGTTTCAGGCCAAGCTGCTGCGCGGCATTCAAGAGGGCGAAATCCGCCGTGTCGGTGAGAACAAGCCGGTCAAGGTCGACATCCGAGTGGTGGCCGCCACCAACGTGGATCTCGCACAAGCCGTCGAAGAGCGGCGTTTTCGGCAAGATCTGTACTACCGACTGAACGTGGCTCGCTTCCACCTGCCGCCGCTGCGTGAGCGTCGCGAAGATATTCCGCTGCTGATCGAGTTCTTCCTCGACAAGTACAACCGCAAGATGAACACCCACGCCCGACTCGCCGAGGGCGTGATGGAAAAGCTCATCATGTACGACTACCCGGGCAACGTGCGCGAGGTAGAGAACATGGTCGAGCAGTCCGTGGCGCTGTGCTCCGGCGGCCTCGTGACGGCCGACGACATCCTGCCGCAGATGCCGAAGAAGTCGCGCGCCAGCGGTCGCACGCTGGCGGACATCGTCGACGACGCGGAGCGCGAGGCGCTGCAGATGGCGCTGCGCGCGTCCGACGGCAGCCGCGAGCGAGCCGCCGAAGCGCTCGACATCAGCCCGACCACGCTGTGGCGCAAGATGACGCGGCTCGGTATTTCCTACGAGAACCGCTAGCGCTCGTGCGGACCGAGCTCCTGGACTACGAGCTCCCCGAGGAGCTGATCGCCAAGCGCCCGCTCGCCGAGCGCGACGCCAGCCGCATGCTGGTGCTCGACCGCGGCCAGATCAGCCACCGTGCGATCGCCGAGTGGCCGGAGCTGTTACCGCCCGGTGCGCTGGTCGTGCTCAACGACACGCGAGTGCGCCGCGCGCGCGTGCACGGGGCTCGGCGCGAAACCGGCGGCCGCGTGGAGCTGCTGTTGCTCGGGCGGCGGAGCGAGCTCGAAACCGCAGACCTCGGCGGCCGTGAAGTTTGGGAAGCGCTCGGACGTTCGAGCAAGCCGCTCAGGCCTGGCGTGGTGATCGACGCGGGTCGCCTGAGCTGCACGGTGCTCGAGAAGGGCATCGACGGCACGGTGTTGGTCGGTATTGCAGCGCCCGTGAGCGTCGAACAGGTGCTGGCTGAGGAGGGGAGGGTGCCGATTCCGCCCTACCTTGGACGCGAAGACGACTCCGACGACGTGACGCGCTACCAAACGGTTTACGCCGAACGCACCGGCTCCGTAGCTGCGCCGACGGCCGGGCTGCACCTCACGCCCCGGCTGCTCGACGCAGCACGGCAGCGCGGTGTCGAATTCGGTCGTCTGGAGCTGGAGGTCGGGCTCGGCACGTTTCGCCCCGTCGTCACCGACGATCTCTCCGAGCACGTGATGCACGAGGAGCGCTTTGCAGTGGACGCCCGGCTGGCCGAGCAGGTCGCGCGAGCGCGTGAGCAAGGCCGGCCCGTGGTGGCGGTGGGTACGACGGTGGTGCGCGCGCTGGAGTCTGCGGCCGATCCGGCTCGGCCTGGTCACGTGCTCCCCTCGAGCACGGCGACTCGCTTGCTGATTCAACCGGGCTATTCTTTCCGCGTCGTGGACGGATTGCTCACCAACTTTCATCAGCCCAAGAGCACCTTGCTCGCCCTGGTAGCGGCGTTCGCCGGGTTCGACGCCATGCGCGCGGCCTACGCCGCTGCGGTTGCCGAACGCTACCGCTTCTTGTCGTTCGGAGACGCCATGTGGTTACCGAGGCACGGCTCGTGATCAGCTACCGCCAGGAGGCGAGCTCCGGGCACGCGCGCGCCGGCGTGATTTCGACGGCGCACGGCGACGTGCCGACGCCGGCGTTCATGCCGGTGGGTACGCAAGCCAGCGTGAAGGCGCTGTCCGCAGCCGAGGTAGCCGGCACCGGCGCGCGCATGCAGATCATGAACACCTACCATCTGTGGCTCCGGCCCGGCCCCGAGCGGGTCGCCGAGCTCGGTGGGCTTCATGAGTTTTCGCGTTGGCCGCACGCCATCGCGACGGACTCAGGGGGTTTTCAGGCCTTTTCGCTCGCTGAGCGCACCAAGCTGAGCGAGGACGGCTTCGAGTTCGCGTCGCACCTCGACGGCAAGCGACTCAAGCTCACGCCCGAAGAGGCCATGCGCATCCAGGGGCTGCTCGGCTCGGACATCGCGATGCAGCTCGACGTGTGCCTACCAGGCACGGCGGCCATGCCCGAGCTCGTCGCCGCCGTCGATCGCACCACGCGTTGGGCCGAGCGTTGCCTCGCGGCTCAGGCGCCCGGTCAGTCGCTGTTCGGGATCGTACAAGGTGGCACGCACGTGGAGCTGCGGCTGGCGCACGCCGAAACGCTCGCGAAGCTGCCGCTCCAGGGACTGGCGTTGGGAGGGTTCAGTGTGGGTGAGCCGCCCGAGCTCATGCACCGCGCGCTCGAGCAGATCGGGCACCGCATGGACGCTACCCGTCCGCGCTACCTGATGGGCGTCGGCACCCCCGAAGACCTAATCATCGCGATCGGCGCAGGAATCGACCTGTTCGATTGCGTCATGCCTACCCGTAACGCCCGAAACGGCCAGGCCTTCACCTGGGAAGGCAAGCTGACGATCAAGAACGCGCGCTACCGGGACGACCCCCTGCCGCTCGAGCCGGATTGCTCGTGCTCCGCTTGCCGGGGCGGCTACAGCCGCGCTTACCTTCGCCACCTCTTCGTGGCGGGTGAGATCCTCGCACTTCGGATGCTGAGTGAGCATAACCTGAGCTTGTATGCCCGGCTGATGCGCGAGGCGCGGGCCGCGGTGCTGCGCGGAGAGTACGCCGAATTCGCGCGGGAACGGCTCGCAGTTTTTCGGAACTTGCCTGATAATGGCGGGTCTGGATGAGCGAAAAGAAGCAACTCGGTAAGATACTGCTGCGCCAGCGAGCGCTCAGCCCCGAGGAGCTGGATCGCGCGCTCAACGAGAACAAAGGCGGGCGCCTGGCGTCGCGCCTCGCCGCTTCGGGCGCCATCTCGGACGTCGCCGCGCTCAAAGCGCTCAGCGAGCAACACGGCATCCCCGGCATCGATCTCGGGCAGATTTGCCTCCGGCTCGAAGACTTGGATCTGCTGCCGCGCGAAATCGCCGAGAAGCACCTGATCTTGCCGGTGCTGGTGCGTGACGATCGCCTGTTCATCGCGATGGCCAATCCGCGCGAAAAAAAGGTGATCGACGAGCTCGAGTTCGTCACCGGCAAGAAGGTGTACCCGTACGTGGCGCTCGAGGCGCCGCTCTCGAGCGTCATCGACGAGGCGTACGACAAGAAGGCG
>JBEHXA010000118.1:0-15250 GCA_048498935.1 Myxococcota bacterium
CGTCGTTGCCGGAGTTGTAACAAGCGCCCGGCAAGGACGAGTCGGCGCTCTCCGCCGAAGAGAGCGCCGCCTTCTTTCCCCAATCGGTCGCCTCGGGGGACCCGAGGCCCAGCTCCGTCGTGCTCTGGGTGCGCGTGCACGACGAGCTCCGCGCCGCCGAGGATTTATCGCTCAGCCTGGAGATGTGGACGGACGCCGAACTCACCCAGTCGGTGTCGCTGAGCGCAGAGGCTTCGAGCGTGGTCGCTCGGGCAGAAGCCGACCATTGCGTGCGAGTCCGTGTCGCCGACCTCGAACCCGGTACCACCTATTACTATCGCTTCCGCTATCAGTCCGCGCTGGGCTGGGCCGAGACGCGCGTCGCTCGCACCCTCACGGCGCCGGCCGACGACGCCGACGTAGCCGTCAAGCTGGGGGTCATCTGCTGCCAAGACTACTCCGGCAAGTACTTTCACGTGCACCGACACCTTTCCGAGCAGGACGTGCATTTCGTGCTCCACCTGGGTGACTACGTTTACGAGTCGGTGGGTGACCCGTCGTTTCAATCTCCCACGGAGGAGCGACAGGTGCGCTTCAGCGCGCCTGAAGAAGCGCTGGAGGTCGGGAGCGGTGAGGGCAGTTTCCTCGCGGCGCAATCGCTCTCGAACTATCGCGACCTGTACAAGCTGTACCGCAGCGACCCGGCTCTCCAAGCGCTACACGAGCGGCATCCGGTTATCGCGATCTGGGACGATCACGAGTTTTCCGACGACTGTCACGGGCAGGTCTCGACCTACACGGACGGCCGCGAGGACGAGACCTCTGCCGATCGTCGTGAAGCCGCCGATCGCGCCTGGTTCGAGTACATGCCGGTCGACTACCAGACCGCGCCCGCGAGCGGTCTCGACGAGACTGCAGAATTTCCCGGCAATTTCGGGATTTATCGCAGCTTCGTGTTCGGCCAGCACCTGGAGCTCGTACTCACCGATCTGCGGCGCTTTCGCCCCGATCACCTGGTCCCGGAAGACGCGCCGCCGGGCGTCGTCTTCTCGACGCAGAGTGAGCTCGAAAAGCAGGGCGAGTTGCCCGTCGACGCGGTCCCGTACGTCGACGTCGACAGCTACGCTGGCGGCGCCTACGCCGACGCGCTGCGTGACGGAGCCGAGGAGCTCGACATCACGGCCGAGAAGGTGACCGGCAACCTGAGCGCCGTTTGGATCAATCGAGCGCTAGCGGCGCTCGCGCTCGAAAAGCCGGCACCCATAGACCTCGAGGACCCGGAGCTCGAGCGCGGCTACGCCTACCACTGTTTGCTCAAGACCAGCGAGTTTTCACGCATTGGTTCGCGTTACGTGGTGGCGCTCCAGCCGTTCGAAGCGCTAGCGCGGCAGAAGTTCGAAGACAGCGAGGGGCAGAGCGAAAACCTGATGGGCGAAGCGCAACGGCGCTGGTTCTTGGACGCGATGCGAGAGTCGTCGCGCTCGTTCAAGGTGTGGGGCAGTGAGGTGGCCTTCATGCCGCGCCACATCGATCTCACTGGCGTCACGCTCGCACCGGTCGAGTTGCAACGCACCATCACCGTCTCGGCGGAGGATTGGGACGGCTTCCCGAACGAGCGACGCGCGCTGCTCAGCGAGCTGGGACAGCTGGATAATGTGCTGGTTTTGTCGGGCGATTTGCATTGTTTCTTCGCGGGTACGCCCGCTCTTCCCGACGACCCGGAGACGCGCTTGGTCGAGCTCACGACCGGCAGCGTGTCGTCGACCACCTGGCTCGACGGAGTGCGCGGCATCCTCAAGGGCGACGACTCGATCCCGATGGAGGTCGAGACGCTGGTGCAGAGCATCGGCGCACTGCTCGCCGATCCCGACAAGCGACCGAACCCGCACCTGGCGTACGAGCTGCTGGACCGGCACGGCTACAGCGTGGTGGAGGTGAGCGCGACCGAGGTGACGCTCAGCGTGAACACCATCTCGAGTGAGGACGTCGCGACGCCGCCTGCCGAGCTGACTGGCGCGTTCGACGACCACTTCGAGACCGAGGTGTTTCGCACGCGCGCAGGGACCAAACAGCTCGAGCGCCTGGTCGATCGCAAGTTCTTGACCTGGGACATGGAGGAGATGGCCTTCAAGTGAACCCCAGCGCCGCTAGCGACTACGACGCCGACGTCGTGATCATCGGCAGCGGCTTCGGCGGCTCGGTGAGCGCGCTGCGGCTGGCCGAGAAGGGGTACCGCGTGCTGGTGCTCGAGCAGGGGCGGCGCTTCGAGACCGGGGACTTTCCTCGCACCAACTGGCTGCTCCACAAGTTCTTGTGGCTGCCCGCGCTCGGTTTTTACGGGATTCAGCGCATCACGTTGCTCAAGAACGTGCTGGTGCTTTCCGGGGCGGGCGTGGGCGGAGGCTCGCTCGTCTACGCCAATACCCTGATCGAGCCGCACGCTTCGTTCTTCGATGACCCGCGCTGGGCGAAGCTTGGGAACTGGCGGCAGGAGCTCGCCCCTCACTACGCGACGGCCAAGCGCATGTTGGGCGTCGTGCGATCGCGCTTCTTGGGTCCGGCGGACCAGGCTTTGCGTGAGGTCGCCGGAGAGCTGGGCGCGGGCGATACCTTCGAGCAGCCGGAGGTGGCGGTTTTTTTCGGCAAGCCCAACGAGCGCGTGCCCGATCCATACTTCGGCGGCGAAGGGCCGGATCGGGTCGGCTGCAACTTTTGCGGCGGGTGCATGGTGGGCTGTAACGTCGGCGCGAAAAACACGCTGGACAAGAACTACCTATACTTGGCCGAGAAGTTGGGAGCCCAGGTGCGCCCGCTCACGACGGTGACCGGTGTTCGCCCGCACCGGCAGGGCGGCTATGAAATCCTGAGCCGCGGCACGGGGCCCTTCGGGCGCGAGCGGCCGCCCATTCGCGCCGAGCGCGTCGTGTTCGCGGGCGGCGTGCTGGGCACGGTGCCGCTGCTGCTTTCGTGCAAAAAGCGCGGGCTTTTGCCGCGCTTGAGCGAGCGCTTGGGCGACTACGTGCGGACCAATTCGGAAGCGCTCGTTGGCGCGCTTTCGCGCCGCCCCGACGCCGACAACTCGCGCGGTATCGCGATCACCAGCAGCTTTCATCCGGAGCCGCACACTCACATTCAGCTCGTGCGCTACGGCGCTGGACAGGACGCGATGGGGCGTCTCGGCACGTTGATGGTGGACGGTCAGGGCGGCAAGCTCAGCCGCTTGGCGCGTTTCGTCGGGCAGGTGCTCAGGCACCCGATCGATTTCTTGCGCACGCAGGTACCTTGGGGTTGGGCCAAGCACACGACGATTTTGCTCGTGATGCAGTCGGTCGACAATCACCTGCGCGTGCGCTTGGCCCGCGCGTGGTGGTGGCCATTTCGGCAGCGACTGGTGAGCACTGCCGCGGATGGACGAGAAAAGCCGCCGACCTACATCCCGGTGGCCAACCTGACCGCGCGCAAAATTGCCGAAAAGACCGACGGTATCGCGCTCGGGGCCATCAACGAGGCGCTCCTGGACGTGCCGACTACCGCTCACATCCTGGGCGGGTGCTGCATGGGCGACAGCGCCGAGAGTGGCGTGATCGACACCGAACAGCGCGTCTTCGGCTACAGCGGGCTGTACGTGTGTGACGGCTCCGCCATCTCGGCGAACCTCGGCGTCAACCCATCGCTCACCATCATGGCGCTGACCGAGCGCGCCATGAGCGCCATCCCGGTCAAGGGCGACGAACGACCTAACCCAGCCTTGGTGGCCCCAGGCGATTGATCGCGTAGAGCGCGAGGATGGCGAGCGCGGTCAAGACCGCGGCGGTTGCGCCCGCCTGCCAGTCGCGACCGGCCTGCAGCGCATCGTAGATGGCAAGCGATGCAGTCTGCGTGACTCCCGGGATGTTCCCAGCCACCATCAGCGTGACCCCGAAATCGCCGAGCGATCGCGCGAAACCGAGCGTGACGCCCGCCAAGATGCCGCGTGAGGCCAGTGGCAACAGCACGCGCACGAAGGCGTGCAACGGCGGCGCTCCGAGCGTCGCAGCTGCTTCGGCGTAGCGCGGCTCGACCGCTTCCAACGCCGCGCGCGCGGAGCGGGCGATGAACGGCAGCGCGGCGAGCGCAGCCGCCAGCACCGCACCGGTGCGCGTGAACACGATGGTGCTCCCGGTCATCGCCTCGAAGGTTCGACCGAGCGCGCTCTCGCGACCCAGCAAGACGAGCAGGTAATAGCCGAGCACGGTCGGCGGTAGCACCAGCGGTGCGTTGACGATGGCGTCAATCAAGCGTGCGCCGGTGAAGCTTCGGCGTGTGAGCAGCCCGGCAAGCCCCACGCCGCCCAGCGTGGCGAGCAAGGTGGCGAGCAGCGCCACTTGGAAGGACAGCAGCAGGGGAGCGAGCAAGCGGCGCGAGCTTAGAGCAGAAGTGCGCCCATTTCCGCCACAACGGCGCCTGGGGCCGTTTACTCGGCCGGAACGGCCGGTGCGTCGAGTCCGGCGTGCAGAGGAGCATGCGCGCCGACCGGCGGCTGCAGCGCGGCGTCGGCCGAACCCAGGACGAGCTCGACGTGGTGGGTTTCGCCCGCCGGGAAAGGCGGGACGACGCGGCCGGCTAGCGCCTTGCCGTCCACCAGCAGTGAGCGCACACCGCGGCAAACGTGCTCCGGGTTGTCGACGTGGATCACGTAGGTTGCGCCACGAAACACGCGCGTGAGCTCGAAGCGCTCCCAGGCCTTGGGGATGCACGGGTCGAGGAGCAGGCCGCCATAGCTAGGGCGCACGCCGAGAATGAACTGGGTGGCCGCCTGGTAGCACCACGATGCGGTTCCCGAGAGCCAGCTGTTGCGGCCGAGACCGAACTGCGGGTGCTCGTCGCCCAGGATGTTTTGCGCGTACACGTAGGGCTCGAGCTCGTACTCTTCGATGCGATCGTTGCGCGCGGCCGGGTTGATCTGCATGTAGTACTGAAACGCGCGGTCGCCGTTGCCGAGCAGCGTTTCGGCGATCATGACCCACGGGTTGGCGTGCAAGAAGATGCCGCCGTTCTCTTTGGCGCCCGGCGGGTAAGTCGTCACTCCGCCCTTGTTCGGATCGTAGTGGTCGAAGCCCGGCGCGGACAGCTTGATGCCGTGCCGCGTGTTGAGGTGGCGAAAGACCGAGTCGAGCGCCAGCCGCGCTCGTTCTGGCGTGGCGAAGCCCGAAATGACCGGCCAACTCTGGGCGTTGGTCCAAATGCGGCCCTGCTCGTTGTGGCGCGCGCCGATCGGGCTCCCGTCGTGATCGAAATAGCGCAGGTACCACTCGCCGTCCCAGGCGTGCTCGTTCACCCGGCCACGCATCTGCTCGTAATCCCGCTGGTAGCGCTGAGCGCTAGGCTGATCGCCGAGCTCTCGACACAGCTCGATCAACTCCAAGAGCGCCCGGCCGTACAGGTTTGCGACCATCAGGCTCTCGGCGCCCGCGCGCAGGTTCACCGTGTCGTTCCAGTCGGCAAAGCCGAGGAGCGGCAGACCGTGTCGACCGATGTTGGTGCGCGTGAACTCCACCGCGCGCTGCAGGTGCTCCAGCACGGTGCCCTGCTGGCGCTCTTCGAGCGCGACGCCCAGCGCATAGAAGGGGAGCTCGCGCTGCAGGAAGGCCAGATCGCCGGTCTCCTTCAAGTAGGCGCACACCGCCAGCACGATCCACAGCTGGTCGTCGGCGTAGTAGCTCGGGCGATCGGGCTGCTCGCGCGCGTCCCCGGCGCTCGCGACCATCGTGGATGCGTAGAATTGGTGCATCGCCGAGCCGTCCGGCTTTTGCACGCTGAGCAGCTTTTCGATCAGCTCGCGCGCTTCGTCGGGCATGGAGGCCATGACTCCCATCACGTCCTGCGAGCTGTCGCGAAAGCCGATGCCGCGACCGCCGTAGCCGAGCTGGTAGAGCGAAAGGTCGCGCGACCAATTCTTGGTGATGCTGCATTGACGCGGGTTGTGGACGTTGAGCATGCTGTCGAGCGCGGGGGACGGCGTCTTTACCTGCAGCTTGCCCAGGTAGTCGTCCCAGTGCCGCGCGATGCCCGCCAGCGCGGCATCGGCTTGCTCGTCGCTTTCCACCCGAGCAAAGGCGGCAGAGGCGCGCTCCAGGCCCTCCTGGCGCGTGCCCTCTTCTTGGGTGAGCAGTACGCGAAAGCGCTTGCTCTGGCCGGGTGCGAGCGTGCCGAGGGGCAGCAGCAGCGCGCCAACGTTGTCCCCGCGCAGCGCCTCGTAGCAGCCTAGCTCGGGCTGCTTCAGGCTCAGCGGGTCGGCGTACGTGCCGTACTCGTTGTCGCCCAAGAAGCGCGAGCGGCAGGACTCGAACGACGACGCCGGCACCGTGGCGCTCAGGTAAGTCTGGCGCAAGTCGCGATTCATGAACGCGAATTGAGCCAAAATCGTGCGCCTTCCGGCGACGTGAGCCACGCTCTGCATCGTCTGTGGCACCCAGTCCGCGTTGGTGAGCTGCTTCAGCGCATCGAAGTGCGAATACTCAATCAGCGGTATCGCGTCGAGCTTCAGCTCGCCCGTCGAGATGTTGGTCACCACCACGTCCTCGACCAAGACCTCGAGGTCATTCGGGACGAACAGCGTGATCTCGGTGCGCAGCCCCGCCAGTTGCGAGACGAAGCGGGTGTAGCCGAGCCCCACGCGGCACTCGAAGCGCTCCAGCGGCTGCAAGCCCGGCACGAACAACGGCGACAGCGTGCGCAGTCCCTCAGCGGAGTGCAGGCGCAAGTAAAGGGTGTGCCCCTTCAGCTGCGAGCTGGGTAGCTGCGGAACGTACTTGGTGATGCGGTTGAGCGCTGGGTCGCCCTTGCACAGCAGTAGCCCGCCCGTGTGGTCCACGAAGCCGCCGAAGCGGAGCGAGCCGAGGTAGTTGATCCACTTGACCGGCGTCTTCGGATTCTCGATCACGTACTCGCGCGCGCTGTCGTCGAAGAACCCGTATTTCATGCGGCCTTTCGCGAGGATTCAAGCAGTTAATCTGTCGCGAGGCCAGCGCAAACTCCGTTTGGCTGCCGATTTTAGGGAACCGATTTCAGTTCAAAAATTCAGGTAATTTGTCAGGTAATGGCAAAAATGTGGTTTGAGTCAGGAACCGGTTGCAGAAAGTCGAAGGTTTCCGTGCCGCACGCGCCACGCGCCCTCCGTCAGCTTTTCGGCAGAGCGGGGCCGGCCGGTCTGGCTTGTGGCCAACACGAAGCCCCGAAGTCAGAGAGCGCGAGGCGCCGTCCCGAATGCGACGAAAAGGCCGTGTGGGGAGATGTCGGTGTTAAAGCGCGCTGCTGATTCGGTCGTTTGGGGGAGAGGCGTATGGTGAAATCAGCTGCCGTGTTCGCGTCGCTCGGATCGAGTCGCAGGCTCGCTAGGCTGGGTTGGGGCCTTTGCTCAGCAGCGGCGCTGGTCGCGGCCTGTGGCGGCCAGCCCAGCGCGACGGATGACAGCGACGACGCCTCCGGCGCCGGCGGTGAGATGCCCAGCGGCGCCCGCGGCGGAGGCGGCGGCGTGGGCAGCTTTGGCCTCGACTTGGGCGGCGAGCCCGGCGCCCCCCAGGGTGGAGCCGGCGTCGAGCTACCGGAGCTAGAGGTGACCGCCGAGCAGGAGCAGCTCGAGGCGAACGGCAGCCCCGTGACCGTGAAGCTCGAGGCGCGCTTCGTCGACGGGTCGCGGCCGAACAAGGTGGTGTGGAGCGTGGATGACACCGCAATCGGCTCGGTCAGCGCGAGTGGCGAGTTCATGGCCAATGGCTTCACGGCCGGCGACGTCACGATCACCGGCAGCGTCGGGTCACGCTCCGCCAGCGTGACGCTGCACGTCGAAGTCGCGGTCGTGAGCGACCCCGATGCGCTCGACTCGTCGCTGCGCGACTCGCTCGTCACGGGCGGGCAAGCCGGGCCGAGCGGCGTGGGGCCGGACGCCGATTACCGCTTTCTCTACCCCTACGACAAGACCGTGTTTCCGCGGGGCCTCGCGGCTCCGCTGCTTCAGCTGGGCGGAGCCGAGGCCGACGCCACTTACGTGAAGCTCACCACGACGGGCTTTTCGTACGAAGCCTTCGCGGCTAGCGCTGGACCGACCCGCGTCACTCTACCCGAAGCGGCTTGGCGCGGTCTGACGCTTTCGGCCGGCGCCGGCGATTGGGTCGAGGTCTCGGTGACCAAGGTCACGGCCGGCGAGGTGACCGGACCCGTGAGCCAGCGCTGGCAAATCGCCCAGGGCAGCTTGAAGGGCTTCGTCTACTACAACACCTACCGCTCGAAGCTCGCGGGCGACAACGGCGCCGTGATGCGCATCAAGCCCGGCGAGACAGCGAAGGTGCTGCAGAGCGGTTGCACCGTTTGCCACAGCGTGAGCGCGCGAGGCAACGTGATGGTCGCCGGCGTGCAATGGGATTCGACCAACGCCGTCGTCAGTCGGTCTTTCGACTTGCCTGCCACCGGCGGTATTGCTCTCCGCAACGAGCAAGACGAAGGGCGCGTGTATTCGTTCGGCGGTTTGACGCCCGACGGCAGCTTGATGCTGACGAGCGGTGTCCCGAAGAGCGGCGCCAAGATGCGCGGCATGAGTGGCGAGCTGCCGACGCGCTTGGTCGATACCACCAACGGCGCCACCGTGGCCGCGCCGAGTTTCGGCGTAAAAGTGGCCATGACGCCGAATTTTTCGCCCGACGGCTCGCGCGTCGCATTCAACAACCACGATGCGAGCGCAGCCGGTCACGTGCTCAGCGTGATGAGCTTCGACGGCAGCCAGTCTCCGCCAGTGTTCGGCGAGCTCTCCGACGTAGTGACCGATCCGCAGCGCGTGGTGGCCTGGCCGAGCTTCGTGCCTGACGGCTCGGCGGTACTGTTTCACGCCGGCGACTCGTTCGATACCGCAAAAGCCAACGGCGGCGCGCTCTACGCCGACGTGCGTTTGGTCGACGTGGCGAGCAAAACGGTGAGCGACTTGCCGGCGCTCAACGGCTACGACGAACAAGGGCAACTCTACTTGCCCGGCGGTGCCGACCAGGAAGAACACCTGAACTACGAGCCGAGCGTGCTACCGGTGCCGGTCGGCGGCTATTACTGGGTGCTGTTCACCAGTCGTCGCACCTACGGCAACAACATCGCTCCGGGCGGAACACTGCCGCGCGGTGACGACATCTGGGGCTTGCCCGAAGACGGCAAGGAATCCCCCAGTCCCCGCAAAAAGATTTGGGTCGCTGCCATCGACGTCGACCACCAAGCGGCAGCCGATCCGAGCCACCCGGCCTTCTACCTGCCCGGCCAGGAGCTCGAATCAGGCAACATGCGCGCCTTCGCGGCGCTCGAGCCCTGCAAAAAAAAGGGCAAAGGCTGCGAGTCCGCCGCCGAGTGCTGCGACGGCTTTTGCCGCGAGACGAGCCGCGACGACGCGGGGCAACCGATCTTGGAGTGCGTGCCGCCGCCCGACGACGCGTGCTCGAACATCGACGAGCCGTGTGAAGCGGCAGCTGACTGCTGCACCAGCAAGTCGCTGTGCATCAACGGGCGCTGCGCCCTTCGCACGCCGACGCTCAAGTAGCGTCCTGGTCAGCGCGACGGGGGGTACTTGGCGAGCTTGCGCTGAAGCGAGCGGCGGTGAAGCCCCAGTCGACGCGCGGCCTCCGAGACGTTGCCGCTCACGCTGACCAGGACGTGGTTGATGTGCTCCCATTCGGCGCGCGCCAGCGACAGCGGCTCGCCCACGGGCGCTAGCGCTGGACCTTCGTCTTGGCCCCGGCGGAGCGCAGCCAAGATCTCGTCGGCGTCGGCCGGTTTGGTCAAGTAGTGCACTGCACCGAGCCGCATCGCCTCGACCGCCGTCGCGATGCTGCCATAGCCGGTGAGCATCACGATGCGAGTGGCCGGATCTTTGGCTAGGAGGTCGCGTATCACGTTCAAGCCGGATTCATCGCCGATCCGCAAATCCACCACCGCGTACTCAGGCGCTTCTTCGGCGAGGCGCGCCGCTTCCGCAGCGGTCGCCGCACCTTGCGCGAGAAAGCCGCGCTCGGCGAAGGCGCGCACCAGGCGCGAGCGCAGCGCGTCGTCGTCTTCGACTACGAGCAGCGTGGGCAGCGCGTCGTTCGTTTCAGGCATGGCCGGCGCCAGGGTTAGCGCGCAGCTCGGCGGCGCCCATGCGACCCTTTGTCGCAGGCAAGGGGAGTACCAGGCTCGCCCGGGTACCGCGCCCCGCTTCGGACGAGAGCTCGAGCCGTCCGCCCATCTGCTCAGCCACGCTCTGTACCAAGAACAAGCCCAGGCCCATGCCCTGACCCCGAGGCTTGGTCGTGAAAAACGGCTCGGTGGCCCGAACCAGCACCGCCTGAGACATGCCCACTCCGCGGTCCTGCACCGTGAAGGTGAGCTCGCTGTCCCGCGCCGCTACCCCGAGCCGCACCGCTTCGTGCGGCTCGCTCGCGTCGAGCGCGTTTCTCACCAGGTTGCTGACCGCCTGCGAGACCGCGCTCAGCGAGCCCGTCAGCTGGGGCCCGTCGTCGTCGGGCGTGGACAGCTCGAGGCGCGAGCGATCGAAGCCGGACAACCCGCGCTCCAAGATCGCGCGCCAGCCCAGGGAGCCGAACCCGGAGCCTTTGGCCTGGCCGGCCTCGCTCGCCAGCTGGTCGAGGATGAACCGGCAGCGCTCGACCTGGCTCTTGATGAGCAGCACGTCCTCGCGCGCCGCGCCGTTCTCGGCGCCCTCCGGCAGCCGCCTCGAGAGCTCACCGGCGGCGAGCGCGATTGTCGAGAGCGGAGACGCCAGCTCGTGCGCTGCGCCTGCGCTCAGCATCGCCAACGCCGCCACGGCCTCGCCGCGCGTGGCGCGCTCGCGTGACGCCGCCAGTTGCTCTTCGATCGCTCGCTGCTCGCGCAGCACGCGCTGAATGAAGTACACGATGAACGTGGCAGCTAGCCCGAACGCGACCCACATCCCGCGCATGTGCCAGCTGTACTCGTGCTGATGGCGCGCGTGATCGTGCGGCAAAGGCACGTGGATCCAGAATAGGCCGAGCGAGCACGCCAGCGCGCAGCCGACCAGCGCGAAGCTCGTGCGTTGCGGCAGCACAATCGCCGCCAGCGCGATGTGAATCAGGTACAGAAAGCTGAACGGATTGGCCGGGCCGCCGCTGAAATACAGCAGCGCCGAGAACAGAACCAAGTCGGCGCCCACGCCGAACGTCACGTCGGCCGGCGTGATGGGGCGCGTTTGCACGACGCTCGGCCGCGCGCGCCACAGCGCCCAAGCGTTGAGCAGTAGCTCGAGCGCGAGCACGCAGCCGAGCTGCAAGAGCGGCAGCGGAATGTCGAGCGCGAGGCTCACGGTCGCGATGACCACGAGCTGTCCCGCCACCGCGCCAAAACGAAGCCGCGTGAGCCACGCGAAGTTCACGCCCAGGTGCTGTTCGCGCTGAGACACGTTTGTAGGTGAGAGTAATCTCCGCTGGGCGGAGCGACAACCGTGGTACCTTGAGTCAAGGTGCTATCGGCATGCCGCGCGACAAAATCCCCTACTTGGTGCGCCCTCCCACCGCAGTCCTGACGCGCGGCTACGACCCTTGGCTGTCGGTGGGGTCGGCGCGACCGGCTGTTTTTCGTTCCTCGACCTACGTCTTCTCGAGCCCCGAAGCTGCCGAGCGCGCCTTCGCGATCGCGCTCGGTCGCTCCAAGCCCGCCGAAGGCGAAAGCGTGGATCTCATCTACTCGCGCCTTTCGCATCCCAACGCTGAAATTCTCGAGGACCAGCTGGTACCGCTCGAGAAGGACGCGACCGCAGCTGCCGTCTTCAATTCCGGCATGGCCGCGATTTCCACGCTCTTCTTGGCGCTCTGCCCGGTGGGCTCGGCGTTCGTCTACACCACGCCGATTTACGGCGGGACGCAGCACCTGATTCACCAGTTCTTGGAGCCGCTCGGCGTGCGCGCCATCCCGGTTCCCGCGGGCGACAGCGACGCGATGGCTCGCGCCATCGCCGAGACCGCGGATCTGCGGCTCGTCTTCATCGAGTCGCCCGCCAATCCGACGCTGGTCATGACCGACATCGCGCGAGCCGCGCAGGAGGCGCAGGCGCGTCGTGGCGGCCAGCGCCCGTTGGTCGCGGTCGACAACACGTTTTTGGGCCCGGTGTTTCAGCAGCCGCTACCGCTCGGCGCCGATCTCAGCGTGTATTCCGCGACCAAGTACCTGGCCGGTCAGAGCGACATCTTGGCAGGCGTCGTGATGGGCAAAGACGCGACGCTGATCGCGAGCTTGCGCGGCATGCGCGCCATCCTCGGCAATATTCTGCAGCCCGACGAGTGCTGGATCCTCGACAGCCGCCTGCCCACCGTGGAGCTGCGCATGACCAGGCAGAGCAAGAACGCCGCGCGCATCGTGGCCCAGCTCGCCGACCATCCGCAGGTGAAGGTGCTCCATTATCCCGACTTGTTCAGCGATCCCGAGCAGGTGCGGATTCGCGATCAGCAGTGCCGCTTCCCGGGCGCGGTGTTCGCGTTGGACTTGAAGGGTGGGCGCAGTGCCGCCTTCGACTTCTTACGTCGCCTGCGCATCGCCCGGAACGCGGTGAGCCTCGGTGGCGTCGAGACCCTGGCCTGCCACCCGCGCACTACCACCCACTCGGAGATGTCGGCCGACGAGCTCGGCCGCTATGGCATCGGGGAAGGGCTGGTGCGCATCTCGGTGGGCGTGGAAGACCATCGGGACCTGCTGCGTGATTTCCAGGAAGCCCTCGACGCTCTTTGACGCATCCGGTCGGAAAAAACAGGGGGCGTCGACTTGACGGTGTCCACGGTTAGACTTAGTCTAAACCGCATGAGCGCCAACGTGGTCGAAGTCCTCGAGCAAGTCGGGATCCAGCCTTCGGCCCAACGGGTCGCGGTTGCCGACTACGTGCTCGGCACGGAAGACCACCCGTCGGCGGATCAAGTCTGGGCGCGCGTGAAAGAGCGGTTTCCCATGCTCTCGCGCGCCACGGTCTACAACACGCTCAATCTGTTCGTCGAAAAAGGCCTGCTGCGCGAGCTGGTGCTCGCCGAAGGCAAGGTCGTGTTCGATCCCAAGCTGTCGGCCCATCATCACTTCATCGACGACGAGACGCAGAACATCGTCGATATTCCGTGGGACGCGTTGCAGGTCAAACACGTCGAGGCGCTGCGTGGCTTCGACGTTCGCGAATACCAAGTAGTACTGCGCGGTCGCCGCGCTGCACGGCGCTGAGCCTGACGCCGGCGTCTTTTCAAAGCGGTCCACAAGCTGATGCTGCGCATCAGTTAGGAGCAGTCATGTACCGAAGCCCTAGTCATCTGTCCGAGAGCGCTCGTCAAACCGTTGCCGCGACCCTCAACGAACGCCTGGCCGACGGCCTCGATCTGCACAGTCAAATCAAGGTGGCGCACTGGAACATCAAGGGCCCTGGCTTTGCGGCGCTGCATCCGTTGTTCGAGACCTTCGCGATCGGGCTCGCCGCGCACAACGACACCATCGCCGAGCGTGCCGTCACGCTCGGTGCGAAGGCCTACGGCACCGCGCGACACGTCGCGCAGAACTCCAAGATCAACGAGTACCCGCAGGAGACGACGCGCGATCTCGAGCACGTGAAGCTCCTGGCCGATCGCATCGAAGCCTATTTGGTGGGCTGCCGTGAGTCGCGTCGCGTTGCTGAGGGCGCGGCCGACACCGACACGGTCGACCTTCTGACGACCGTGATCAGCGAGTTCGAAAAGCACGCCTGGTTTCTGCGCGCGAGCCTCGAAGGCTGAAAACAGCGCGAAAATCGTCGCAATCGGGCTCGCAGCCTCTTACGCAGAGGCAACGACGAGCCGTACTGTAAGGCGACCACCACGGTGGAAACTTTTCCCCTGGTTGCGTCAGATGCTGAGTCCGTCAGTGGCGGATGAGCGTCGGACGAGCTCCTATAGTAAACTAGCGTCAGATGACGCCTCACTGGAGAATTCTGCCAATGACTCTGACTCGTATCGTGCCGGTTTTCGCTTTGGCACTCTCCAGCGTCGCGTGCGGTGGCGACGTGGACGAGAGCACCGTAGACGGTGCCGGCGCCAGCAAGGGCGAGAAGGTCAACGCGCAGCCGCCGCTCAACCTGGGTGGAAGCCTGAATGGTAGCGGTAGCGGCGGAGGCGTGGGCACGGGCGTAGACGAGAACGGTAACTGTGCTCCGGTGCTTACCGGCCTCGTGCGCGACTTCAAGGGTAAGGACGAAGCCGGCGGCCATCCCGATTTCGAAGCCTTTTCAGGCAACGATGCTTCCGAAGGCATCGTGCAAGACACGCTGGTCGACAACAAACCCGTGTACAAGCCCGACGGTCCGATGGTGTCGATGTACGGTCAGCAGACCACCGACAAGGCGCACTTCGATCAGTGGTACCGCAACGTCGACGGCGTCAATCAAGCGATCGAATTTACCGTGCCGCTAAGGCCGCTCGGCAACGGCATCTCGTCGTACGACAACGGCGCGTTCTTCCCGATCGACAACCAAGGCTTCGGCAATACCCCGAACCAGGCTCACAACTTCGGGTTCACGTTCGAGCTTCACACCACGTTCACCTATCAGGGCAACGAGACCTTCACCTTCACGGGTGACGACGACCTCTGGGTGTTCATCAACGGTCATCTCGGTATCGACCTCGGCGGTCTCCACCCCGAGCAAAGCCGCACCATCAACCTGGCCGAGTCCGCCGCCAAGTTGGGCGGCCTGGTCGTGGGCGAGAGCTACACGCTGGATCTCTTCCACGCCGAGCGCCACACCAATGCTTCGCACTTCCGCATCGACACTTCGATTCAGTTCACGAACTGCGAGAAGCTGATCTATCCGAAGTGACCAGCGCGCCGAGGCTGCAGCAATCTTTCAGCGCGCCTGCGGCCCGGCTTCACCGTGCAGGTTTGCCACGCCACCAGGCGCGAGGCCCCGCTGCTGTAATGCGCAGAGTGACAGCTTTTTAGCGATTCGCGCCAGCGTCTAGGCTCATTCCGTGGTTCCTCCGTTTCAGGCTGTGCTACAGCCGACTCGGAGGTTCTCCGAATGAAAGCATCGCTTCGCGCTTCGCTGTCCACGCTGATTGGTTCCGCGGTCCTGCTGCTCGCCGCAACGTCGTTTGCGGATGGGGAAGACTGCCTAAACGACACCGATTGCCCGGGCACCGAATGCGGCAGCGCGGTTTGCAATTGGAACAAAGCCAAACCGAACCCGACGAATCCCGACAAGCCGTACACCTGTAATCCGGCCGGCACCGACGCCAAGGGTCACGACGGC
>JBEHXA010000119.1:0-15136 GCA_048498935.1 Myxococcota bacterium
TCGCGATCGGCGTGCCGGTGACCTTGCGCGGGCCCAGGGTCTTGGTGCTCTCAGTCATGCTCCCATCCGAAGTGTGCGAGTGCCGCCGGCCTCTGCCGCATACTGAGCGGAGGTCGTGGCCAAGAGTTGCTTGCGCTTGCGCGGCGTACACATGAACACCGCGAACCAAACCACGAGACCGATGCCGCCGAGCGCCAGCGCCGCGTTGCACACGTCGCTGAGCACGCTGAAGGCATGCTCCACCGCCGGGCCTCCGGTCTGGACGCCCATCACGATCGCGCCAGTGATCAGGATGTTGGCGAGCGAGGCGGGCAAGAGCTTGCGCCAACCGAGCCGCATCAGTTGATCGTAGCGGAAGCGCGGCAAGGTCCAACGAATCGTGAGCTGCAGCCAGCACAGCACGATCGTCTTCAAGATGAAGCCGATCGCGCCGATCAGGATCACCGCGCCGTGCGGCAGCGCCGCGTCGAACAGTGAATTGCCGGCGATCTCCACGTGGATGCCGTCGCGGAACACGAACGGCAAGCTCCAGCCACCCAGGAAGACAGCAGCCATCAAGGCCGCCGAGGTGACGACCGCGATGTACTCGGCAAAGAAGAACATCGCGAACTTCATGCCGGCGTACTCGGTGAAGTAACCGGCCACGATCTCGCTCTCGCCTTCCGGGATGTCGAACGGAATGCGCTTCGACTCGGCGACGGCGGCAGCGAAGAACAGCACGAACGCCAGCGGCTGGGCGAACAGGCCCCAGGTGTGAGCCTGCTGCCACTCGACCATCTTGTTCACCTGCAGCGAGCCGTACACCATCACGGTGCCGATCAGCGTGAGGCCCATCGTGACCTCGTAGCTGACCATCTGGCTCGCAGCGCGCAGGCCGCCGAGCAAGCTGTACTTGTTGTCGCTGGCCCAACCGGCCAGGGCCGCTCCGACGATGCCGGTGCCGGCCACCGCGAAGAAGTAGAGGATGCCGACGTTGAAGTCGATCACCTGAATCTTGAGCGCGCCCTCGGCGCACACGCCGTCGCGCGGCACCATGCTGGCGAGCTGGCTCAGCTGGATCTTGCCGGCAGCGTCGGTGGCGAAGCACAGCGTGTCCGCGAACGGCACGCAGGCCAGCACCACCATGGCCGGGAAGAACGAGATGAACGGAGCCAGGTTGAAGAGGAAGCGATCCGCGTTCGGCGGAATGAAGTCTTCCTTGAACAAGGTCTTCAAGCCGTCGGCTGCGGGATGCAGCAGGCCGGCGAGGCGCAGACCGATGCGCTTCTCGTTCCGAATCGCGAAGGCAGCGTAACCAGCGCCAGCGAGCGCCGCGAAGGCGAACAGCGCCGGGCCGATACGCGACGTTGCCGAAGCGAACGCCTCAGCCGAGCTGCCACCGCGCATGGCCATGGCCGCGCCGAACAGAACCACGTGCGCCACGAGACCGCCGAAGAAGATGTAGCGGGGCTCGCCCAGCGTCTGGATCCAAACGTCGAAGCTGGAGCGAGGGCCGCGAGCCTTCACCTTGGAGGCGATGACGCAGCCGGTGAGCCAGAGCAGCAGCACCGCTAGCTGGCTGAACAGCATGCCGCGCTGCTCCTGGGCTTGCCCAGCGACCTCGAACTTGAAGCAATAGCCGAGCACGCCCACGGCCAGCAGCACTGCGGGGCCGAGCGCCAGGCCCTGCGCGATCGGAGTCGGCAACCAGGCGACCGCGCGGTTCGGACCGACGCGATCTTGAATCATCGAGCCCTGGCGACGGTCGACCCAGGTGAGCACCACCGCCAGGTTCATGGCGAACATGGCGACAGCGAAGCCGATGGCTACGAACTTGATGGCGAAAACGGCGATGTCGTTCATTTACTCGGCTCCGGGCGGCGGTGCCGACGGGGTGGCGGCAGCCGGCGCGGGACCCTTGCTCAGGGAGCGCAGCTCGGACACTTTGTTCCAGGGCAAGCTGAGGCTGAGCAGCTTCGCCAGCTCCTGGACCCAGCGGAACGCCGGGCGCGACTTGCCTTGCGGGGTGATGGCGCGATCGCTCTCTTGCCAGAGCCCCTGGCGGTTGACGAACGTGCCGTCTGCCTCTGCCCAGCTGCTGGCCGGCAACACCACCGCAGCGGCGGAAGCGATCGGACCTTCATGCGTGGAGAGCGCGACGAAGCTCTTCACGCCCTTGAGCGCGCTCGCTTCGTTGGGGTTACCGATGGCCGAGCCGAGCGCGATCAGCGCGCCGACCTTGCCCTCCTTGATGGCCCCAACCAGATCGGCCAGCGGCTTGGCGCGACCGCCCGACAGCGCGAGCACGCCCGCGGTGTTCGGGTTCTTGTCCTCGCTCATGAGGATGTCGTCGCCCTTACCGGGAGCGCGCCCGGTGTAAAACACCTGCAGCGCGCCGAGCGCCTTACCCAGGTCGAGCAAGGCCAGGTTGTCCTCGTTGGAGTGCTCCGCCGACAGCAAGATGGCCGTCTTCTGCGGAGCCGCGCCCTTGACGATCTCGGCAGCGCGGTCGAGCGCAGCCGCGTCCGACACGCCCTCGCCCTGGATCAGCGGCTCGAGCACGCGGTGCTGGTGGATGCGCTGGTAGTCGAGCATGCCCTCGTCGCACATCCAGAACTTGTTGACCGCCGCGTTCTCGCGCGGACGGTAGCGGTACACCTTCTGGTTACGCGGATCGAAGTCGGTGAACGAGCTGCAGCCCGTGGCGCAACCGACGCAGGTGCTGCGCGACGAGCGCAAGAACCAGACGCGCGCCTTGAAGCGGAAGTCGCTCGACGTGAGCGCGCCGACCGGGCACACGTACTCGGTCATCAAGGTGTAGTCGTGGTCGAGCTGACGACCAGGCGCGACGGTGATCTCGTTCAGGTTGCCGCGCTCGCGCATGCTGAGCACCGGATCTTTGGCGAGCTCGGCCGAGACGCGCACGCAGCGCGTGCACATGATGCAGCGCTCGGCGTCGTACACGATGGTCGGGCCGAACACGACGCCCTTGGGCTTGTGCACCGGCTCGTCCTTCATGCGCTTCTTCGAGGCCTGGTGCTCGAGCCAGTAGTCTTGAAGGCGGCACTCACCAGCCTGATCGCAGATCGGGCAATCTACCGGGTGATTGAGCAAGAGCAGCTCTTGCACCGCCGAGCGCGCCTTGACGGCGTGCTCGCTGGTCTGGCTCTTGACGACCATGCCGTCGGCGGCCGCTTGCTGGCAGGCAGGCTGCAGCTTCGGCTTCTTCTGCGGCACGTAGGTCTGATGCAGGTCGTCCCAGGCCAAGACGTCCAGCATCATCGCTGGGCGACCGGGCGGGGGCATGACCTCGACCAGGCACATGCGGCAGTTGGCGGCGACGCTCAGCCCGGGGTGCCAGCAGTAGTGCGGCACGTCCACACCGACGCGGTGAGCGGCCCGGATGACCGTGTCACCGGGCTCGAACGGAATCTCTCTATCGTCGAGTTTGAAGCTAGGCATGTTGTCCTACGGCGTCCGGCGGCCCGGAGCGCTCAGCGGTCGCACTCTCCACCGATCATGTTGAGCGAGCCGAAGGCTGGCACCACGTCGGCCATCATTTGTCCGGTGATCACCCGCTCGAGGCCAGCGGTGACCAGGAAGCACGGCGGACGGATACGCACGCGATGCGGCGTGCCGCTACCGTCACTCACCAGGTAGAAACCGAGCTCGCCGTTGCCACCTTCAGTGTACGAATACACCTCGCCGGCCGGGAGCTTCAGGCCCTCCATCACGATCTTGAAGTGTTGGATGGTGCCCTCGATGGTGCCGTACACCTCGCTCTTGGGCGGCAAAACGACGCGTGGGTCATCGACGTTGACCGGGCCGGAGTTGGCCAGGCGCGGCAAGCTTTGATCGATGATGCGCGCGCTCTGCCGGATCTCGGCCAGGCGCACCATGAAGCGATCGAACGAGTCGCTGGCGCTGCCCACCGGCACGTCGAAATCGACCTCGCCGTACTTCATGTACGGGTGCGCCTTGCGCACGTCGTAGGGCACGCCCGCTGCGCGCAAGCACGGCCCCGTCCAGCCCAGCGAGATTGCGTCTTCGGCGCTGATGACGCCCACGTTCTCGAGGCGATCGAGGAAGATGCGGTTGCCGAGCAGCAGCTTCTCCACCTCGTCGATGATCGAGATGATGTGCGGCACGACCGCGCGCACGTGGTCCTTGAAGCCTTCGGTCGGCGGGCTCGCCATGCCGCCCACGCGCCCGAAGCTGTGCGTGAGGCGCGCGCCCGTCTCCTCTTCCATGATCTCCCAGATCATTTCGCGCCCCTTGATCATCCAGAGGAAGGGCGTGAACGCGCCGAGCTCCATGGCCATGGCGCCGGCACACGTCAGGTGATCCGACATGCGCGCCAGCTCACCAAGGATCATACGGTACCACTGGCAGCGGTCCGGCACGGTGATGCCCAGCATCTTCTCGCACGCCAGCGCGAAGCCGACGTTGTTGAGCATGGGCGAGACGTAGTTGCAGCGATCGACGTACGGGAACACCTGGGTCCAGGTGCCGCGCTCGCACATCTTCTCGAAGCCGCGGTGCAAGTAACCGACCTGCACGTCACAGCGCTCGATGATTTCGCCCGACAGCTCCATCACGATGCGCACCGTGCCGTGCATGGCCGGGTGCGCGGGACCGACGTTCAGCAACATCGGCTCGGTCGGTAGCTCGAGCTCGGACTCGTCTAGATCTTGATCGAGGGGTTCCATGGCTCAGTTCACGTCGTCGTTTTCGATGCCGCGCTTGTGCGTCTGGCGGCCGAAGGACATGCCTTCGTCGACGCCGAAGGGCGCGATTTTGTCGATGTTCGGCTCGTCGCGGTACTGCAAGAGCGGCTGGATTTTCTCCGCCGGGTAATCCTTGCGCAGCGGGTGTCCTTCGAACTCGGGGTACAGCAGGATGCGGCGCAGGTCCGGGTGACCGATGAACTTGACGCCCATCATGTCGAAGCACTCGCGCTCCAGCCAATTGGCGCTCGCCCACAAGTCGGTGAGCGTTTCGATCTCGACGGTCTCACCGTCGCGATCGCCGATGCGCGCCTTCAGGCGCAGGCGATGACCACGGCTCAGCGAGTACACGTGAGCAACCACCTCGAAGCGCGGCTCGCGATCCGGGAAGTCGACCGCCGTGAGGTCGGTCAGCATGCTCATGTCGCTCTGCTGATTGTCGCGCAAGAAACGGAACACGTCCTTCCAGCGCTCGGCCTTGATCACGACCGTGTCGTCACCGAGCTGCGAATGGCTTTCCAGCACGGCGTCGGGGAAGTTTTTACGAACCAGCTCGATGAGGGCTTTGCTCATGTCTGCGTGTCTCTCAGACCGGAGGACGTGAGGAGCGCGAGCGGCGCAGCTGCACGAGCGCGGTGTGGGGCTCCTGCACCGGGTCGATGCGCGGCTTGACGATGCCGGGAGTGCGGTCGCCGCGCTGGATCTTGTCCTGCAGCAGCATCAGACCGTCGAGCACCGCCTCGGGGCGCGGCGGACAGCCGGGCACGTACACGTCGCACGGGATGATCTTGTCGATGCCGGCAACGCACGCGTAGTTGTCGTAAAAGCCGCCGGTAGACGCGCAGGTTCCGAACGCGAGCACCCACTTGGGCTCGGCCATCTGCTCGTAGATGCGCTTCAAGATCGGCGCCTGACGCTGCACGATCGTGCCCACCACCCAGAGCAAGTCCGACTGGCGCGGCGAAAAGCGCGGCGCTTCGGAGCCAAAGCGCGAAAAGTCGTAACGCGGGCTCGAAACCGCCATGAACTCCATGCCGCAGCAGGCGGTCACGAACGGGTTCATGAACAGCGAATACTTCTGAGCCCAGGCGAGCAGCGCCTCGAACTTCGTGGTGGCGAAGCCGGACTGCTGTCCCGGCTCGAGGATGGACGTGGTGGTGGCTTTCAGCTCTCCCATTCGAGAGCTCCCTTCTTCCAGCAGTAAGCGAGCGCGACGATCAGCGCGACGATGAAGCTGCACATCGTCATGAACCCGAACCAGCCCAAGCCCTTGAACCGTGCAGCCCACGGGTACATGAACACCGTCTCGACGTCGAAGACGACGAACAGGATCGCGGTCAGATAGAACTTCACGTTCATCTTGACGTCGCGAGCGCCGGGCGTGTCGTTGCCGCACTCGAACGGCATCTGCTTTTCGGGGGTTGGGTTTTTGGGACCGACGAAATGTCCACCCGCGAACATCACGGTGCAGATCACCGCAACGATCGCGAACATGATGAACATCGGGGCGTACAGCTCGAGCATTCGCTTTGGACTCGCTCTTTCGGTCCGAGACTTACGCGCAAATCGCGGAAATCACGGGCTCCGGCGCGGGTTGTAGTGCCGTGCGCAGAGGCCTGTCAATGCGAGCAGGGAGGGTCGCGCCAACTTCTCAGATTCCGAAACGATCTTCGAAGGGTGCAGACCGGCCAGATGGCCGCACCAACGCCCTGGTTCCGTGTCCTCCGTCACCCGCCGGATGACACAACGTTCCGCCGCCGACCCATGCGCGCCGCGCACAATTGCAAGATTGCCCCGCCCCTTCCCGGCGACTATGGATGTCGCAGGTTCTCGGACACCAGCCCACCGTGCCGCCACTCTCACGATTTCGAAATCAACATCGGCTTTTGGCGGTCGTGGCGGCGCTTCTCGGCGTCCCCGGTCTAGCCAGTGCCCAGGATCCCAACCCGGAGCCCGCGGCCTACGACGCCCCCGCTAACGAGCCCGCGCCGGCGCCAGAGCCTGCTACAGAACCGGCGAAGCCTGCTCCTCCCCCTGCCCCCGCGGCCAAGGCCGCCCCGCCTCGCGCTGAAGAGGCCCCGAAGAAGAAGTCGCCGAGCGAGATCGCGATCCCGCAGGGGCACACGCTCGACTCCTCCGGTTACCTCCTACCAGGGCGCACCGTCGAGCTCGGCCTCTACTACATGGGCTACGGCATCACCGACTGGCTCAACGTCGGCACCAACCCCGGCTTGTGGGCGGTCGGGCCCGTGCTCGGTGGCCTCGTTGCCAATGTCTCTGTCCGGCTCGGTTTCCCGATCGCTGACCTGGTCAGCGTGAGCTTGGACGCGAGCCCAATCTTCCTCCGCGTGAACACGTCGGACAACGAGCGCGTGCGCGGCATGGTGGTGCCGATCACGCTCGCAGCGTCGCTGCTGCCGAAGGAAAATCAGAGCTATTCCTTGGCCGTACGCTACGTCGGCGTCACCGGGCAAAACGAGAGCGACGCCGAATCGCAAAAGCTCGAAGGCGCCGCGCTGACCCAAGTGGTGCAAGTGACCGGGCAGGCTCGCTTCCAGGTGCTCAGGTGGTTGGGTCTCTATTCGCGCGTCACCGTGCAGCCGTGGGAGCAGGACTTCGGCATCGACGGCAGCTACCAGGCCGACCCACAAACGCGAGTGACGATCGAGGGCAGCAGCGACGCCACGCAGTCGCGCCCGTGGTCGGTCGTGGCCGGCTTCGACTTTCGCTTCGGCCCCGTGTACCTACGACTCGGCGGCGGTTACGGTAACTTTTTCGTGCCGCGCATCGGTGTGTTTACGCCAGCGATCCCGCAGCCAGACTTCGACTTTTACGTGCGCTTCTGAGCGCCTCGAGAGGCGTGCAGCGCCCGGCGCGTGCTGCTAGGGTCGCGCGCCATGGGTTCTGGATTTCGCAAGCTCGGGCTCTTGCTGGCGCTTTCGCTCAGTGCGTGTGGCGGCAGCGGTGGGAGCGGTGGCGCGCCCAAGACGGCTGAGAGCGTCGACATGACGCCTGCCGAGGCAAACGCTTTCATCGCAGACGCGCAGGTCAAAGGGGGCGTCAAGGCGGCGCCGAAGACCGACGTCGCTAGCGTGGACGAGCTCATGGCGATCTTGGAGAGCGACGACGTGCGGCGCTTCGACGCCGCCGCGCGCTTCCTCACCGGCAAGACGGGTGTCGAGCCGCAGAGTTTGCACGCGACGGTCGAGCTCTTGTGGACCGACAGCAATCAGGTCGGCGCGACTTTGACCGAAGAGCTCGGTAAGCGCGCGCGCGCCCTGGTCGAGCAGCTCGAAAAGAAGCAAAGCTCGGGGCAGACGCTCAGCGCGGACGAGACCAAGCAGCTGGAGGAGGCCCGCAACCGACAGGCTTTCTTGGCCAAGGCGCAAGGCGCACTGCTGGTGCTCGCCAAAGATCACCTGAACACCGCGGGCCCCCTCGTCGAAGAGACCGTGCGGCAGTTTCCGCGCGACCCTCAAGCGCACCGTGTCGTGGCGTACTACTCGCTGCTGACCGGCGACCTGGACCGCTTCGACAATGCGATGGAGCTGCTGAAGGCCAGCGAAGCTACGGACGCGGGCCTTCAGTACTTGCGCGCCATGGAGGCCAATCGGCGCTTCGTCTCGCGCCCCAAGACGCGCGACTACTTGGCGAAGGCATTGGCGCTGAAGCCCAACCTCGTGCGCGCGCAAGCCAAGCTCGTGCTCTTCCAAGAGAACATCGACGACACCTACGCCGAGCTGCAAAAGCTGCGCGCACTCGCCCCCGATCACGCGCTGGTGGGTTTGGTCGGCGACGCGATCACCAAGTCGTACGAGCTCGACCACGCCTTCGACCGCGCCAAGCAGCCCCCCGCGCCGGCTCCCCCCGCGCCGGCGGCCCCGACGTCCGCGGCTCCCGCCGCGACGTCCCCCGCTCCGTCGACTCCGCCGACCAAGCCTTGAAGCAAGAGCGCGCTGTTACGGCAGCTCGGTCGTGATGCGCAGCTGCGGGTAATAGGGGAAAAACTCGATCGGGCCGGGGTCGGCATAGTCGTTGCCGCCGAAGAGGCTGCCGCCCACCACATCACCGAACGACAGAACTCGAGTGGCGGACGTGGCCGCGCCGTTGACGAAAGCATCCACGCCACGCGCGGCCACGTACACCCCGAGCGCGTAGCGCTTGCCCGCCTCGAGCTAGTAGCTCATCGGACCCGACTAGTAGTAGGCGTCGCCCGCCGCCTCCGGCTGGGTCCAGGCTTCGGCGCGAAGCGTGGACGTACCTCCATCGAGCTCGAAGATCAGCCAGCCGAGCTCCGACGCCTGATCCATCACCAGATGCGCCTCGATTTGCGTGACGACGCGCGGCGTCTCCACGTCGATCACGTCGACCAGCGTGGCACCGACCTTGTCATAGCTGTCGCGCTCCAGACCGGATCCCAGACCGATCTCGTCCGTCACGCTATCGCCATCGGATGAGGCCTCGCTGCCCCGCAGCCCTGCCGAGCTGCTCGGAGCTCCCCCCTTGCCGCTATCGAGACCTCCGCCGCCCACGGGTCCAGCAGGCGGCGACGTCGCGCCAGCGTCACCCGCGTCGCCGGACCCCAGGTCACCTACCGACACACGTGGTCCGCACGCATTCAAGCCGACGAGTGCTGCAATGACACATGAGTAACCAAACTTGATTCGCATTTTGCTGTTCCTCCCGGACGCTGCTGAATCGTTATTGCCCAGCGTCCGGAGACCGATCACGGTTTGTGATCGGCGCGATGCGCGGCTCGATCAAAGATCGAATGCGCGCGCCCAGCGGGCTCGCAGGGTGCGCCTTCAAGAATGAGTCCGCGAGCTGTACGGCCCGAGTTCGATCGCCGAGCGCCCACGTCGCTTCGACTTGCAGCGCGGCGGCTTCGGCTCCGAGCTCACCGGCAGGAAATTCGGCGCGATAGGTCTTCAGCGCCATGAGCGCTTGCTGGCCGTCGCCTCGCGCCAATGACGCGCGCGCGACCTTCAGCGCTGCCACCTCGCGCGTGAGCTGAGCGACGCTCGGCGCAGGCACCTGGACGCGCGATGCTGCGCGTGGCTCGGCGACAGCCGCGGGTCTCGGCTGCTTGCGTGGCCCGGCGGGAAGCCGAGCCGCGGTCGGCACTGCGCGGGCTGACTCGTCGGGTGTTGGCGCTCCTTGCATCGGCGCTAGTGGCGCCTCGGAGAGCGCCTTCGCCCGATTCGCATCACCGTCGCGCGCGACGGCCGGGATGGCAGCTGATTCGACGGGTGGGCGGACCTGCTTGACGACACCGAGCGTTGTCAAGCTGACCCCGAGCCCGAGCGCCATGCACTTCGCGACGAGCCCTACGCTGCCGGAGCTCGCGCTCGCCCCCGCAATCTTGCCGGTGAGCGCAGCGCCGACCCCGGCGGGTCCAGCGAGCCGCGCCAGTGCGCGCCCTTGAGCGCCGACCGGAGCGCGCTCGGCGCGCGCGATGCGCAGCACCAGCTCCTCCGTCTCGTCTAAGTCCTTACCCAAAAAAGCGTCCGAGTACGTCATGGGCCCCTCATCCTTTCGGCCTTGAGCCGCTTGACCTGTTGGGTGAACTCCTGGCGGGCGCGCCGCAAGCGTGAAGCCACCGTGCCTACCGCGATCCCCACGATCGCGGAGACCTGAGGAGCAGTAAGCTCCTCGATCTCGGACAGCACGAACACCTCGCGCAGCTCGTCGGGCAAGCGGCTCAGCACCTCGTCGAGGAAAGCGAGCGCTTGGCGTCGTTCCAAATCTTCGTCCGGTTGCCGATCGGGAGCTGGCGCGTCCGCGGGCTTCGTTTCGACCCAGCGCGCGCGTCGGCGGGCGTTGCGTCGTAACGTGGCGGCGATGCGCAACGCAGTGCCGTAAAGAAAAGTGCGCTCGCCACCGGCAGGGATATCGTCGAGGCGCTGCGACGCCACGATGAAAACCTGCTGCGCCGCATCCTCCGCGTCGGCGGGCTGAACGCCCAGCCGACACATTAAACGCCAGATGAAATCGTAGTGCTCGAGCAGCAGGGCGCGGGCGCGCTGTCTGACCGGGGCCGCGCTCTCGACCACGGGCGGCCCCGAGGCGATTAGCGCGGAGTTCAGGTCAGGCACGATCGCTTATTGCCCGAGCACTGGCGAACGATCACGGAAAGCGCGCCCCCAGGCCCAGGAAGCCGGCGGACGCGAACCGCGGCGCGTCGTAGACGGACGTGTCTGGGTTATCGAAAGCAAAATGGTAGGGGGTAAGTTGCCACACCAGCTCGCCGCGCGCCTGCAGCACCAAGACGTTCCACAGGACCAGCTCACCACGTAGGGAGAGCAGGGCGTCGAACCAGGGCTTTTTTACCGTCGCGCCGCTCACAACAGACATTCCGTCGGGTTGCCCTGCTGCCTCGATCCGACCGACATGTCCTCCCAGACATGGCAGCAGTGAGAGGGTGCGGGTGAGTGGAACACCGAGTGGACACACATCGACCCTCCCCGCCCACCACGAAAACTCCGTTTCACCCACGGCGTCGACGTAGGTGACGGACCGAGCGAGAAGGAAGCTCGCTCGTACGTGGAGTTGCGGCCACGCAGGCTTGCCGCGCAGCAGCTCGACCGCGACTCCTCCCAGCGGGACCCAGCTTGGAGCGAGCCCACTGCGAGCACCGAACTCTACGCCGACCCCACCCCGCCAGACCGCACTGTCACGTGGGCCGAAGGCCTCCGAGTCAGACTCAGCAGCGCTCGTCACCGCAGGAACTGCAGCCGGCGCTGACGGCGCTGTCGGAGGTGCCGGGTCGCCCTTTCGAGACGCAGCGGTGACGACGCCGTTATCCCGAGCGGCACTCTCGGCGCCGCCCAACGCATAGGCCAAGACGAACGCCAAGGCTGGAGCCAGCTCGTCACAGGACCGTTCGCGAAGCTCGCGCTCCTGGCTCGCGCCGTCGGGACGTTTCAGCTCGAAGCGGGCCCAAGCGCCGCCCGACTCCACGCGCATCGTCACCCGAGCACTCAAGCCGGCGAGATCGGTGGGAGCGCCTTCGAATTGGCGCAGCTGAGCGTCCACCAACCGCGAAAAATTCGCCTCGTCCGGGCACCCCGGGTCGGCTAGGTACTCGAGCGCGTAGCCCGCGCGCGGCGCTTCCGGCGGCGGCACCACCGAGGTTGCCTGCGCCTGCGCCCCGTACGGAGCGCAGAACACCAAGCAAGCCCAACCCCGGAGGTGGAACACCCCGCCAACTTACCAGAGAGCTCAGCGCGACTGTTCGGCGATAAGCTGCTGGCGCATGGCGTCGGCGAACCGGCCGTTCGGGTAACGCGCCAGATAGGAACGCAGGTCGTTCGTGGCGGCGGGATCACTTTGCCGCAGCCGGCACATGGCGCGGCCGTACATGGCGCGCTCGGCGAACGGCCCGTCGCTTCCGAGCGTCAAAACGGCTGAAAAATCCGCGATCGCTCGGTTGCAGTCGCGGTCGCTGTAGAGCTCGCCTCGCACCAACTGGAGCTCAATGCGGCGCCCCACGCGCTCGAGGGGCAAGCGCGACAGGCGCTCGAGCGCTTCTGCGCGCCGTCCCAAGCTCAGCAGCGCGTCGACGCGAGCCACCGCCGCTTCGAGCGACAGCACGCCGCGCGGGTAGCGCGTCTGGTAGTCGTCGAGCAATTGCAGCGCCCCGTTCGGATCGCGATCGCGGCGCAGCTTTGCCAGCGCGCGCTGCAAGAGCTCCGACTCGAGCGCGAGCGTGCTAGGTGCAGCCGGCTCCTCAGCGAGGGTGCCCGTTGCTATCCCGGTCGAGCGCGGGGGCGCTGCAATAGCGTGCGGCAGCTCAGCCTCCACCAGCGCCGGGGCTGGCGCGACTGCCGGCGCCGCTTCCGCCTGACCGCTCGGAGACACCTGCGCAGTTGTGGGCTTGAGAGCAGCCGGGTGATGCGCCGGACGAGCGGGCGGCGGTGCGCTCGCGAACAGGCTTTGCACGTTCCACCCCACGGGCAGCGCCCAGTTGGCGAGCGCGGCGCTCACTCCCGCCGTCAGCACGGCCAGCACCAGCGGCATCGCACGCGGCGGGCGGCGGCGCGAGCGCTCCGGGCCGCGTAGCAGGCGGCGCCCGACACTGGCCAGCGCCGAGGGCGGCAGCCCCTGCTCATCCTCGAGCGAGCGAAACACGTCGCCCAAGTGGGCATCGAGCTCGTCTCCACCTCGCTCGTGGACCCAGCGTCGCAGCGGCTTGATTTCAGCTGGCTTCGACATCCTCATACTCCCAGTTGGCGCCCGAAGCGCTTCCAGTAAGCCTTCCGAAAACGCGCGCGAGCGCGGTGCAATGCCACCCACACTGCCTGCTCCGACATGCCGAGCACCACGGCCAACTCGACCGCCGGCAGTCCCTCCAGCTCGAACGAGATGAGCAGCGTGCGGTCGCGCTCGGAGAGCCGGTCGAGAACTGCATACACCATGCTCGCGGCCTGCTCCCGTTGCGCGCTGCCGAGCGGCGACGGCGCCGGACTGCGCTCGTCTTGCAACTCGGGCGTTGCGCGCAACAGCAGCAAGCGACGCAGGCGCTCCTGCCGCCGCCGACTGCTCACCACACGCGCCGTGATCGCGTACAGCCAAGTCTTCAGCGACGCATCACCGCGAAATTCGGGCAAACGCCGCTGGACCACCAGAAACACCTCGTGCAATACGTCCTCCGCATCGCGCGGCCCCCAAAGTCGCTTCACCCAGCGTGACACTTCGCTGCAATGCTCGCGGTACAGCGACTCGAGGTCGAGCACCGGCCGACTCGCTGCGGGCGCGAGCTCGTCGAGTGTCTGAAAGCTGAACAAAGGGATCTTCAGGGGCTCACCGCGATGCGCGTGACTAGCGAAGGAACGCGCGGTTGGTCACGATCGCCCTGACCAGCGCCCGAACCGAGAAGCCGGAGTCGGCGAATGCGTTGGCGATCTGGTTGGCTTCAGCCTCGCTGAACACGATCCGATCCGACTGTACGCCAGCGAAGCCCGCCACCGAATTCGAGAAGCACTGCGCCACGGCGCACGACTCAGCGAGCTGCGGAGCCAGATCTTCCCAGCTCTGGAAGCTCATCGGCGGCGCGTTGCCGACCAGGGATTGGCTCAGCGTGCCGCTGGCATCCACCGCCACGCCGTTGTCGAGCTCCCGATATTCACCGACTTCGTCGAAGTTCTCGAGCGAGAAAGCAGGCGGGTCCGTGAGCTGGTGGCACGCCGTGCAGCTCGGGTTGGCGACCTGAATCGCCAAGCTCTCGCGCCGGCTCTGACCCTCGACGGGCGCCGCGAGCATGGGAATGTTCGCGGGCGGCGGCGGCACCTCCCTGCAGAACAACTTCTCACTCATCCAGACGCCGCGCGGGCTGATGCTCGGGTGCTGCGCCAACACTTCGGGCTCGGTCAAAATGCCGAAGCGATGCGGCTCGCCTGTCGATTCGGCGAGCAGCGTCGCGAGCGTCGCCCCCGGATCCGCGAGCTTGGTGGCCCACGTTCCCGGCGCCGTCAGGGGCTCGGCGTCGAGATCCACTTTGGGATCGATGAACGTGTAGAGGAAGCGCTCCAGACCCGGCACGCTGGTCCCGGCTTGGAAGTGAGCGTCGAGAATCTCTTCGGCCAGCCGTGCGCTCCAATCGGCAGTCGGCACCGCCGGCCGAGCCTGTTCGGGTGCGCCCGCCCCCTCGAGGAACTGGTACACACGCTGGGCCACTTCGTCGGAGGTCGCGGTAGGCGCGACGACGGTATCTGGAGCGCTCGGAGTGAAGCCGCAGGTCGAGTCGGGCCCCGGCCCAGGATCCCCTGGTCCCGCGTCCATCGAGCCGCCACTTCCGCCCGTCCCCGGCGGGACGACGGAGCCTCCGGCGTGACCGCTCGTCGAGCCCGACGAGGTGTCTCCGCCAACGTCGCCTGCACCTTTGCCGCTCGAGCCCGCCGTCGGCTCGAAGCCGACTTCGTAGCTGCCAGAGCAGGCCGAGAGCATCAGCCACACACCACCCATCACGATCGTGGAACCACCCAGCTTCATTGACGTGTCTCCCTTCGGGGCATGCTGCTTGGTGGATCGGGCTGCAGGGACCCTTACAGTTTATTTCGGGCTCAGCGTGCCTGCCAGGCAGCACCGAAAGCCGCGTAAAACTCGACCTGCGGCAATTTTACGCTCAGCTCGTCACCGTCGCCGCGGCGAACGACGGCCTCGGTAGGCCCCCAAACCAGGCCGCCCAGCTCGGCAAACGGCCGGAACAACCCCGAAGCGAACACCAGGCGAGCTGCTAGTGCGCCACCCGCCGAAAATGCGTCGTGCTTCTGAGCCGGCTCGTAGTCGAGGCCTTCGAGATGCAGCCACGCGAGCACAGCGCCCGCGTGAACGTCGAGCGAAGTGGCTCCAACCGGGAAGCGAAGGGCCGGGCCGATCACGAGCGGCCAGCGAAAGTAGCGCACGCTGCCATTCGATAGCTCGACGCGCCG
>JBEHXA010000120.1:0-15056 GCA_048498935.1 Myxococcota bacterium
CGCTGCAACCGAGCGAGCGTGAGCGCGAAACCGGCCGCCACCGAGATCATGGCAGCCACCCCGTTTTCAGCGACCCACAGCGACCAACCAGCGACGACAAAGGCAAGCACCAGCGCGCAACCTTGCGCGACGGCGTCCAGCTTTTTGGTGTCGACGCGAGCCATTCTCAAACTACCGCAAATAGTTACACCCCTTGCTACGACCCTGCCATTAGCAATTCGTTCACAAAGCGCTTCGCTTTACGAAGGGCGCCACGGCGCGCTTACGCCTCGCCCGAACATGCCGCACCATTGCGCACCGTGTGCGACGCGAATGGCACAATCAGCGCCAGCTGCGACGGCGCTGTCGCTACCGCTGCCGGGACGTGCGGGTTGTTGGTCAATTTGCCGGGAAATATCGCTGAGATTGGCGGGCGAGACTCGTGGCACGCGTCGTGCTGAAATGACGGTCGAATGCTGCTTGCACCACGCGCGCTCGCCGCGCTCGCGCTCGCGCTGACGGTGGCGCTCGCGGTGAGCGGCTGCTCGGGTCACGGGACCAAGACGCCAGTGCCGGTGGAGGAGGGCGCGCGGGTGTGCAGCTTCATCCCGCGCGACCAGGAGCCCTACAGCGGGCAGCCCGACCTCCGCATCAACGAGGTGATGACCGGCAACGACGGCGCGTGGGTCGATGAGGCGGGCGAGACCGACGACTTCATCGAGCTCTTCAACGCCGGCGAGTCGAGCCTGCATTTGAATCGTTTCTTCCTCGGCGACCACGTCGGCAAGGCCACGCGATTGCCCGATGTCGTGCTCCCGCCGGGAGGGACGATCTTGGTGTGGGCCGACGACAGCCCAGAACAAGGGCCCTGGCACCTACCGTTCAAGCTGTCGAATTCGGGGACCTCGGTGTTGCTGTGGTCGGACGATCTGCTCCAGGGCGAGCCTCGCACCACCTGCCCCCTGGTCGACCTCGTGACCGTGCCCGAGCTGCCGCGTTCGGAGAGCTACGCGCGTCTCCCCGACGGTAACGGCGCCTTCGCGGTGTGCCGCTACGCGAGCCCCGAGCGTCCCAACGGCTCGACGTGCGAGCCTCCGCCGCCGCCCAATCTGTCCGACGATGTCGAGTTTGCAGATTATGAATGGCCCGCGCCGTTTCCTGCGGTGGTGGGACCGCTCGTGGTGTCGGAGCTCGCGCTCCAGCCTGCAGCGTTCGTCGAAGTACTGAACGCGAGCGCCGAGAGCGTGGCCGTCGCCGACTTCGAGCTCCGGATCGCTCCGCAAGCACCGGGCCAGCATTGGCCCGACGCGACGAACGGCGTCCTGCTCGCTTGGCCCGACGCCGCGCAGCGGCTGGCCGCCGGCGAGCGCATCGTCGTGCCGGTAACGGAGCTCGACCTCGCGCCGCTCAGCGCTTCGGTCGACTTCGAGGGCGTGGCGACGCTGTTCCGACGCGGCGCAAGTGAGCCCAGCGATCGCCTGGGCTTCATGAGCTGGGCGGAGGGCGCGGCGCTTTCGCGGCTGCCCGATGCGGGAGGCCCGGCGCGCTTTTGCCGCGAGCCGAGCCCAGGTGTGGCCAACGACGGCTGTGAGGAGCTGGCGACGCGCGAGCTACCTGGAGGTCGCGCGCATCAACTAGCAACGCTCGGCGATTTCGATCGATTGGCCGAAGGCGGCACCGAGGTAGGCGAGCTCGGCGTCAAGTTCGTGATCGACATGGACGCGGGGGACGTGGTCCACCTGCTGGGCACGCGCGACTGGGCCCTGCACTACACCTGGATCCGCGAGCAAATCGAGCTGCTGCCGCACCTCGATCGCTGCGATCCGGAGCAGGCGCGCCAGTTCGACGAGGGCTGGACACTTTTCAGCCAGGACGAGTACTTCCGCGTCGACGGCAGGCGCTACTTGCTGGGCACGCTCGTGCGCCACCAGAACGGCAGCAAGACCGTCGAGTTCACGCCGGGTGACGCCATCGTCGGCGACCAAATGCGCCGCGCCTTCTTCGCCGTGATGCGCAGCGTACCCGATCCGCAGGCCTGGTCGATTCGCCCCACTGAAGGGCGTCAGATCAGCGAGCTCCGCGCCATCGAAGGCAGCGCACCCATCGTAGGTCCCAACGCCCCCTACGCGGACCTCAGCTATCAGCCGCTGAACCCGGCCGTAGGTTTCGGCACGCTCACCTTCGTGCCCGCGGGCGAGCTCGAGACGGCCGAGCTCGGCCCCAACGTGATCGTGGTGACCGACGACGTGCCCAACGAAACCGCGTTCATGGGCGGCCTCATCACCGAAGCCTTTCAAACGCCGCTCGCGCACGTCAACGTGCTGGCGCGCGGCCGAAATACGCCGAACATGGCGCTGCGCGGCGCGCGTGAAGACTCGCGCCTGCGCGATCTCTTCGGCAAGCTGGTTCGGCTCGACGTGCGCGCGACCGACTTTTCACTGCGCGAAGCGAGCGCTGCCGAAGCCGACGAATACTGGCGAGCCCGAGCTCCGCAAGGCCCCAAGCTGACACCGACCCGCAACCTATCGGTGCGCGGCGTGGTTGCGCTCGCGGGCGCCACCTACGGTGACATCGCGAGCATCGGCTCCAAGGCGGCCGGCATTGCGGAGCTGTATCGGGTGCGCGAGGTGGGCGCCTACTGTTCGCCGCTCACGGTACCGCTGTACGTTCCACCAGATGCCTTCGCGGTGCCGTTCGCGCACTACGTCGACCACTTCGAAGCCAGCGGCGCCGCCGACCTGCTGCAAGAGCTGGAGCAAGATCCGGAGTTTCGCGCGGACCCGGCGGCGCACGTCGACGGCCTCGCGCGCGTGCGCCAAGCGATGCTGGATTACCCAGTCGATCCGGAGCTACTGGCCGAGCTGAGCGGTGCGGTCGAGCTTCGCTACGGCACCGACAAGGTGCGCTTTCGTAGCAGCAGCAACACGGAGGATTTGGCTACTTTCAACGGGGCCGGCCTCCACACCTCGACCAGCGCCGACATCGAGGGCAACGCCAGCAGCGTGGCGGACGCGCTGCGTACGGTGTGGGCGAGCTTGTGGAACACGCGCGCCTACGACGAGCGCGACTTCGGCAACGTGGAGCAGACCGAAGCAGCCATGGGCGTCCTAGTGCACCAGGCCTGGCCTGGTGAAGCCGCGCAGGGTGTCGCGATCAGCCGCAACGCGCTGCACGCCACCCGCGACAGCCAATACTACATCAACGCGCAGATCGGTGAAGCTTCGGTGACAAACCCGGCGCCGGGCGTGACCAGCGACGAGATGGTCTACACCCCGCTACCGCGCCGCCCCAAAGTGGACTACCAGGCGCGCTCGAGCTTGTCGCGTGGTCGCGAGGTGCTGGCCTTCTCTGAAATTCAAGGTTTGGGCTGCGCGCTCGAGTCGATCCACACGCACTTCCGATCACTCGTAGATCCGTTGAACGAAAATCATCTGTACGCGATGCAGATAGAGTGGAAGTTGATCGGCCAGGAGCGCCGTTTACTCGTGAAACAAGCGCGGCCATACAGCTTCGGCAATCTCGACGCGCCCACCGATTGCCGCGAATTCTGAGTCGAACAGCGCCAGCGCGCGCGCGAAGTACAGGCTTTCAATTGGCATTTGCAGACTCGTACACGCGAGTGGCAATCGCGACTCGCACGACTCGCTAGGTGGCAATTGTCAGCGGGCGTTTCGCCACGCGACACGTCTTCTTCAATCTGCTTGAGTGGCGGCCATTCGAAGGCGGGTCGTGCGTTCGCGCGACCCACGAAAGGAGCCACCGTGAGCTTACATCGATCGAGCGGATGGATGCGACGCGTGCCCCTGGCGCTCGCCCTGGCAGCGGCGAGCGCCGCGAGCTTCGGCGGATGCTCGGCGGAGCAGCCGAGCACTGAAGAAAGTGAACCCGTGGCGAGCCTCGCGCAGGCCGCCACCATCGCCGATCCCGGTTTCACCGACACCACGGTGGTCACCGGCATCTCGAACCCGACCGCCATGGCGTTCGCGCCAGACGGACGCTTGTTCGTGGCCCAACAAACCGGCGCGCTGCGCGTGGTCAAGAACGGCGCGCTGCTGGCGACGCCGTTCCTGACCGTCACCGTGGACTCAGCCGGTGAGCGCGGGCTCCTGGGTGTCACGTTCGACCCGAATTTCGGCAGTAATCGCCTGGTTTACGTGTACTACACGACGACGTCGGGCGGCACCCACAACCGCATCAGCCGCTTTACCGCGAACGGCGACGTGGCCACCCCGGGCAGCGAGCAGGTGCTGGTCGATCTACCGGGCCTGAGCAGCGCCACCAACCACAACGGCGGCGCGCTACATTTCGGCAACGACGGCAAGCTGTACGTCGCGGTTGGTGAGAACGCGACCGGCTCCAACGCGCAGAGCATGTCGACGCCGTTCGGCAAGATGCTGCGCTTCAACGCCGACGGCTCGATCCCGACCGACAATCCTTTCTTCGGCAGCACCAGCGGCGTGAACCGCGCGATCTGGGCGCTCGGGCTGCGTAACCCGTTCACCTTCGACGTGCGACGCAGCACCGGCGCAATCCTGATCAACGACGTGGGCAACGGCGCATGGGAAGAGGTGAACAGCGGCGGCGCCGGGCGCAACTACGGCTGGCCCGCCACTGAAGGCTCGACCACCAATCCGGCCTACACCACGCCGGTCTTCGCCTACCCGCACCAGGGCGGCACGGCCGGAGGTTGCGCCATCACGGGCGGCGCCTTCTACGATCCGCCCAGCGCGCAATTTCCGGCGAGCTACGTCGGCAAGTACTTCTTTGCCGACTATTGCAACGGCTGGATGCGAAAGCTCGACCCCGCAACCGGCACTGCGACCGTGTTTGCGACCGGGCTGAGCTCGGTGGTCGACATCCGCGTTGGACCGGAAGGCGCGCTGTACTACCTGGCGCGCGGCAACGGGTCGATCGGCAAGATCAGCTACCCCACCTCGCAAGCGCCCAGTATCGCGACGCAGCCGAGCAGCGTCACGGTGCCGGTGGGCGCATCGGCGACGTTCGGCGTGTCGGCGAATGGCAGCGCTCCGCTCACGTACCAATGGCAACGCAACGGCACGAACATCAGCGGCGCCACGTCGACGAGCTACACGCTGAGCAACGCGCAAACCTCCGATAGCGGCGCGCAGTTTCGCGCCGTCGTGACCAACGGCTTCGGCAGCGCGACCAGCAACGCGGCAACCTTGACCGTCACCAGCAATCGCGCTCCCAGCGTGGCCATCACCGCACCGGCAGTGGGCGCCACCTACACGGGGGGCAGCACGCTGACGTTCGCCGGCACCGGAACGGATCCGGAGGACGGCACCTTGCCGGCCAGCGCCTTCACCTGGCGCATTGATCTGCACCACGACCAGCACGTGCACCCGGCGCTGCAAGACACCAGCGGCATCAAGAACGGCACCTGGCCCGTCCCCAATACCGGCCATATCGAAACGACCGTTTGGTACCGGGTGCACCTCACGGTGCGCGACTCCGCAGGCCTGACGGCGACGACCTTCGTGGACGTCAACCCGGTGATCCGGCAGCTCACGCTCGCCACGCAGCCGCCCGGCTTGCAGGTCACGCTCGACGGGCAGCCCTTCACGTCGCCGCTGGTAGCCGACAGCGTCGTCGGGGTGCTGCGCGACATCGGCGTGGTGGCGCCGCAATCCTCCGGCGGCAAGCTGTACGGCTTCAGCGCGTGGTCGGACGGCGGCGCCGCCGTGCACCCCGTCGCGACGCCCGCACAGAACACGACGTATACGGCAACGTTCAGTGAAACGTCCGGGTTTACGGGCGAATACTTCGACAACCTCGACCTCACCGGTCTTGTCACCACGCGCTCGGACGCCACCATCGACTTCGATTGGGGCGCTGGTGCTCCGGCGCCGGGCGTGGGCGCCGACACCTTCTCGGTCCGCTGGACCGGCAATGTATCGCCTTCGGCTAGCCAGACCTACACCTTCTACACCGTGAGCGACGATGGCGTGCGGCTGTGGGTGAACGGCGCGCTCGTGATCGACAACTGGACCAATCACGGCCCCACCGAGAACACTGCCAATGTGGCGCTCGTCGCCGGACAAAGCTATTCGATCAAACTCGAGTACTACGACAACGGCGGCGGCGCAGTGGCCAAGCTCCACTGGTCGAGCCCGTCGATGTCACGACGACCCGTCACGGCCGGCGGGGGCAGCACGCCGCCGCCCGGTTTGAGCATCGTCTCGAGCAGCAGCGGCGCGTTTCAAACGCCGCCCAGCAACTCCCACGACGGCAACGAAGCGACCCGCTACACCAACGACGGCACGCTCGTGAGCGCGACCATCACCTACACGCTATCGGGCAGCGCGAGCGTCTCCGGCCTCCGGCTGCTGATGTACAGCGGGACGAATCGCACCTACCCGCTCCGCATCTCGGTCGGCTCGACCGTGGTGTTCACCGGCTCGACCACAACCAACGCCAGCTACTGGGAAGCGACGTTTCCGCCTACCACGGGCACCACCGTGACCGTGACGATGACGGGACCAAACAGCGCCGCCAGCAATTGGTTCAGCATCTGGGAGACCAAGCCGGTCGGCACCCTACAATAACCGCGATCAAGCCCTGGTGAGCGCGCTCTCAACTTTCGAGCGCGCTCGCCATTTCTACCTTCATCACGTGCTCGAGCTGCTCGACGGCTCGAACCGCGCGGCGGAACCGCTCCGGCTCCCCGGTAAGGCCGAGCTCGAGCGGTTGCCCCAGCGCTAGAAGTGCGCTGTCGGCGAGCGCGAACGCCTGACGCACGTGGTCGTCGATCGCCGGAGCGCTGCGCACGACGAGCTCACTCAAGCTGCCCTGGGAACCACCGACGTAAACGGCGCGCGTGCCGTCCAGGAGCGCACGAACGATGTCGAGCGAAGTCTTGCTGAAATAGCCTTCTACCGCCGTTTCGAGCGGGGTTCGGCTGTGCTGGGCGCGTTCGACGCGCGCGAACTTGCCGAGCACGATGTCCAGCGTATCGACGCTCTGGGCGACGAGTTGATCGACGCCTTGCTGCCCCCGAGCCCCGAGCTCGCGCGCATAGCTGCGGCCGTCGCCGAGTACCCGGCGCACGCGCGTCGCGTAACCGAGAATGTTACTCGCCAGCTCGAAGCAGTATTCGCGCGCGCGCTGCGCCATCGGATCCGTCGCCTCGAGCTCGACTCCGCGAGCGCCCCCGAACAGCAAATACTCGAGCGCAAACAAGCCCTTGGCTTCGACACCCAGGGCTTCGATGCGCGGCTCGTCGATGGCTTCGGACGCGGCCAAAACCGCATCGATGGAGCTCGGCCGCGCGGGCCAGAATGCGGCATGCTGAAACGCCTGAGTGGTCGCGAAGGGGCCCGCTCTGAACGCGGCCGCACGCTTCCAAGCCAGCGTAGCGGCTTTGAACGATTGACGCGCAGTAGCGAGCCGCTCGGGTCGCGGCGCTTCGAGCAAGCCCTGCACGGCCGTCCGCAGCCGCTTCGACTCGGCGACCAAGTCGCTGACCAGCGGGGCTAGCGCCGCGCTGACCAGCCCTTCGAGCACCTCGCTCCGATCGCGCTTTCGGCAAGCAGGTAGCTGCGAAAGCGCGAAAAGAGCGGTGAGGAGCTCTCGCCTGTTCAGCGGGCCTTGCGTTCCCACGTGAACACGGCCGGCGTCGAGGCATCGACGTGCAGGCGCAGCCACTCGGTGAGCGGCGTGGTGGTGGACCCCTGAACGACGATGCGAGTCAGGTTCGGCACCGCCGCGGTCACGCCGTGCAGCGCGTTGCCGTTCTCGAGCGGCTTGTCCGCGATGAACATGTGCGAATCACCCTGGAGCAGCAGCACCGGCTTGCCGAAGGCTTTGGCGCGCGTCGCGATCTTTTGCGTAATCGCGTCGAACGCGTTGAGCGGAACGTTGTTCGCCACCGAGAAGGCGTCGAACATGTCCGCTTGCATGATCAGCGCGGCGCCGGCAGCCTTCTGCTCGGTCGCGATGTCGAACAGGCGATCGACCCAAGCGAGGTTCGCAGCGTTACGGGCGGTGCGCTCGGCATCGCGGCGAGCCGGGTCGTCCACCTTGGTGCCGGTGGTGTCGTCGGTGTACCAGGGCGGCGTGCTGTCGTTGCTGCCGACCACGTGCACGGTGCCGAACGCGACCGACGACTCGTACCAGATCTGGTTCTCGACGAACTTGCCAAAGCCAGCGTCTTCCGACTGCGCGAGCACTTGCTTGAAGCCGCCGCCGAGCGCCAAGCCCGGGACGGGGAAGAACAGCTTGCGGATCGCGTCCAAGCGCTCGAGCGGATCGTAGGCGCCGTTGTTGGCGCGATGGCAGTCGGTCCATTCGTTGTCGCCCGGGGTGTAAATGAGCGGGATCGTCAGCGTCGAAAAGCCCGCGAAGATCTGCGCGAAGTACGCGTCGTCGCAACGGCTGCTGCCGTTCTTGATGTCGCCCAAATGCACGACCGCGGAGATGCGGTCGTCGGCGTCGATGGCGCTGAGCAGGTTCGGAAAATCTTCGATCTGAGCGGCGCCGTAGGGCGTATCGCCGATGATGGCCAGGTCGATCGGGGCCGTGGACGACGAGAGCCAGGGCGGCGCCTCGAAGTCGACCGTGAGCTCACCGCGACCGTTGCGGATCAGCTTGAGCAAGATCTTGGCGACCGACAGCGCGTCGATCTTCGCGGTGACGGGCTTGTCGAGCACCCAGTTGGGCGTGCTGGTCGACTTGATCTTGGAGCACTTGTCCGCGAACGCGGTCGCGTCCACCTTGACCACCCCCACCGGCAAGCGATCGAGCGAAAGCTTGGGGCTGCTCCCCGCCGTCAGATCGAAGGTCTTGGAGACGCTGCGGCTGCCCGTCAGCGAGACCTGCAAGCACGCAGCGTCCGCCGGGACGCTGGAGAGCAGCAGCTCCAGGCTGCCGACTTCCTCGCCATCCTGGTCCGCGACGTTCTCGTCGCCGCCAGCGGCGCCAGCGTCAGCGCCGCACGCAGACAAGGGCAGAGCGGCCAGCGTGGCCAGCGTGAACAGCATGCTGATACGTGCTCGATCGATCATGGACGACTCCTTCGGGAGCGCAGGGCTCGCGTCAGCCCTTGTAGGCGAGCGCACCCGAGCACACCGTGACTTCTCGCCCAGATCTTGGCGACCGAACCGCGATGATTTTGACGTTCCGAAAATCGGTGACCGAGAATCGGAATGTGTCCGTGCGCGGCGCGAGGAGGCGCGCGCCCGTGCGGGTTCAGCAGCCGCGCGTCAGTCGTCGACCCAGTCGCTGGCCAAGCTCTTGGACGACACGGTCGCGAGCACGAACACCAACGCGCCGCAAATCACGCCGGTCCAATACGTGAGCGGCTCACTATTGGCCGTCGCAGCCGTCCAAGCCAGAAGCCAAATCGCCGAAACACCGTTGACCCAGCGCAGCGGCGGCACGCTCATCGACAGCAGCGCGACGACCGAGATGATGAGCCCCGGCAGCCAAGCGGCGATGCGGGTCGCGTCGGAGTGCGGCCAGGCGAAGGACGAGATTTGCAACCAGACACCGAGCGCGAGGTGCGCATAGCGCGCCCAGCACGTAGCGCTGGTCGCCGGCGCCTTGAGTCGCTTGTGTCGCAGAGCGGCAGTGACGACAGCCTTTTCGGAACGGACCTTCGAGAGCGTCGGATCGTCCACCTTTGTCGGTAAAGCAACGGGCGTGCCTGACGTCGCGCGGCGCCTGCCAGCGCCGAGAATTGCGGGCCCTGCTCTGTCTGCCACGCGAAAGAGACGTCGAAGACCGCCCCACCCGCGTCAAATCGTCCCTGAAGGGGCAAGGCAGCGCGGTTTCTAGTTGCGGGGCCGAGCGCCGCAGGCGGCTATACTGGGGGAGGACGATGCAGGAGCAGGCGCGATGGCTGATCGCGAATCGCTACGAGGTCGGCGAGGTCGTAGGCCGCGGGGGATACGGCATGGTCTGCCGGGGCTTCGATCGCGTCGCAGGTCGCACGGTCGCACTAAAAATGTTGTCGCCGGAAGCGGGGCGCGATCCAGATGTGGTGGAGCGTATGCTGCGCGAACAACAGGCCCTGGTCGCGCTGTCGGGGACGTGCGCCGTGACCGCCATCGATCTGTGTCGATTGGAGAGCGGCGCACCGTGCCTGATCATGGAGTGGCTCGATGGCCGCGACCTCGAGCAAGAGCTATCCGAGCGTGAGGGGCGTGGCGAGCTCGGCAGCGTCGAGCAACTGCTCCGCTCGCTCGAGCCGCTGACGCAAACGCTCGGTCGGGCTCACGAGCTGGGGCTGGTGCATCGCGACATCAAGCCTGCCAACATCTTCGTCACGCGCGGGCCGGAGCCGGGCACCCGCCTGCTCGATTTCGGGCTGTCGCGCATGAAATCGGCGGCTCCGCTCACCCAGCTCGGCATGGTGATGGGCTCACCCAGCTACATCGCCCCCGAAACCTGGCGCGGCAATTCGAGCGCGCTCGACGGGCGCGCCGACCTCTTCTCGTTGGCCGTGATCGTCTTTCGCTGGCTCACCGGCAAGCTGCCGTTCGACGCGCCGGATTTGCTCGGCAAAATGAACGCCGTGACCACCGGGCCGCGCCCGAGCGTGGTCGCGCTGCGCCCAGAGCTCTCGCCCGCGCTCGATGCTTGGATGGCGCGCGCGCTGGCGGTGGAGCCGGATGCTCGCTTTCAAACGGCTCAAGATTTTTTCCTCGCCTTCAAGGCAGCAGCGAGCGGGCTCGAGCCCCCTGCCGACGCTTCGGGCACGCGCCCGCGCGTTCAAGCCGAACAAACCGTCGAAACCACGCCCCTTCCGATCCAGGGAGCGTTGGCTACCGCCTGGCGCACCGCAGCCTCGCTGCTCAAGCGCTTCACGGGGGTTCGCGATTCGCCCGTTCCGGCCGAGCCGAACGTGAGCACCGTGCGACCGCTCGAGCAAAAGGCGCCGAGCATCCTTCCGCTGCCGATCGCGAGCGCTCCGCCCGAATCCAATGAGCGCCCTTCCGTGTGGCTCGATTCGAGCGAGCTCGAAGATGCAACTGAGTCGGTGCGCCTACCGATTCCGGCAGTGGGTGACGCCGAGCCCACTGCACCCGACGCCGAGTCCGCTGCACCCGATGAACCTGCTGAGCCCCAAAAGGGCAAGGGCAAGAAGGCCCGCAAACGCAAGGGTGCCGCCAGGCCAGCGAGCGCAGCTAAGCCGAACGAGCCCAAAGCCAAGGCCTCCGGCAAAAAGTCGCGCGGCAAGAAGCGCAAGGCGAAGAAGCGCTGACGACGGAGCCGAGCCTGCGCTAAGCAGAGGCAATGGGAATCGTCGACGGCTGCGGAATGTGCGGCAAGCTCAGCAAGAACGCCGAAGCTGCGGTGTTCGAGAACGACCTCTGGCACGTGCGGCCGATCGACTCGCCTACCGGCGTGCCCGGCTGGATGATGATGGTGGCAAAGCGCCATGTGCCCGGGCCCGCGCACTTCGACGCCCGGGAGATCGCGAGCTTCGGCCCCACGTGGTGCCACCTGCAGCGGGTGCTGCTCGAGGTCACTGGCGCGCTCCGCATCTACACGGCCGCGATGGGCGAGAGCTCGCCGCATTTTCACGGTCACCTGGTGCCGCGCTACGCGGACATGCCGAAAGATGCCAAAGGCTGGGCCGTGTTCGACCTCGAGCGCGCCGCCAAGGCAGGTGAAGTGCTGCACGCCCCCGAGGAGGTAGCGCGCGTGACGCGCGCCTTCGCCGACGCTCTACGCCAAAGCCCGCCGCCCCGCGCGTGACCGGCGACGCCCCGAGCACTCAAAACACGCCGGGAATCAGCGCTCGCCGCGACGCGGGGTAACTGGCGCGACCCTCGAGACCGTCGAAGTCTTTGCGGTAGGCGAGGTGCCGGGTGCGCGCCCAGTTGGCCAGGATGCCCGAGCCGAGCAGCAGGAACGCAAGTGCGGCCCAGGTCTGCGTCGCGAGCGCGAAGCCGACCCACGTCAAAATCTCGAACAGGTAGTGCGGCGACGAAACGCGCTCGAACAAGAAACCGCGCGGGATGACGCGCGCCGCAGTACCGGCGGGGCGTAAATCGCGCAGCATGCGGTGCGCTTTGGCGTTACCCAGCTCGGCGAGCACGAACACGGCAGTGCCGGTCAGCACCCAAGCGAGCCCCGGCCCGCTGTAGCTCTGCGCGAGCAGACTGAGCGCGTTCCACACCGCAAAGCCCCAGTAGTAAACGTACTCGGTGAGCACATCGCCGAGCGGCACTTGCGGCTTGCCGTAGCGATGAATGAACGCCGCCTCACTGGCGCGCCGCGCAAAGTGCAGGCACCACATCGCGATGCCAACGCTGGCCGCGATCGGCAGCGCGCGCTGCGCGGCGCCACCTGCGAGCCGCACGCCCACCACCAACATGAACACCAGCTGGGCCACTGCATAACTGACCAAGTTGTGAAGGCGCGGGCGCATGGCTGGCCGCTCGCATAACACGATCGCCGAGCGGTCCGAAAAGCTGTCAGCAAGCTGGTCCGTGCGCGCCTCGAGCGCTCGCGCAGCCGATCCAGCTGAGCCATTCCCACGAAGCCAGAATGAGTATTAACTCCGACGCATGAGCTACGTCGCTGCACCCAGTCGCTATGAAACGATGTCGTTCCGCCAATGCGGCAAGACGGGCCTCAAGCTGCCCGCGCTCTCGCTGGGCCTGTGGCACAACTTCGGCGACTCGAACCCGCTCGAAAAGCAGCGCGAGCTGCTGCGCACGGCCTTCGATCTCGGCATCGTGCACTTCGATTTGGCGAACAACTACGGTCCGCCCTTCGGCAGCGCCGAGCGCAACTTCGGCATGCTGCTGGAGCAAGACTTCCGGCCGTACCGGGACGAGCTCATCATCTCGACCAAGGCGGGTTGGGACATGTGGCCCGGCCCGTACGGACAGGGCGGCGGTTGCCGCAAGTACGTGCTCGCCAGCCTCGACCAGAGCTTGAAGCGCATGGGGCTCGACTACGTCGATATCTTTTACTCGCATCGCTTCGACGCCGACACGCCACTCGAAGAGACGATGGGCGCGCTCGCGACCGCCGTGCAGCAAGGCAAGGCGCTCTACGTCGGCATCTCCTCGTACTCGGCGGGCAAGACCGCCGAAGCCGTCAAGATATTGCGCGAGCACAAGGTGCCGCTGCTCATCCACCAGCCGTCGTACAGCATGCTCAACCGCTGGCCCGAACAAGGGCTGCTCGACGTGCTGGGCCAGGAAGGCGTCGGCTGCATCGCGTTCAGCCCGTTGGCGCAGGGCCTGCTCACCGACAAGTACCTGGGCGGCGTCCCGACGGATTCGCGCATGAACCGACCCGGCGGCGGCAGCCTGAAGAAGTCGCATTTGAGCGACGAAAACCTGGCCAATGTGCGCGCCCTCAACGACATCGCCAAGGCTCGTGGGCAGAGCCTGGCGCAGATGGCGCTCGCTTGGGTGCTCAAGGATCCGCGCGTCACCACCACGCTGATCGGCGCCAGCACCTCCGAGCAGCTCCGCGAAAACGTGGGCGCGTTGAAGAACCTGACCTTCAGCGCCGACGAGCTCAGCGCGATCGACAAGTACGCCAAAGAAGGCAAGCTGAACCTCTGGGAGAAGCCCAGCACCGATCAGCGCGTCTGACCGCGAGCGCGCGCCATTTCAACGCTAGCCGGCGATGCGCTCGAGCAGCGCTACGTCGGCTGCGTCGAGCTCGAGCCGGAGCGCCGCAAGGTCGAGGTCCATGTGCTCGCGGCGGCTCGTCCCCGTCAGCGGCAACATGCCGAGCCCGCGCGCCATTCGAAACACCAGCTCACTCGCCTCGCAGCCCAAGCGCGTCTGCAGCCGCTTCACCGACGACGCGTCGAGCTCGCGCCGATTGGCCGTGAGCAGCGAAAAGCCCTGGTACACGATGCCGTGCTGGCGACACACCGCGCGCACGTCGAAGTCCCAACCCGTCTTGGCGTAGCAGCGGTTCTGCACGTAGCTCGGTTTCACCCGGCACGTCCGAGCGAGCTCGCGCAGCTGCTCGGCGCTGAAGTTACTGACGCCAATCGCGCGCGCGACGCCGCGTTCTGCCAACGTCTCGATCGCGCGCCACGCTTCGAGGTCATCATCCTGCAGCGGGCCGCGTGTAGTCGGACCGTGCAACAGGTAAGAGTCCACGTAGCTCGTACCCAAATGCTCGAGCGAGCTCTGAAAAGATTGCTCCACCTGCAGCGCGACCGGTGCGCGCTCGTCGTACGGCAAGCGATGATCTTGTCCGCCTCGAAATGTGAACTTGGTTTGAAGGAACAGCTCGCTCCGCGCGACCTTGCCGTGCGCGAAAGCCTCCTTCAGCGCCTCCCCGACCGCCGCTTCGAAGTAATGCTTGCGCTGGTTGGCGGTGTCGACGGCGCGAAAGCCGGCGTCGAGCGCGAGCGCCGTGAGCGCCTGGGTGCGCTCTTCCTTCCAGGCCGTGCCATAGATAATTTGGGGATCCGGACCCCGCGCTCCCGACATGACTCGAAGCCTAACTAGCGATCTGCTCGCTCGCCACGCCAGAGAGCGTCACGGGCGAGCGGCCGAGCGGACACCGCACCACACATTGCCCATGGCCAGCCAATTTCGCTTTTTGTCCGTGATTTCGCTGAGTGCTCTGACGGCCGGGTTGGCCGGGCTCGCCTGCTCGTCAGAAAACGCGCCGGTCACGGGCGGCCCCACCGGGGGCCAGTCGAACGCGACTGCCGGCATCGGCGGCTCGGGCCAGGCGGGCAGCGGCACCGCCGGCACCAGCGTCGTCCCCCCCACGGCCGGTAGCGGCGGCACCTCGTCTACGGGCGGCACCACGGGCGGCACCCCGACCACCGGCGGCACGCCCGGCACTGCCGGTACGGCGGGCTCGGCCACCACGGGAGGCACCGGTGGCAGCAGCGGCGGCAGCGCACCCACGGGCGGCAGCGGCGGCTCTGGCGGTGGCGGCAGCACCCTGAGCCCCGGTTGCGCCAAGGACCCGCCCGGTGAAGACCCCACCGCGTGGACGGCGCACGACATCACCGTCACCATCGACGCCAAGTTCGACGCCGGCTACGGCAACCGCCGTTACTGGCGTCGCCCGCCCGCCAGCTACACCAAGGGCGTGCCCATGCCGCTCACCATCTG
>JBEHXA010000121.1:0-14932 GCA_048498935.1 Myxococcota bacterium
CTGCGACCGACATGGGGAGAACCAAGCCGTGCCGCTTGCGATCTTCTGGGGCCAGGTAGACGCCGGCTTCGATTGCGTCGCGTGGTGTGCGCGGGGCGTAGTCATCTCCCGCGAGCTTCATGCTGCCGGAGCGCGCGGGGTTGACGCCGAAGATAGCTTCCATCAGCTCGGTGCGGCCGGCGCCGATTAGGCCTGCAAAGCCGAGAATTTCGCCTCTTCGTGCGGTGAAGCTGATGCGCTGCGCGGTGCCTGGGACGACCAGGTCGCGCACCTCGAGGAGCGGCTCGGCTGACGTGGTCTCGCGCTTCTCCGGAAAGTATTCAGCGCTGAGCTGGCGCCCGACCATCATGGCCACGATCTTGTCGTGGGTCGCCTCGGCGCGCGTCAGGTCGCCCACGTAGCGGCCGTCGCGCATCACGCTGATGCGATCAGCCAGCTTCAGCACCTCTTGCATACGGTGCGAAATGTAGATGATGCCCAGGCCTTCGGCCTTCAGCTGCGCAATGATCTCGAACAGCTGCTCGGACTCCGCGCTGGCGAGCGATGACGTCGGCTCGTCCATCACGATGATGCGTGCCCGAGTGGAGAGAGCCTTGGCGATCTCCACCATCTGCATCTGGCCTGCCGTCAGGCGCGAGATTTCGGTAGTGACCGGCAGCCGCAAGCCTACGCGCGCGATCAGCTCAGCGGCGCGCGCATTCATTTTGGAACGATTGAGCGGGCCAAGCAGGCCGCCCCGCGCGCCCTCGGCTCCCAGAAAGATGTTGGAGGTGATGTCCAGATTGGGAGCCAGCATCAGCTCCTGATGGATCAGCGCGATGCCGTGCGCCTTCGATTCGCGCACGCTGCCGAACTGCACCGCAGCGCCGTCGATGTGAATCTCGCCCTCGTCCGGGGGCTGAACGCCGCCCAAGATCTTCATAAGCGTGCTCTTGCCGGCGCCGTTCTCGCCCATCAAGGCCAGCACTTCGCCGGCGCGCAGCGAGAGCGAAACGCCTTGCAAGGCGAGCACGCCTGGGAAGCGCTTCGTGATGCCTCGCATCACGAGCAGTGGCGAGGTGGTGCTGGGGCTCGACTCACTCATGCTGGCGCTTCCGCGCTACTGGACCGACTTCTTCATCGCGCCGAGCTCGGCCTTGAACGTGTCGACGTTGGTCTTGTCGATGACGGTCACACCGGTGTCGATGATGCCGGTTTTGGGTAGTGCCTCTTTGGTGGCGGCGTTCTTGGTAGCGAGGTCGTGCATCCACTTGGCCGACAGGTAGCCGAACTGAAACGGCTTCTGCACTACCGTGGCCTCGATCGTGCCGTTCTTGATGGCGTCGAGCGTCGCGTCGTCCTCGTCGAACACCGCAGCCTTGACCTTGCCCTGCTTGCCCAGGCCTTCGAGCGCGGCCGCGATGGCCGGCCCGTTGTAGTTCCACAGGCCGACGACCAGGTTCAGGTCCTTGTGGGCGTTGACGATGTCTTCGACGTTGGAGCGAGCCTTGGCGCGGTCGGTGTTGTCCTCGCGCTTGTCGACGATCTCGATCTTCTTGTCCTTGATGGCGGCTTCAATGCCCGCGAGGCGTTGCGACGCGTTGTCGGCCGCGAGCGTGCCGACGAATACCGCTATTTTGCCGCCTTCCGGCAATAGCTGCGCGATGCGCTCGCCGAGCGCTTTGCCGGCTTCGAAGTTGTTGGTGCCGATATAGAGCAGGCGCTTGGACTTGTCGGCGTCGGAATCGAAGGTGATGAGATTTGTTTTCTCGGCCACCTCGTTCAGCACGCGCAGCTGATCTTTCGGCGCGATCACGCTCACCGCGATGGCGTCGTAGCCTTGGCTGGCGAGGTTTTGCAGGATCTGATTCTGATCTTCGGGAGTGCCGCTCGGCGGCATCTTCATGTCGACCTGAATCTTGGCTTCCTTCTCGTACTTGCGCAGACCGGCTTCGGCGATCTTCCAGAATTGGCTTGGGTTGTTGGTCACGAACGCCAGCTTGACGATCTTGGCCTCAGCCGCGGCTGGGGCGCCGCCCGCGGCGCTCGCCTTCTTCGAGTTGTCGCAACCGCCGAGCGCTGCCAGCGACAGCGTCGCCAGCATCAATCCCAGCTTGCCGAGCATTCGCCTTGCTTGGTTCATCTCGCTCTCGTCCTTCGCTCTGTGGGAAGCAGCTTGTGCCTGAGGCCGGTGCCGCAGCTCTAGAGTCTCGGCAGCAGCGACAAAGCGGTCAGTCGTTTTTGCCGACCCGCCGAAGGTCGCCAAACAGCAGTCAGCTGACCGCTTTTCGCGACAACCGACTGATTGTGAGGGTATCAGTGATGGCTGCTTTTCGCCAGGTCAAAGCAGCTCTGTCGAGTGACCCGTTGCATCAAGGTGCAGGCGCTGGCGAAGGAGTCGAAGCCGGTGTGGTCGAGTTGCTCGAACCCATCCCAGAGGGTGCTGTAGGTGGCGCGACTGCAGATGGAGCAGTGCTGGCGGGAGCGCTGCTCGGCTTCTCGGCGTTCCCACAGTCGCAAGCGCTGAAGCCGCTGCGATCGGGGAGGCAGCTCTGTCCGCCCTGACACGCGCCCGCACCCACGCAGGTGCGCGTCTCGCCAATCGAGCAAGCGGCCACGCTCGCGCTGGCGGGCGCCGTGCTCTTGGGAGCAGCCTCGGATTCGACTGACAGCAGCACGTTCGCCCCATCATTGGTGCAGACCAGGTGGAGGCGGCTGGTGTGGTAGGCGCGCTCGAAGGGCGGAGCGTCGCGCAAGCGCGTCTCGCTCGTGCCTTCGAGAATTCGAAAGCGCTGCTGTGGGCAGCTCGTTTGCACGCGCCGGACGCACTCGTCCATGCTGAGCTCGCAGGTAAAAGTCCAGCTGCCGTCCTTGAGCCTTTGCGATTGGACCTCACTCGCGCCGCAAGCGCCGAGTAGCGTCGGAACAGCTAGAAAAAAGGGCCAGCGCATGCTCACGTTATGCCAGAGCTTCGGGGCCGGCGCGACCTAGAACGTGACTGTTGCGCCGCTGTTGATGACGCTCACCGTCTGTTGCTCGCCTCCGTACCAGCGGTATTGCCCGCGCATGAAGTCGACGTCGAGGTGCAGGCTGTCGGTCAGGTGATAAACGACGCCGGTCGACATGCCGAGCTGCGATTTGATCACGCTGATAGCGCCGATCGCGGCTTCGTCTTCGGGCAGCAAGAGCAGCACCGTTTGACCCACCCCGGCATGGATATCCACGGGGCCCAGCACCACCTGCGCGATACCGACGAAGCCGCGCTGGTTACGCACCTGATTCGACTTTACCGTACCCATGGTGCCGTCCGGCGCAGTCACGGTGCGCATGGTCGAGCCGCTGGTGATGGATTCGTTGTCGTCGAAGGCGTGGTTGATGCCAATGCCTTTGCCGAAGAAGCCGCCGCCACCGAGCCGCACTGGTCCGAGCTCGAGGCGGAGACCACCCGACATGCCCCAGATCGATGTGGACGCGGTGTCGTTACCTACCTGGAGCTTTTGATATCCGCCCTCGGCGAACACGTGTGCTCTCAGTCCGCTCGCCTGCAAATCGTAGGTGATTTCGGCTTCGGGCCGAATCCCCTGCGTGCGGCTCCAACCGGCGCTCGAGTACTTCGCGGCCTCGAACACCCCGACCCCGACGCGCAAGCCGCCGAAGCTCGGCGAGAGGTAGGCGGCGCCTGGTGCATACAAGCCGCCGAGCACACCGAAGCCAGTCATGCCCGTCGTGGGTCCGGGAAACGAGAGCTCGCCGGTGACGGGCAGCGTGATGTCGCGCGTGGTCATCGGGAAGCCGGCGCCGTAACCGTGCGCGTACAGCGCATCGACTTCGGTGAGCCCGCTGCCGACGAAGGCCATGAAGCGCCCGCCGGTGACCTGGCCCCAGTCGCCTTCCAAGCGCATGAAGCCTTCGCGAAAGTCCGCGCTCACGCCGTTGTCGCGCGTACCGTTGGCTGGCGTGCTCTCCGGGTCGCCGGCACTGAGCACGTCGTCGCTCTCGATCGTGCCCCAGACCGATACCTGTCCGGTGAGCTTGAGCTGAGGGTGAAATGTCTTGCGCGCGCCGACCGTGAGGATGTTTGGGTAGTAGCCGCTCCTGACCCGCATCTTGCTGATGGTGCCCTGCTTGGTCTTGATGGGCATGCCGGCCGCGTCGTACTCGTAGATGGTATCGCGCAGGCCGTCGGGGTCGACGCCTCCGCCCGGCTGAATCACGCTGCCTTCGCGCTTGGGCGGGGGGTAACCGTCGCCGAATGCGTAGCTGAAAAACGCGCTGACGCGACCGGCCACGTACGCTTCCCAGGTCTCGCCTTTGGCGATCGTGACCTCGGCCGCCGCCGGTCGGCTCGCGAGCAGCGTGCTGGTAAGCAGTGCCAGCGCGAGCGCTGCGCGCGAGCATTGTCCCGCTCTGCACTTCGCTGTCACGCTAGGTACCTTTCGAGGCTGGACAAGATGGCAGCCCTCACCAGGTAAGCGTTACGCCCGTGTTGATGTAGTTGACGTCCTGCGAGGCGCCTCCGTACCAGCGAAACATGCCGCGCAGGTAGTCGACGTCGAGGTGGAAGCTCTCATTGACGTGGTAGACGACGCCGAGCGAGACGCCGGTTTGGGTCTTGATCGGATGCTGGTCCGCGTTCTCGGGCAGTAGGTCGTCGGGCTCGAGGTGAATGCGCGATTGGCCGAAGGCCGCGTTCAAGTCGAAGCGCCCGAGCACGTACTGTGCGAACACCGAGTAACCGTCGGCCAGACGAAACGGCTTGCCAGAACCGGGCGTGTCTGCCTCTGAGCCTTCGAGCGCGTAGTAGAGGCCTAGGCCCTTGCCGTAGTGGCCGCCCGCGCCGAGGTGAAAGTGACCGAGCTCGGTGCGAAAGCCGCCGGCGAAGCCGCGCACCGTCTCGTCGTTCGGGCCCGAGTACACCTTTTGGTACGCGCCGTTCAGGTACACGTGCAGCTTGAAGAAGCTGCTGGGCGAGCCGACGTCGTACATCAGCTCGGCTTCGGGGCGCGCCGTGCGCGACACCTCCCACGAGCCGGCGAGGTTGACCGGATCGAACACCGCGATTGCGGCGCTGAGACCGACCAGGCGCGGCGTGGTGTACATGAGCCCCGGCGAGAAGCTGTTGGCCAGCACGCCGAAGCCGATCAAGCCGCTGCTCGGTCCGGGTGAGTAGGTGCCCTTGCTGCCCCAGAAGCCGACGCCGTAGCCGTGGCCGTACAGAAAGTCGGTGTCGGTGATGCCGCGTGAGAACAAGCTCGGAAAACGACCAGCGGTGAAGCTGCCCCAGTTACCGGCGGCCTCCAGGTAGCCTTCGCGGAAGTCCGCTTGCACGTTGGCGAACTTGCGCTGGCCTACGGTCTCCAGCGTCCCCCACAGCGAAAGCTGGGCTTTCAGGGTCGACGTCTCGCCCAGCTTGCGGCGCGCGCCGAGGGTCAGCACGTTGGGTACGAAGCCGCTGTGCACGCGCATCTTGCGGATCGTGCCCTGCGAGTTCGGGTCGGGCTGACCGGTGGCGGGATCGGTATCGGGGATGCGATCGAGGCTGCTGTCGACGCCGCCGCCTTGCAGGTTGCCGCCCGGGCGCGCATCACCGATTGCGTAGCCCCAGAACACGTTGACACGACCGGACGTGTAAACCTCCCAGGGATCCGACCTCACGAGCGTGACCTCTGCTGAGGCGTGCCGGGACGGCAGCAGGCAGGCCGAGAGCGCGAGCATCGCCGCAGCGCGAGTCCATCGGGCCCTTTTCGGTTTCGTTGATCTCACGGACTACGACCTTTCGCTCACCGGTAGCAACATCGGGCCGAATCACCTGACCAGCACACGATCCCTGGCACGTCTCTCATGCGCAAAGCTCGGGCCAGGAGCGCGCGTAGCTCGCATTCCTGGCCCGATCGGGCCGCCCAGCCAGGCGGCATCGCTTACGTCGGATCCGGATACTTCATATCGACGGGATCGTTGGTCTTCTCGATCGCGATGATTTTCAGGTGGCCGCTCTGCGAGTGCCACGGCTGCGAGGGCATTTGGCGCGGGTAGGGATCGGCTGCCAAATCTTGCGTGTTCTTGATCGTGCCGTCGCGCGGGTCCTGATATTTCGCGGGCAGCGAGACGTTCGCGCTGGCGCCCGGCAAACGGCGCTCAGCGGCGCACGTGGAGCCGTTGAGCAGGTTCGGGCCGCAGTTGTCGATGGCGTGGCAGTTCTTGTCCTGCACCAAGTGCTCGACCTTGCCACCGCCGATGACGACGATCGACTTCTTGTAGCTGGCGAGGAAGGTGTAGTGGTTCTCCCACTGGCCGAGGTCACCTTCGGCTGGCGCCGCGTTCATGTAGTAGTTCATGACCGGCATGTCGTTCTGATCGAACACCGTGAGCTTGACCACGTTGTAGTTCGTCGAAGGGGACGTGCCGCCGCGATAGAACATGTCGAGCGGAGTATTGGTATGCGGATCGCCGACGACGCTCGCCACGTCGCGCGTGCCGCCCTGGTAGCGCTTGGCTTCAGTCACGGCGTCGAATTGGAACGACACTTTGTACTTCTGCCCTGGCTCACCACCGAGCTTCCACGACTCCACGGTGCGGGCGCCGACGCCTTCCGTGCCGAACTTGGGATCGTTCTTGGCTCCGCACTCGGCGTCTTCCATCAAGTAGCAGTCGTGCTGCACCTTCTTGTAGCAACCGGTAACCCACCACGAGTCCTTCCAGCCGCCGTTGCCGAAATTGCTGGCCGCCGACGCGACTTCGTCGATGCACGCGACCTTGTCGGTACAGCCGCCGCTGGCCCCGCCCGTGCCACCCGTGCCGCCGCCGGAGCCACCGCTGCCGCCACTGCTGCCGCCTGTGCTCATGCCGCCGGTGCCGGTGCCACCGGTGCCGGTGCCGCCGCTGCCAGCGGTTGACGTGCCACTACCGCCAGTCGAGCCGCCACTGCCTGCAGTGCCGCTGTTGGTACCGGCGGTGGTGCCGCTGTTGGTACCGGCGGTGGTGCCGTTGGTGCCGGCAGTGCTGTTGCCGGTGCCACCACTGCTGCTGCCAGTGCCGCCGCTGCCGCCGCTGTTGCCCACCATGGGATCTTCGGGGCTGCAGCCATTGCTGAAAGCGACGGCGGCTAGCGGGGCGGCGAGCGCCAACGTTCTAAGGAAAATGGATTTCATGAGACTCCTCGCGAATGTGGTCGGGCCCCTAGCGACGCAGGCGACGTCGCTACATGAAGACAGATTGTATGAGTTCGATGTGAGCTAGTCAATCGCGTACGGTGACTAGCGTGATGGAAGTAGTGCTTACCGGTTTGTGGTTGTCGTCGGGTTTGCTGGCTCGATGACAACGACGTTGAGCGCGTTGACGATGCAGAACACGCGCGCTGCGATGCAGTGAGGTGAGCGATACGAATGAGAATGCGCTCAACGCTTTGCGAGCGCGGCGCAACGCGCGAACGCGATGAAGCGAGAGATGCGCGGCGCTCCATGGCGATGCCTTTCAGTGCGACGTGACCAGCGAGCCCTTCCAACTTCGCGCTGAGCGCTCAGCTGACTGCGTGGTCGCGCAGCGACCGAGTCGCGGCGCTGCCAGCCCTCGAGACGAGGGCAAGGGCTGGGCCGAGTGCATGCTCGAAATGAGCACTATTTGCGTGAAAATTGGCCAGCTCGAGCGGCGTTTCGATCGGTCAGGGTTAGTGCCAACACGAGCGCGGCGAAGTGGGTCACAAATTAGTTTGCTGACAGGTTCTGGGTGGCCTTGCCTCGCACTGGGGCGTGGCTCGACCCAACACGGGCGGCGGGTAGGTCGTCTCGAAGTGAGCCGTGGTGATGTTCAGAATTGGTTTGCTGACAGCTTGGCGTGCTCGCCGACGACGCGCATCGCCGTCGCAGAGGCTTGGTGGAGAGTTGTCAGCAAACCGATCACAACACGCGCGAGCGCGGACCGACGCCTAGCCGGGGTACCAGACGACGCGCGGATCGTCGGCAGGACGCTTGTAGTCGAATGCAGCGTCGGTGAGCCGTTGGAGGTCGTACGCGGGCCGAAAATCCAGAATGAATTTAGCTTTGGTGTTGTCGAGCCAGGTCGAGCGGTATGGCGTGCGAATTCCGACTCCGTCCAGTCCGCGCGTTTTTTTCAGGTAGGCGGCGAGTGCGCCGTAGTCGACCGGTTCGTCCATGCCGACGTTGAACGTTTGGCGTCGAGCTCGCGGGTTGTCGATCGCGAGGCTGATCGCGGCCAGCAGGTCGTCGACGTGGACGAAGTTGCGCTTCACCGGCGCTCCGTCGGGATCGAGCATGATCGGCACGGTGCCGTTTCTGATGTAAATTTCAGCCTCGTCTCGGGTCACGAGGTCGCACCAGCGCGGACCGCCGAAGACGTCGTCGGCGAACGATAGCTGCTGCTTGAAGTCGTCCTTCTCCATGATCCAAGGCGCGCGCAGGCAGCAGCCGTCGAGGTCGTACTGAAGGAAGTACTGCTCGAGCATCACTTCTTCGAGCACCTTCGAGAGGGCGTAACACCCCGGATACGCGCTGTGCCGTTGCTGCTCCGTTACCGGAATTGGGTGGGGATAGTAGAAGTGCCCCACGCTCGCGTCGCCGCCGACGAGCAGGAACTGCTGAAAGGCGCTGCTCGATCGCGCGGCCTCCAGCAGCCAGAACATGCCCTTGACGGCCACGTCCATGATGCTCTCGGGGCTCTCCTTACTGGTGGCGAGGTGCAGGACATGGGTCACGTCCCTCATCGCCTCGTCGACCACCGCGCGCTGCTCGATGGGGCCCGAGACCACCTCGAGTCGGGGTGCCTCGGCCAGCTTGCGTTTGTGGCAGAGAGCCCGAACCACGAAGCCTTCGAACCGTGGTTCGGCCAGGAAACGACGAATGAACCCCTGGCCCACCTTGCCGGCTGCACCGGTGACCAGGATGCGCTTCGAGCTCATCTGTTTTCGTTAGTGGGGGCATGCTGCCCGCTCCTTGCGGAAAGCCGCCCGACCCGCAAAAGAGCGGCAAACAACTGGGGCTCGTCCACCCCAATCGCTCCTATCGAAACTTCGCCGGCTGCCTCGCTCGAAGAGTAGACGATGAGCGCTTCTTCCAAGCCCCTGCGGCTCGGCTCCAAGACCGAGCCTTTCGCGGATCGATAGCCTCGAAGCGTCGTGCCGCATCGAAACTCTTGGTCGGCTCAGGGTCGTCTTGCGCTCGGGCTCGTAACCCGAGGACAAGGGCGCCGGCGCTCTCTCGCTCACCGGCGTCGCCGAACTGCGCCTGCATTTCGATCGCATCGAAGCCGAGCACTACGAGCGCCAAGGTGAGGCGCACGACATCATGACTCAAGACACGATGGACGTCGGCGGCGGACGCAACGTCGGTTGATTCACGACGGCAGCTACCTGTGCTGGAACGAGATGAACTTCAAGAACATCACGGCCATCAAGTATCGCGTCGCCTCGGCGGGCACGGGTGGGCGCATCGCCCTCCACCAAGACTCGATCACCGGGCCACTCGTTGGTACGAAGGCAGACGTCCCGGTCACGGGTGACTGGCAGCCCTGGCAAGACGTCACCGTCAACGTCAGCGACCCGGGTGGTACCCACAAGTCTTGCTTCCTCTTCGAAACGTAACCCTGGCGACGAACTACTGTTCAACCTCAATTAGATCGACTTCATCGGCGCCGGCGTCGGCCAATAGTACGAGATTCACTTGCGTCAGCGCGCGCGTGGAGCGGGTGGCCTGTTCGCCCTCCGCGTCCGGCGAAATCCGTACGAAACGCGGTGACGCATAGGTGTTGATCCGAGCGGCGATCCGTTTCGGGGCGATTGGGCTAGAGTAACGTTTGGGGCATCCGCAGAGCGACGGCTCCCGCGGCGGTGCTCCAGACATTGGCCTGGTGCGATCGACGGATCCCGGTGATGAACGAGCAAGAAATCGTTCGGCGACTCTTCCTTGCTGGGCAAGGCGTGTGGCCGTCGTTGCCGCTTTCGTTCGAGGCGTTCGAGGTACATTGTCGGCGCGCGCTGGTCGATGACGGCGGGCAGGCGCTCGAGGCGGCCGACCTATTTCTGTGCGCCGCGTGCGCCGAGGGAATACCGGAAGCGCTGGGTGCCTTCCAAGAGCTGGGCCACAGCGTGGTTCGCGGCGCGATCAGCCGCATCGATGCTCGCGACGACTTCGTTCACGACGCCCTGCAGGAGCTGTGGAGCAAGCTCCTCGTCGGAGGCGACGCCAAGGTGCGTGCCTATTCGGGACGCGGCCCATTGGTGGCTTGGCTGCGCGTTGCGGCGACGCGGGTAGCGCTCGATCGGCTGCGCTCGGATCGTCGAGGGGACGACCGGCAAGTCGAGCTGACCGAACGGCTGGCGGCGGCCGAGGTCGACGTCGAGGCAGCGCTACTGCTCGCGCGCTTCGGACGAGGCTTCGAGCAGGCGCTGCGCGCGTCGGTGGGCGCGCTTTCGAAGCAAGAGCGCAACGTCCTGCGGATGCACGTAGTCGGCCACTGCAGCATCGACGAAATTGGGCGCGCTTATCAGGTCCACCGTGCGACCGCGGCGCGTTGGATCGAGAGGGCGCGCGCGCGCATTTACGGTGACGTACGCGACGCCCTGTGCGTCGAGCACAGGCTCACCGCTAGCGAGTTTCAGAGTCTGGCCATGTTGCTCGGCGCGGAGCTAGAGCTGAGCCTCGGTCTCGAGCGCAGCTCGACGACCATCGAGGTAGCGGAGGCAAGAGGGGCGGAATGACGGCGTCTGCCGCTTCCCCCGAGGCAGCCCAATGTCCCGGTGACGACGACTTGCTCGCGTTCGCCGCGGGGCGCCTACTGCCTGGGCAGCGCCGGGCGTTGCACGATCACTTCGATCGATGTGAGCACTGCCAGCAGCTGCTGAACGAAGCCGTGCACGCGCTGGCCACGGCACCGACCAGTGGCTTCGGTGAAGATAGCGAGCTCAACTGGAGCGCCACGTTTCGTCCGGGCACGCTCGTGGGGCAGCGCTACATCGTCCAGCGCTTCATCGCGCGCGGCGGCATGGGTGAGGTCTACGAAGCTTTCGATCAAGAGCTGCAGGAGCGGGTGGCCCTCAAAACGGTCACGTCCACCGCTGGTGACAATCGCGCTGCCGTGCGCCGCCTGAAGGCCGAGGTGCAGCTGGCGCGGCGCGTCAGCCATCCCAACGTGTGTCGCATTTACGACTTCGGAACTCACGTCGGGGAGGGTGCGCCCACACCGATCTCGTTTTTGACGATGGAATTCGTCGACGGTGAGACGCTCGGGCAACGCCTTCGACGCGCGGGGGCGCTACCGGTCGACGAGGCTCGCCGGCTGGGGCGGGCGCTCCTGAGCGGGCTCCAGGCGGCGCATTCGGCCGGCGTTTTGCATCGCGATTTCAAGAGCGAGAACGTGATGCTGCGGCCCGAAGCGCACGGCTTTTCACCGCTGATCCTCGATTTCGGATTGGCGCGCACGTTCGACGCCGACGCCCCTCCCAGCAGTGCCAGTCATCGTGGTTTGGTGGGCACGCTGGCGTACATCGCTCCCGAACAATTCGACGGCAAGCCGCATACGACTGCTGGTGACGTGTACTCGTTCGGCGTGGTTTGGTTCGAGATGTTGACCGGCCAGCTGCCGTTCAAACCCAGCTCGTCACCGACCGTGACCACGCTGGATCGCTTGACCAGGCCGGCGTTGCCGCCGAGCAGCTTCAATCCCATCGTCCCCCCCGACCTCGACGAGGTCGTGCTGGGTTGCCTGCGCCGCACCGAGCGAGAACGCTTTGCTACAGCCGCCCACGTGTTGGCGCGGCTCGATGAGCTCGAACGTCGGGCCAAGGTTCCAGCTAGTTCTCGGGCGGCCGCAATCGTTGCTGCGCTGGGCTTGATGGGAGGCGCTGCAGCGTTCGCGGTCTTGGGTGCCAGCCACCTCCGCCCTCCGCCACGGGCCAAGGCACCGCTCGCGGCGCACTCCGCGTCGGGTTTGCCATTGCTGCAGGGCCTCGCCACGGAAGCGGCGCTCGTACTCCCTACGGTCGAGCCCGGCCTCATTGGTCGCTCCGAGCCACTCCCTTCGACGGCGCCTTCGTCCGCGCGCTCAGTCTTCAAGGCTTTCCGCGATCCGAAACCCCGTCCCGCGGTGTCGATCACGCGAGCCACCGCGCCGCCGCCGGTGCATTCGGCAAAACCAGACCCCGAAATGGCGCCGGGTTGGGAGAACCCGTTCAAGTCCCGCGCTGATGGGGAGGCCGCCGCGCCAAGCCGCGTTGCTAGGTAGCGCCCCGTCCACCTATTGAAGCTGCGCGCTGTGCGAGATCAAGCGCTCGATGGTGGCGCGACGGCCCGAAACCCCGAGCTTGCGAAACGCAGTCGCCAGTTGATTGGCCACGGTGCGCGGTGACGTCGCGCGGGCGCCCGAAATCTGGGCGTGGCTGTGACCTGCGACCAGGCTCCGCACGACCTCGGCCTCAGCGTCAGATAGCGGAACCGGAAATTGCAGATCCGGGCGGAGCACACTCACGACCGAGTAGGCACGGTCGTCGAGGTGAAGCTTGGACAGGCGACCGAGCTGGGGCCTGCTCAGTGGTCGATGATGCGCGCGGACCGCCATCGTGAGCAGCACGGTGATCTGCGAGGCTCGAGTGGAGAGACCCAGGCTGCGCAAGCAATCCTGCACCGCTGCGGTGATGGAGGAGAGAGAGCGGTGGCAATCCAACGCGACTACCTTGGGTGGGGTGCCGAGCAAGATCCGCTCGAGCAAGGCCACTTTGCGTTCCGAGAGCGGTACGGGTGGCAGCTGTGTGGAGGGCTGAAGGACCGCGATGCAGCGCTCATCCGTCGAAAAGGTGTCGACGAATCGCCACGCCCCGCTGCGCAGATCTTGCCAGAGCTTGTTCAGCTCTATCGGGCTGGTCGACTCGGCGTCTTGCCGAATCGCGAGTTGCCTAAGAGATTCGTCCGCGCGTGTCATCCGAGTTCTCCCTTCTCGGATTTGACGGTGCAGGGTGAGGCTTGTCGCACGAATTTCGTCGCCGCTCGCTGGCCGGCAGCTACTCGCGGACGCTGGGTCGTGTTAAGCAGCCCCTCGAGTTCAAGTGAGCCGTCCCGCGCTTGCGTGGTTTTCAGCCGTCGCCTGGCTGGCGACGATGCTGCCAACCGCGCCAGCGCAAGCTCAAACAACTGACTACGCGGTGTCGGCTGCCAGCCCGGAGCGTGAGGCAGAAGCCGCCTATCGAGAGGCACTGGCACTACATGAGTCCGGTGACTTGCGAGGGGCGTTGCAAAAGATGCAGGAGTCTCATCGGCTCTCGCAGCGCGCTGAGCTTCTCTACAACATCGCTCGTATCGAAGGTGAGCTGGGCGACTGCCGCGCGTCGCTCGCCGACTATCAGCGCTATTTGGAGCTGGTGCCCGCAGGGCAATACCGGTCGGCAGCCGCTGAGGCGAGCCAGCGCCTAGCCGCCGAGTGCCCTGAGCCAGCGCCGGTCGCCGCCGTTGCAGCAGCCGCTCTCGGGCCTGCCGCCGAGACCCCGCCACCCGCGCCTGATCCGGAAGCGCCGACCGATGAGCGAGTGGCTAGTGCTCCTGCGGAGCCGCCGTCCTATTGGACCGCTCCGCGCATCATCGGCTGGTCTGCCGTCGCCGCAGGTACCGTCGCGGCGGCCGGCGCCGTCTACTTCGCGTTTTCAGCGCGTGACGCTCGCGATCGCTATCAGCACAGCATCGACGCGGCGTATGCCGGCAACGACCAAACTCTCATCGACCAAGGCGCACTGGCAGAGCAGCGCACTGACCAGCGTTGGGCGCGGGCTCTCGGAGTCACGGGTGGCGTGCTCGCCGCGGGGGGAATTTTGCTGCTGGTCCTGGCGCCATCGTCGCATTCACGAAGCGCCACGGCTGGCTTGTATTTGCAGCCAGGCCTCGTCGGCGCGAGTTACTCGAACGCCTTCTGACGGTCAGCCCGCGTAGTCATTCTATCTCGACCAGACATTTTGACGATGGTCTCACGACTTCAGTCGTGGTGATGGGTTTCGACAGAAACGCGCGCGACCCCATCCGGTCGGTGTCGTCAATGAGTTGAGGGAAACGGCTTTCAATGAGAAACGGGCGCTGGTTGAGTCGGATGCGGGGCATGTCTTCGCGATTCGCATTAGTGCTCCTGTCGGCCACCATCGCGGCGAGCGGCTGCCTCTCGGACGCGCAAATCCCGGCGTGTTTGAAGGACGAGGCTTGCGGTGCGAAAGCCGGCGGCGCTCCTCCCGACGCGATGGCTGCGGGTCAGGGCGGGGGAGCGGGCGCTGTGGGGATCGGCGGTGCTGGTCGAGACTCGAACGACGACCCGGTGATGGCCGGCTTCAGCGGTGGCGGCGATGGGGGTGACACTGGCGGTGGTCTCCAGCCGTGCCCTGAGTGCAGCTTGGCACCCGCGCAGTTGCCTCCTCCCTGCGTCGGCAACTCCTACGAAGTAGGGTTGCAGCTCACAGGAGGCGAGCCACCGTTCAGTTGGCGGGTGGCGGCTGACAGTGGCGACTGGGCCATTCATGGTGATCTCCAGGACCCCAGAGCAGCGATTTTGACGGGCGAGGACCTGAGCGCGGGCGTGACGAAGCTTCGCATTACCGTCACCGGAAGCGACCAACGGTCCGCCCAGGTACCTTACGACCTGTTCGCTCGCGAGAGCTGCTGGTTCGCATACACGAGCCTCACTGACAGCGGTCCTACCCTGCAGCTTATGGATCCGTTCGTCGCGGACTTTCAACCCGAAGCGCTCGAGCACAACAGCGACGTCTACGATTTCAGTTTCTCGCCGGATGGACGCTATTTGGCCTACAGCTACGGCGCGAGCCCGCTGCACCCTCATGGGCAGCACCTGTCGCTGGTTCAGCTCTCTGGGCACACGAAGCTGAACGAGGCGCGCCTCGACCTGGGTGAGGACGCCATCACGTCCTTCGCCTGGTCTCCGGACAGCTCGGTGCTCGCGGTGGCATTCAGCACCGGTG
>JBEHXA010000122.1:0-14908 GCA_048498935.1 Myxococcota bacterium
GGGCGCCGAAGGCGCCGGGGTCGAAACGGGGCCCCTTTTTACCATCCCTGTCAGGAATCGCTAGAGCCGTGTTCACTCTCATAAGAAAGCTCAGACCCCTGAACCCCCAAAACCCTTGGTTTTGGGGCTGGGTAGTCTTCGTCAGGTAGGAGCGTGTGGGCTAGCTGGCGGCCTTGGGGTCGGGTTAGCTGCCCATGGCGTAGAGGGCGAGGTCGACCGCGTCGAGGCGTTCGGCCAGCTCCGCGTTGTCGCCGTCCTCCCGGATCGCCATCTGCAGCTCGCGCTTGGCGGCGCGCAGGTCACCCGCCGAAATCGCTTCTTCGGCGCGCTTGGCGTAACGCCGGGCACCGGCCGAGCGGCACAGCTCGTCGAGCGAGCGAATGTCCGAGGGGCGATTGAGGGGCGCCGGCGCGATGCTGCCGTCCAGGCGGATCAGCCCCTTGGCGAGCGCCAGGTCGTACTCGGCGCGCGACTCTGGACGCGACAGCACGCGGTACGCCTCCGCCCCACGCTGGAACACGCGGCGCAGCGCGGCGGCAGTCTCATCGTCGGCCTCCGGAAATGCATCGGGGTGGAACGTGAGCGCGAATTCGTGGAACGCCTTGCGAATGGCGGAGCCGTCGGCGATCTCGAGCAAGCCGAGGATCTCGTAGTAGCTGGATTGATCGATCAGCGCGTCCCAATCGAAGATGCGCTCGATATCCCGCAGGTCCATGGCTCACATCCCGCGCGCTGCCTGCCGCTCCGCCATGCGCGCGACCTCGGCCGCGTCCGGCAAGCCCACCAAGCGCACTTGCGTCGACGTTTCCCGGCCAGTTCCGAGATCTTTGGCGCTTACGACCAGCATGCCGCTCGCGTCGAGCGCGAACGACACCGCGATGCGCACGTCGCCGCGCCGCGCCGGCCGTAGCCCAGAGAGCTCGATTTCACCGAGCAAGGTGTTGTCGACGAACCGCTTGGATTCGCCCTGGCTCACACGCACGCGCACGCTGGTTTGATTGTCTGCGGCCGTCACGAATTCGCGCGTGCGAGAGCACGGCACGGTGGTGTTGCGCCCGATGATCGAGTCGCAATAGCCTTCGACCGTTTCGACCGCGAGCGTGAGCGGCGTCACGTCGACCAGCACGGGCGGGATCGGCGTGGCGATTCCGGGGGGCGGATTCGAGCTCGGTAGGCGCTGCGTCGTGACCCCCGCGGTCGCCAGCGGGAGCGTGAAGCCCAGGCCTGGTGCCGGTGGCGGCGCTGACGCAACAGGTGGCGCCGTGGGGGCGCGGGCCGCGGTGGGCGGCGCCGCCGGGACGTCGAGCTGCAGCGTGCCGAAAAACGGCGGGGGCGGCGGAACCGCCGGAGCTTCCTCCGCCGCTGCGTGCTGCTGGAGCAACATCGCGAGCCCTTCGTGGCGCGCGCGCTCGAGCGCGTCCGGCGACGGCGTTCCGACCTTGGTCGGCTCGTCTTCCGGCACCTCGGGGATCTCCAGATCGCCTTCGTCGAGCTCCTGCGGCTCGACGAACGCCATCGGCTGCGCGAGCGGTCGAACGCCGGGCGCTGGTGGGGGCGGAGGAGGCGGAGGCGGAGCCGCGATGTCCTGGATGTCGGCGTCGCCCAGCTGGAAGGCGACGCTCTCTTCCTTCACGGCGGCTTTCGCGCTCTGCGCTGCTTCGGCCGCGCTCAGCAGCGTGGGCCCGCCGAGCGGTCGCGCTACCGGGCCGAGGCCAGTGCCGGTCTTTTGTTTCGGCCGCTCGGTGGCGACCGGCTCGGCAGCGGCTGCAGGGCGCCCGAGCACGCCGAGCGCGGGCAAACGCGACGGTGCGTTCGGCTCTGCGCCCTCTTGTACTCCGGGTCGCGTGGGCACGCGCTCACGGCCGTGAAACGGCTGGGTGCTCGGGATCCCGAATGCATCGGGTTGGGTATCCATGCGCGGCCGCTGCACGCCGGGCGGCAACGTGCCGCCACGCCGCTTCGCCAGCACGGAGGGGCGTTCGTTCCCCGGTACGACCGATTGTCGCGCCGGATTGGGCGGTGGCGGCACCGTGCCTTTGCGCCGCGCTTCGGCGCCCGAAAGCGCGCTCGCCTGAATGGCCGCGCCGATCGCCACCACTTCGTCCGGGCTGATGTGGGCGCGCACGTCACGCTTCCAGAATTCGTCGACACGGCGCTTGACGAGCGGGATCCGCGTCGAGCCACCGACCAGCAGCAGCTGCTGAAAATCTGCCGCCGTGAGCCGCGCGATGCCGAGCGCCTCCTTGCAGACCTCGAACGTCGCTTCGATGAGCGGCGTCGCCAGGCGATCGAGCTCGCCGCGCGTCATCGAGAAGGTCAAACCGAGTGGCTTGCCCCCTGGACCATGAGCCACGTCTTTGAGCTCGAGCGTGACCTCCGGTTCGGTGCTGAGGCGGTGCTTGACCTCTTCGGCCGCCACCTTCAGGTGCTCGTACACCTGCGGCTCCGAGCGCGGATCGTAGCGATGGCGCGCCAAAAACGTCTCCGCCATGCGCTCGGCGATCGCCAAATCGACGTCGTCGCCGCCCAAGAACGTGTTGCCCGCGGTCGCCAGCACCTCGAACACGTTGTCCGACAGGTCGAGCAGCGTCACGTCGAAGGTGCCGCCGCCGAAGTCGTAAACCGCGATCCGCTCCGAGCTCGACTTGCCGTAGCCGTAGGCCAGCGCCGCGGCCGTCGGCTCGTTCAAGATGCGCATCACCTCGAGCCCTGCGACGCGCCCTGCCACTTTCGTCGCCGCGCGCTGCAAGTCGTTGAAGTTCGCCGGCACCGTGATGACCGCGCGATCCACGGTGGTGCCGAGGGCTGCCTCGGCGATGCTCTTGGCTTTGCGTAGCACGAACGCGCTGATCTCGGGCAGCGTGTACGTCTCGCCGCGCGCTACGACCAACGCCGCTTGGCCCGGCCCCTCCTTCATCTGAAACGGGAAGCGTGAGCGCGCGCGCCGCACCTCCTCCGAGTCCCAGCTGCGCCCGATCAGGCGCTTCACCGAGTAGATGGTGTTGATCGAGTCGACCAGCCGGCGCTGCTTCGCTGCTCGTCCCACCAAGACGTTGCCGCTCGGATGGAACGACACCACCGACGGCATCAGCACGTTGCCGTGCTCGTCCGGGATTGCCGAAGCTTGGCCATCCTTGACCACGGCTACGACCGTGTTGGTCGTCCCCAAATCGATGCCGATGACGGGGGGACCGGCCATCACGCAGCTCCCTGCTCGAGCTCGCTCAGAGCGCTGTCGTACCAGCGCTCGACCATTGCTCGAAACGGCCACATCCAGCCGTAATCGGGCCCGGTAAAACGCCGGACGATTTGCTCGCGCAGCCCGAGATCGCGCGCGGCCGAAAGGCCCCGCAGCTCGGCGGTCGCCCGCAGCGTCTCCTGGTAGGCCTCCCACTCGATGCGCGCTCGCCCGTAGGCCAGACCCAGCGGCAAGAACGGGATCAGGTAGAGGAACGCCATCAGGGCCCCACCATACCGCCGGCGCTGGCGCAGGTGCACGCGCTCATGACGCAGCAAGATGACCCGGTCCAAATCTGGGAGATCATTCCAAGTTTCGGGAACGTACAGGGTGTCGCCAATGACCGTGTGGTACCGCGTTAGGTAGTGCTTCTGACCCCCCAGGGTGACGATCCGAAGAGCCACGTCGATCGCTTGAGACAACCGGTCCCCGCGCTTCGGTCGAATGCAGAACGCCGGAAACTCGGCCCTGAGGTCGGCAGCGAAGCGCTCCGAAAGCTCCACGTGCCGACGCTACCACCATCCTAGGCGAGTTGTGCGCCTTCGGCGAGGGCGCGGCCGTTGATGAGGTCGGCGGCCGGGAGGGGCTTTTTGCCTTCGAGCTGTGCGACGAGGAGCTCGAGGGTGCCCGCACCCGTGGCGATGAAGGCGCGTTTGCCGGTGAGCGAGAGCGTGCCGGGCGGGGCGCCGGGCGGCATGGGGCCTGCCTCGGCGCGGGCGTCGAGGATGCGTAGCGTTTTGTCGGCCGAGAGCGCGAAGGCGCCGGGGCGGGGAGCCATGGCTCGGACGAGGCGGGCGATGTCGATGGCGCTTTGCGTCCAGTCGATGTGCAGGTGCTGGCGCTCAATCAGCGGCGCGTGAGTGGCGAGCGCTTCGTCTTGCGGCTGCGCGGTGAGTCGACCTTCGACCGCGGCTAGCAGATCAGCGCGCACCACCTCGGCGCCCAACTGCGCGATGCGCTCGGCGAGGCTGCCACCCGTCTCGTCGCTTGCAATCGGGATGGCGTGGCGCGAGTACACCGGCCCTGTGTCGAGACCTTCGTCCATCTGCATGAGGCAGACACCGGTCTCGCTTTCGCCGCGCGCGATGGCCCAATTGATAGGAGCTGCGCCGCGGAGCTTCGGCAAGAGCGAAGCGTGCAGGTTCATCGCGCCGCGGCGCGGAGCCGAGAGCACGTCGAGCGGCAGGATGCGCCCGTAGGCCATGACGAGCGCAACGTCCGCGTGCTTTTCGCGAAGCCAGGTGGCAAGCTCGCCCGTACGTACCTTAGTAGGTTGATGTACGTCGACTCCGAGCCCCAGCGCTGCCTCCTTCACGGGCGGCGCCGTGAGCTTCAAACCTCGGCCACTAGGCCGATCCGGCTGGCAAACAACCGCGGCAACTTCGGCCACTTGCGCGAGCGCGTGGAGGGCAGGGACGGCGATGAGCGGGGTGCCGAAAAACACGGCTCGCATGGCTTGCGCGCCTATAGCTCCACAACATTCCGAACGAAAGCCATTGTGCCCCGGCGGAGCGTGATTAGTTTGCGGGGGTTAAGCTCCCGTGGAGTCCGAGCCGTTTCCAGCGTGGAGAGTTTTGGTCGGTCTGTTTCCCAAGAGTTCGTGTCAGAGAGATGAGGCCAAATGAGTGACAAGAAAAAACAGCCAGCGCCGCCCCAGCCGCCGCCCCCGGCGGAAGAGGACATCAAGTTCGGCGACGAGCTTGCGGTCCTTCCGATTCGCAACGCGGTGCTGTTTCCAGGGGCGGTCGCTCCGTTCGATGTGGGTCGTGAAAAGTCCGTGGCGCTCGTCGAGGACGTGCACAACCTCGACAGTCCGGTCATCGCCATCTTCGCGCAGCGCGATCCGGCGACCGATGATCCGGCCGCTGACGATCTGTATCCGGTCGGCTGCGCTGCGCGCGTGCTCAAAGCGCTCAAGCACAGCTCCGGCAACTACTCGCTGATCCTGCAAGGGTTGACGCGCATCCGCATGGAGTCGGTGACGCAGTCGTCGCCCTACATGCGCGCGAAGGTGACGCGCGTGGAGTCGCCCGCCTTGGAGGACGTCGAGGCAGAGGCGCTGGCGATGAGCCTGCGCGACGTGGCAAAGCAGGTGATTCAGCTGATGCCCGAGCTGCCGCGCGAGGCAGGCTCGCTCATCGATTCGATCCAGGCGCCCGGCGCCTTGGCGGATCTGGTGGCGGCCAACCTCGATGCGCCGGTGGAAGAGAAGGCGCAGCTGATCGAGACCGTCGAGGTGAAGGAGCGCATCCGCAAGGTGCTGCGCCTGCTCACCCGCCAGCTCGAGATCTTGAAAATGCGTGAGCGCATCAACTCCCAAATCAAGGAGGAGATGGGCAAGAACCAGCGCGAGTACGTGCTCCGCCAACAGCTCAAAGCCATCAAGGAAGAGCTGGGTGAAGACGACGGCGACCAGGGTGACCTGGACGGGCTGGAAGAGCGTATCGCCAAGGCCAACCTGCCGAGCGAAGCCGACAGCGTCGCGAAGAAGCAGCTCAAGCGCCTGCGCTCGATGCAGGTGGGCAGCGCCGAGTACACGGTGGTGCGCACCTACCTCGACTGGATCTTGGATCTGCCGTGGAGCGCCTCGACCGAGGACAACATGGACATCGCCGAGGTCCGCAAGGTCCTCGACGAGGATCACTACGGCCTCGACAAGGTGAAGAAGCGCATCGTCGAGTACCTGGCCGTCCGCAAGCTGAAGAAGGACAAGAAGGGTCCGATCTTGTGCCTGCTGGGCCCGCCCGGCGTCGGCAAAACCTCGCTCGGCAAGAGCATCGCGCGCTCGCTCGGACGCAAGTTCGTGCGCGTGTCGCTCGGCGGCGTGCACGACGAGGCCGCGATCCGCGGTCACCGCCGCACGTACGTCGGCGCTCTGCCGGGTCAGATCATCCAGGGCATGAAGAAGTCCGGCACCGTCAACCCCGTCTTCATGATGGATGAGGTCGACAAGATCGGGCACGACTTCCGGGGCGACCCCAGTGCCGCTCTGCTCGAAGTCTTGGATCCTGAGCAGAACAATACCTTCGCCGACCATTACCTGGAGATCCCGTATGACCTCTCCAACGTCATGTTCGTCGCGACGGCCAACATCGCCGACCCCATCCCGCCACCCTTGCGCGACCGCATGGAGATCCTCGAGATCCCCGGCTACACGCGCCGGGAAAAGCTCGCGATCTCGCGCCAGCACCTAATTCCCAAGCAGCTGGAAGAGCACGGGCTGAAGCCGGAGCAGCTGACGATCACCGACGAAGCGGTTGAAGAGCTCATCGAGCACTACACCCGTGAAGCCGGCGTGCGCAGCCTGGAGCGCACCATCGCCAGCGTGATCCGCGGCGTTGCGGTCAAGGTGGCCGAGGGTGATCTGACGCCCCGTACCATCAAGAGTGAAGACGATCTGCGCGAGTTCCTCGGGCCGATCAAGTTCACGAGCGACGTGGCGGAGCGTACGGAAGAGACCGGCGTTTCGACCGGCCTGGCCTGGACCAGCGTGGGCGGCGAAATCCTGTTCATCGAGGCAACTCGCATGTTCGGGACGGGCAAGCTCCAGCTGACGGGACAGCTCGGTGACGTGATGAAAGAGAGTGCGCACGCGGCTCTCTCTTACGTCCGAACCAACGCCGAAAAGTACGGCATTCCTCGGGATTTCTTGGAGAAGAGCGATCTTCACGTGCACATCCCGGCGGGTGGCATGCCCAAGGACGGACCGTCAGCTGGTATCACCATGTTCACCGCCATCGTCTCGCTGCTGACCGGCATCCGGGTGCGGCACGATGTGGCTATGACAGGTGAGATCTCGCTGCGCGGCCGGGTGCTCCCGATCGGTGGCCTCAAAGAGAAGACGCTGGCCGCCCACCGTGCCGGTATCAAGCGAGTCTTGGTGCCGGAGCGGAACAAGGCCGATCTCGACGAGGTGCCGAAGGAGATCCGCGACGAGCTGGAGTTCGTGTTCGTGACCAAGCTCGACGAGGTCCTCGAGGCAGCGCTCGAATCGATGCCGCAGCCGTCCCAGGCCTACTTGGACGAGGTAGCGAAGCGCGAATCGCCCACGACCCCCTCAGCGAATTGATCTGAGCAAACGAGAAGCCTCTCACCCATTGGGTGAGGGGCGCCAAGGCCCGCTGTTCCGAAAGGATGCAGCGGGCCTTGCTGCTTTGTCGTTTGAAGAGTCACCGCTGAGCAGTCGAACGCTCATTGGGCGAAGCCGTCACGCTGCAGCCTAAAACAAGCGTCGTGATGACTTGACTTCACTTTTATCCGTTAGCGAAACATCGATACTTTGTAATTAAAAGGTGCACACTACGCGTGCCTCTGCGTCCAGGTGTGATTGCGAGGCCAGGTGTAGCCATGACGCGATCGATCAACTCGACCAAGCTGGGTCGCTGGGTTTTCGTGGCACCTCTCGGGTGCGCAATGGGTCTCATGTTTTCCTGCTCGCCGGCAGGCCGCGACGGCAGCGTCGTCAACAACGGCACTGCCGCGACCGGCGCGACGCCCAGTACTACGGGCGGCACAGAAGCCGGCGGCGCTCCCGCCACGGGCGGCACTCGGGCGCTACCCAACCTCGGCGGCACCTTGCACTCCGACCACATGGGTATGGGTCAATGCGAGAACCTCGAGTGTGCGGTTCCGGCCTGTGCTCCCGGCACCACGACCAGCATCAGCGGTAAGGTCTTCGCGCCGAACGGCACGCTGCCGCTCTACAACGTCGCGGTGTTCGTGCCGAATCAGGTGGTCGAGCCCTTTAAAGACGGCGCGAGCTGCGACCGCTGCGGCGCCAACATCACCAACCCGGTCACGGCCACGCTCACGGACGAGACTGGTTCGTTCAAGCTCGAAAACGCTCCGGCCGGCACCGACATCCCGCTGGTGATTCAGGTCGGCAAGTGGCGTCGCCAGCTAACCATCCCGGCCGTCACGGCTTGCGTCGACACTCCGCTCACCGATCCGCAGCTGACGCGCCTGCCGAAGAACAAGACTGAAGGCGACATCCCGAAGATCGCCATCACGGCCGGCTCTGCGGACCAAATGGAGTGCTTGCTGCCGCGCTTGGGTATCTCGGATACCGAGTTCACGGCCTCCTCAGGCGATGGACGCATTCACCTCTTTGCCGGCGACCACAACAACAATCGCTTGCCGGTGATGGCGATGGACGCGGCTCACGGCGGGACGCAGTTCACAGCGGCGACTACGCTGTGGAGTACCTCTGACGAGATGATGAAGTACGACATCGTGATCCTGTCGTGCGAAGGTGACTCGTTCCCGAACGGCAAGCCCATGGCTGCCCGCACCGCCTTGTACGACTACGCCTCCAAGGGCGGTCGCGTGTTCGCCTCGCACTGGCACAACGTCTGGTTCGCCGAAGGCCCGAACCCGGTCCCCACGACCGGCACCTGGAACGACCGTCAGAACCCGACCGAAGACAACGGGGCCGCTACCGCCACCATCAACACCAGCTTCCCGAAGGGTGCGGCGCTCGCCAAGTGGCTGGTCAACGTCGGTGCCTCGACCATGGAGGGGCAGATGACCGTGACGTTCCCGCGCGACAACATCCAGGCCGTCAATCCGGATGTCGCCCGGGAGTGGATCACGGTCCAGAACCAGAACGTCCGCGCCGGTGAGGATCCGAAGGCCGTGCAGTACATGTCCTTCAACACGCCGATTGGCGTGCCGGAGGAGCAGGTCTGCGGCCGCGCGGTCTATACCGACTTGCACGTTGCCGCGGTCGACAACAACACGGCCGCCAACATGAATGGCTTCCCGGCCAGCTGCGAGATGCGCGAGCTGTCAGCTCAAGAGAAGGCGGTTGCCTTCATGCTGTTCGACCTGAGCAGCTGCGTGCAGAACGAGGACAGACCGCCGCCCATCCCGAAGTGAGTGAGCCTCTTCTCGACCTGATCAGGGCGCGGCACGGCGGTGCTGCGCCTTGCTGTTTTGGGCGGTGCATCAGCGCTGCGACAGCGCTGCGAAAGCACAGCGACGGCGAATAACTTCGTTCTCACTTCATTCGTCAGGGCGAGTGGTGATTTCGCGTCTAAACAGTGCACACTACTGAACTCGACGTCCACGTGTGACGGCGAGCCCAGGTGTAACGATGACGCGATGGATTAGCCCGAGCACGCACGCACGTTCCATAATTTTGGCACCCCTCGGGTGTCTGGCAGCAGTCGTTTTCTCATGCTCTCCGGCAGGCCAAGACAGCACGGTGACGAGGGGCGCAGCAGCGGCCGCCTCTACCGGCGCAACGTCGAGCTCGTCGGGCGGGTCGAGCGCGACGCCCGGTACGGGTGGTGGCAAGAACGCACAGCCGAATCTCGGCGGCACCCTGCACTCCGATCATTCGGGTGACGGTCAATGCGAGGGTCTCGAGTGCGCCGTGCCGACCTGCGCGGCAGGCACCACGACGAGCATCAGCGGCAAGGTCTTCGCTCCCAACGGCACCCTGCCGCTCTACAACGTGGCCGTTTACGTGCCGAATGAGCCGGTAGAGCCGTTCACTGAAGGTATCAGCTGCGATCGCTGCGGCTCGAACATCAAAAATCCCGTCACGGCCGCCATCACTGACGAGTCTGGCTCGTTCAAGTTGGAGAAGGCACCGGCCGGCGCCGACATCCCGCTGGTCATTCAGGTCGGTAAGTGGCGCCGTCAGATCACGATCCCCTCCGTGGCGCCGTGCGTGGATACGGCCCTCACCAATCCCGATCAGACCCGCTTGCCGAAGAACAGAATGGAGGGTGACATCCCGCGCATTGCGATCTCGGCTGGTGGGGCCGACGCCATGGAGTGCTTGCCACGTCGGCTCGGTATCGATGATTCCGAGTTCACGACCAACGCCGGTGAAGGGCGCATCCATCTGTTTACCGCCACTGACAACGCCAACGCTCAAGGCGTGGGTGATCTCACGGTGAAAGCCTTTGCGCCAACCCTCAACGAAGGCGCGCCGTTGCCGCACTCGACGGAGCTTTGGAGCAGCGCCGAGGCGCTGCACAAGTACGACATTGTGGTGCTGTCCTGTGAGGGCGCGGCGATGATGGGCGAGAAGCCCATGGCCGCGCGGCAGGCGCTCTACGACTACCTTTCGCAGGGCGGACGCGTGTTCGCTTCACATTGGGCCCATGTCTGGTTCTCACAGGGGCCGGCGCCCGTTCCTACGGTGGGTGAGTGGGATTCACGCCCGAACCCTGCCGAAGCCAGCGCGGCGCTGCCAGCCACCATCAACCAGACCTTTCCCAAAGGCGCGGCGCTCGCGCAGTGGTTGGTCAACGTCGGCGCGTCCACTGCACTCGGCACCCTCTCCGTGGTTGGGCCGCGTGACGACATTCAGGCTGTCGATCCCATGCTCGCCCGAGAGTGGATTACCCTCGACAGCCCGACCTCTCCGGAAGCTCCCAAGGTCGTTGAATACATGTCGTTCAACACGCCCATCGGTGCCCCCGAAGAGCAGGCATGCGGTCGCGCCGTCTTCACCGGCCTGCATGTCTCCAATAGCGTGGAGGATCGCACGGCGCAGCCCCCCGGCTTTCCAGGGCTGTGCGAGAGCTCGGAGCTGACCGCTCAGGAGAAGGCAGTCGCCTTCATGCTGTTCGACTTGAGCAGCTGCGTGCAGAACGAGGACAAGCCGCCGCCCGTCCCGAAGTGAACGCGGGCTCGCTGCAGCGAGCGCACAGAGAAAGCGCGGCATCCCCCGGGATGGCCGCGCTTTTTCGTTTCAGTCCTCGCTGTCCCAGAGGCGGATGCCGCCGGTCATGCCGTCGACGTTGCCGAAGATCGAGACGTTTTCCGGCAAGTCTTGCTTGATGTGTTCGGCGTTGCCGCCGCCGATGTGCAGGCGGTCGTAGTTGAAGATGCGGCTCAGCGTGTCGATCATTTCGCCGACGCGCTTGCTCCACTTCTGCTTGCCGTGCTCACGCATTTCGGCGTCGCTCAGGCGCTCTTCGTAAGTTTTTTCCTTCTGGAACGGGTGGTGCCCGAGCTCCAGGTTCGGCATGAGCCTGCCGTCGAGGAACAGCGCCGAGCCCACGCCCGTACCCAGCGTGAGTACCATTTCGACGCCCTTGCCCTCGATCACGCCGTAGCCCTGCAAGTCTGCGTCGTTGAGGACGCGCGTCGGCTTGCCGGTGAGCTCCTCGAGCGCCGTCTGCAGGTTGTGGCCGACCCAGGTGGGGTGAAGGTTCACTGCCGTGTAGGTCGCGCCGTGGCGCACCACGCCCGGGAAGCCGACCGAGATGCGGTGGAACTTGGGCTGCTTGCCCAGCATGCCCCGGATGACCTCCATCACGGCGTCGACGGTGGCCGGCTTGGGGGTCAGCTCGCGCGCGCGCTCGTTGAGCGGGTTCCCGTCCGGGTCGAGCACGATCATCTTGATGCCGGTGCCACCGATATCGATACACAAGGTGCGATGTTGCGAATCGGCACGGCGCTGTTTCAGCAGCACCGCACAGGTCGAGAGACGGGGTTCGGGTCGGGGGCGTGAGCTGTAAGGAATCGGCATGGTCGGGGGAGGCGTTCTTTGGAGCGGAGTATGTTACAGATTTCGAGGGTGAAAGCTCGCGTCTTACGCGCGGCCCGGGCGCACGCGCTCGTCGTGGTGTCGGCGGCTCTGCTCGGCGGGCTGTGTGCCGTTTTTCACGCCGCCCGGGGCCCCGGCAAGGCGGCGCGGCGGCAAGGCGCCCAGCCCACGTTGCCTGTGCTGGTGGAGTCGAGCACGCTGCGCGACGCCCGCGCGAACGCTGCCGCCGAGGCGCAGTGCATGGCCGAGCGGGCCGACGTGACACGCCTTCCGCCGCTGCTGCTCCCGGCCACGGCGCAGCCGGCCCTCCGCGCACAGCTCCTGGGGCGAGCCAAAGCAACGCCGGTGCTGTTCCTGACCGAGCCTCCTGCTGCCGAGCAGCCGCTGGCTGCGCGTTTGCGCGCCGACCTTCAAGCGCAGCCGGGGTACGAGGTCTTCAACCGGGTGGTCGGCAAGGTGCGTTCGGAGCCTGCGCTGGCTCGCGCCGTGTTTCTGCGCGATGGCTACCTGTACACCGATCTACCGGAGCTCGCGACGCTGTACGGCACGCTCACGCTCGCGCTCTTGTTTCGAGATCCCGAGCTCAAGCTGCTGCGTGGCGCCGAGGAGCTCGGCGCGCGACGGCTCGATGACGGCGATTACGAGTACACGTCCGGGCCAGAGCGCGGTCGCCGCGCACGCCTCTTGCTCTTCGATCGCGTGGTCGCGGCGGGTCACGAATGGGGTGACGCGCGGCACGTCGAGTTGGCTGCTCTGCAACAGAGCCTCGGCTTCGACGAGTTGGTCGTGCTGCACGCGAGCGCCGAGCGGCTGGTGGTCGACTTGGTCTACGGAGCGCTGCGCGTTCCAGCGCTGCTTCACGTGAAGGGCGGAGCTGCCGAGCTGGCGTGTGAAGCGCCGGGCGCCGGGCGCGCCGAGCTCTTGGCACTGCGGGCGCAGGCGCTGCGCGAGCAGGGCATGCAGGCTCGTCTGCTCGAGGTGATCCGCGAGCAGGTGGATGAGGCCCTGCCTTTCGACGAGCCGAAGACCGAAGACGGCCAACAAGACGGCAAGCTCCGCCCGGAGTGGCGCATGGCCTACCTCAACGGGCGCAGCAGCTTCGAATTCAACGGCGATCGCTACGCGGTGTTCGACGCCTCCGGTCGCCCGCGCCCGCCCCAAGTGTGCATCGATTTCGTGCTCGATACCTTCGAACGCGCGAGCGGCAGCTGGTGGCAAGCACGAGGGCAGGTGCCCGAGCGGACTCAGGGCAGGCTACGCTTCGACGAGGCGGCGATGGCGAACCGGCGCAGCGTGGAGCGTTTCGTGGAGTTCGCGCGCGAGCGCGTGGCGGAGTTCGACGTGTTCCAGCCCGCACCGGAGGAGCGCGTGCCGCTGCGCAATCGTCAGCAATTCTTCGCCTCGATCTACGGCCAGCGCTCGCAATTTCGGCGCGGCGATATCGTGGCGATCTTGGGGCCGCGCGATGATGAAAAGCTCCACTATCATTCGTTCTTCATCGTCGCGACCGACCCGCTCTCGGGTATGCCCACGGAGCTGGCCGCCAACGCGGGCCGCCCGCGGATCCGCAGCTGGGAAGGCGAAATGTCGAACGCTCCGCGGCGCAGCGTCTGGGCGCGCATTCGCCCGCGCGGCGCGTGGCTCGAGTCGTTTCTGGGCTCGGTCAGCGACGCCTCGGCGGAGGCTCCGCTCGGAGCTCGGCCCGAGCCGACGGCCGGTTGAGCCTGCCCGAGCCCGTTTGCGCTTGACGTAAGACAGGATCTCGCGAAAAACCCTGAGGCTCGTGTCTCGGAGGTTGCCTTGAGTGAGTCCCAAAAGTCCCCGGTAAGAATCGCCCTGCTCGGTTGCGGGACGGTGGGTGGCGGTGTGCTGCGCCTGCTGGAGGACAATCGTGAGTTCTTGGCGTCGCGGGTCGGTGCCGAGCTGCAGGTCAAGCACGTGTTGGTGCGGGACCTGAGCAAAGCGCGCGGCAAGGAATGCAAGCGCGAGTGGCTGACGAACGACGCCGAACGCATTTTCGGCGACAAGGACGTCGACCTGGTAGTCGAGGTGATCGGTGGCGAAAACCCCGCTCGCTCGTATCTCGATCGCGCTCTGAAGAGCGGCCGCTCCGTGGTCACCGCCAACAAGTATTTGATCTCGAAGCACGGTCCGGAGCTCGTGCGCGCTGCCATCGACAACCGCGTCGACTTGGCGTTCGAGGCATCGGTCGGCGGCGGCATTCCGATCATCCGCACGCTGCGCGAGGCGCTCGCCAGCGACACCGTCTCGAGCGTGCACGCCATCCTCAACGGTACCTGCAACTACATCCTGACGCGCATGCGCCAGGCGGGCCTCACGTTCGCGGCGGCGCTGAAAGAAGCTCAAGAGCTGGGTTACGCCGAAGCAGACCCCACGCTCGACGTGGAAGGCCACGACGCCGCGCAGAAGCTGTCGGTCGTCAGCATGCTCGCGTTCGACAGCAGCATCGGCACCGATGACTTCTTGATCGAAGGCATCCGCGGCGTCGAAGACATCGATTTCCGCTTTGCCGATCGCTTCGGTTTCACGCTGAAGCACCTGTGCATCGGCCATGATCGCGGTGAGCAGATCGAGCTTCGGGCTCACCCGGCGCTCGTGCCCAAGAACAGCGTGCTCGCGAACGTCGACGGCGTGCTCAACGGCGTCTTCTTGATGGGGCGCGCGCTCGGGCCGTGCCTGCTCGTGGGCCGTGGCGCCGGAGACATGCCGACCGCGGTCAGCGTCGTGGCCGACATCGTCGACGTGGCCGCCTCGCGCATCCACGGCGAATCCGGCCTGGCGACGCGCGGCATCCAGATCAAGTCGCGACCGGTGATGTCGCCGGATCAGATCGAGACGCGCTACTACTTGCGCTTCGACGTGGGGGACCACCCCGGCGTGCTCGGCCGCATCGCTTCGGCGCTGGGCTCCGAGGGGGTCAGCATCGAGCAGATGGTGCAAGAGGGACGCGCGCGCGGCGACAACGAAGCCGTGCCGGTGTGCATCCTCACGCACCAAACCAAAGAAGGCGCCGTGCGACGTGCGATCGCCTCGATCGAGGCCGCCAACATCTTGAAGAGCAAGGCGCGGCTGATTCGCATCGAGGACGTGTGACCGCAGGCACGCGGCGCTCGGCCGACGCGCCGCTCGGTGTCTTCGAC
>JBEHXA010000123.1:0-14718 GCA_048498935.1 Myxococcota bacterium
TAGAAAGGCGTGAAGAGCCCGACTTTGTCGCCCGGGTCGCACACCGTGCGGGCTTTGGCGGGGATTCGGGCGGCACGAGGCTTGCTGAAGATCGAGCATGAGGATCGGGAGAGGTTGGGGTTTGGTCCTTCTGGCGTGCGGGGTCTGGGCGTGCGGGCGCGTGGAGGGTGGTGATGCGCCGGAGCCGGGCAAGGGCGAGCGGGACACGGGAGTGAGTGCCGGGCGACAGCGCGGAATGGAAGGGCAGCGCAGCAGCGACGGCGACGCGGGCGCGGGCGGGCTTCCTTCTTCGCCACCGGAGCAGTGGCAATCCACAGGGTGTGGGTCTCCTGGTGTGGCTGGATACGCGGGCAACGACAATGACGATGAAGAGGAAGAGGATTCGAGTTGTTGGCGTGGCGAGCTGCAGGAGCTCGACAAGTGGGATTGGAAGCCGACCAGCCCCGAAGTGGTGGTGGCCGAGAGTTGCGCCGCGCAGAGTCTTTGGTTCGTCGAAGTTTCCCGGGCCGAGAGCACCTGTGGCGGCAGTGTGATCCGCGTATCGTACGACGCCCAAACCGACTACTTCTTTTTCGACGCGCAGGGGGAGCTGGTTCAGTACGACTATGGCACCGATGTCGTCGCCGACTGCGAGAACTACGGACGCATGGACTGCAGGGTCACGGGCAGCGAAGTGCCTGTTTGTGACGTCCAAGGTGGCCACACTACCTGGTACGGCGGTGGTGGTGAGGGCGGAGCCAGCGACGGCGAGCACGGCGAGGCGGGTGCGGGCGGGGCGAACGCGCGGTAGTGTGGAGGCATGAGCGTGCGCGGTGGCTCGCTGCGGCCACTACCAGAGGCTGCCGATGTGGTGATTGTCGGCGCGGGGATTATGGGGCTGGCGACCGCTTACCATTTGGCGAAGGACCAGGGGCAGCGGCGGGTGTTGGTGCTCGATGCTGGGTATTTGTGCGGCGGGGCGAGCGGGCGCAATGGGGGTGGGGTGCGGGCGCAGTGGTCGAGCGAAGCGAACGTGAGGCTGATGCAAGAGAGCCTCGCGATGTGCAAGGAGTTTGCGCACGAGCATCGCATCAACACCTGGTTTCGGCAGGGCGGTTATTTGTTTTTGGCGCGCGATGCGAAGCGCGCCACGGAGCTCGAGCAGAGCGTGCGGCTGCAGCAGCGGCTGGGGCTCAAAACGCGGTTGATCGACGCGGCGGAGGCACGCGAGATCGTACCGCTGCTCGAGCCCGCTGGCGTCGAGGCGGCGAGCTTCAACGGGGACGATGCGGTGGTGTTTCCGTGGCCGTTCGTGTGGGGCTACGCGGAAGGCGCTCGGGCGCTCGGCGTCGATGTTCACACGTTCTGTCGCGTGCTCGCGGTGGAGACTTCGGGCGGCAAGGTCACGGGGGTGCAGACGGAGCGCGGCCACGTGCGCACGCCGATCGTGGTCAACGCGTGCGGTGCTTTCAGCCCGGAGCTCGCAGCCACCGTCGGCGTCGAGCTACCGACGAAGCCGCACCGTCACGAGATTTGCGCGAGCGAGCCGCTCAAGCCCTTTCTGGGGCCGCTGGTCGCCGACCTCGAGAGCGGGCTCTACTTCTCGCAATCGACGCGCGGTGAGATTGTGGGCGGCATCGGCAATGCGCAGGTGCCGCCGGGACCGAGCCAGGCATCGTCGATGCGCTTCTTGGCGCTGTATGCGCGAGCGCTGAGCGCGACGTGCCCGCTCTTGTCATCGCTCAAGGTGCAACGGCAGTGGGCGGGCCTGTACGACTTGTCGCCCGATCACGCGCCGATCGTGGGTCCGGTGGACGAGGTCAGCGGCTTCTTCTTGGTCAGCGGCTTCATGGGCCACGGCTTCATGATGGCTCCCGCAGTGGGCAAGCGGCTCGCGCGCGCCATCGTCAGCGGCGAGACCCCGGAGCCGTTCGGCAGCTGGGCACACCGGCGCTTTCGCGAGGGGACGAGCGTCTCCGAGGCCATGATCATCGGCTAGTCGCGTCATAACGCAGCGCGTCACACACGCCACCCTACAGTGTGGCTGTCACGGGTCGATTGACAGGTTCTTGCCAGCCGGCGTAGCGTCCCCACGCACGCGAACCTGGGGATTTTGCGCGAGTTTCTGGCGCATCACTCTGGTTTCTTCGGGTCTCACGCTGTCCATTGCCCATCCGTCTCGGGAGGAATTTCTAATGCTGCGCTCCTCGCGTCCTGTCGTGTCGCTGATCCGCTCGCTGGTCCTCGGCACCGCCGCTTCCACTACGGCCGCCACGGCACTGCTCGCCACGACCGTGGTCGGCTGCCAAGACGAGAGCCAACCCGACTACTGGGTGGGAAAGCTGAGTGATGCCGCGTGGAAGGCGCGCGCAGTGAAGCGCCTCGAGCAGTTCTTCGAAGATGCCGTTACCAAGAACGGCAACGACATCAAGGCTGCAGGCGTTCAGGAGCTGATCAACAAGACCGTCGAGCCGCTGACCAAAGCGTATGTTTCCGACTACGACGCGCTCGACTCGAAGACGCGCGTATCGCTGATCAAGCTGCTCGCCTCGTACCGTGACAAGCGCACGGAGCCGGCGCTCAAGAAGGCGTTCGAAGAGTTCGCCAAGCGCCCCGCGACCGCCAAGGACGAGAGCGACATCAAGTGGGCGGCTCGCGCCACCGGCGACCTGAAGCTCGACACGCTCGCGGTGCCGATGGTCGAGGCCTTCGCCAAGCTGCGCGCCAGCACGATGCTCGGCGGCATCGTCTACAAAGACTTGAACGAGTCGATGCTCGACATGCCGGTGAAGGCCTGGGTGGGTCCGCTGATCGCCCGCCTGGACGCCGAGATCACGCCGCCCAAGCCGAAGGAGCCGGGCACGGTCGACGACTACAAGGACCAGCTCTTCTGGCAGACGACCGCGGCCGAGCTGCTCGGGCGCATCGGCGACGCGCAAGCGGTGGAGCCGCTGATGAAGGTGATGCTCGACCCGACCAAGGCGGACGTGCAGGCCACGGCCCTGCTCGCGCTGGTGAAGCTCGGCAAGCCCACCGTAGACGCGGCGACCACGCTCTTGCAGGGCAAGAACGATAAGCTGGTGAGCTTCGCCATGCGCCGCTTGAAGGAGATCACCGGCAAGGATGTGCAAGGCACGCCTTACGTGTCGACCGCGGCGCTCATCCTCGGCACCACGGGCCGCGCCGACGCGGTGGCGCCGCTGGTAGCCGCGGTGAGCAGCGAGAAGGACGCCCCGACGCGCGCGATCATGGCGCGCGAGCTGACCAAGCTGCCCGAGACCGAAGAGTCGAAGGCCGCGTTCAAGACCGCGTTCGAGTCGTTCACGCTCGAGACCGAGATCCCGCCGGCAGGTGGCGCGCTCGAAGCGCTGACCGAAGCAGCCGGTCAATTCTACGATCCGAGCCTGGTCGACTGGCTGCTGGAGCGCGCTGCTGCCACCAAGGGCAGCGGCGACGACCTCAAGGGCTTTCAGGCGGGCGTGACCGTCACGGCGCTGAAGCTGGCCAAGCCGGACCAGCTGCCCGCCGTGAAGGCAGCCGTCGATCGCTACGGCACGCAGCTGGAGAAGGACGTGTACAAGCTGGTCGAAGCCCAGGTGAAGGCCTGCGGCGACCGCGTCGCCTGTTACGTCGCCTCGATTCAAAAGGGCGACAGCCAGGAGACCAAGACGCAGTTTGCCGGCATCAAGGCCGGCTACATGATCGGCGTGCTCGGCAACGACGCCTCGCGCGACGAGCTGGTCGGCGCCTTGGACAGCATCAACAACGCCGCCGTGCGCTTCGTGGCTGCTCAGGCCATCGACCACCTCACGCCGAAGGGCAGCAAGGCCGTGTCCGACAAGCTGAACGCCATCATCAGCAAGAACGCCAAGTCGGCCGACCGCGAAAAGGCGGCCAACGACGCGCCGCTCAAGCAAGTGATGTATCGCATCGACGCTCGCGGCTGAGCGCGCGTCAGCGAGAGCGATGTCCCGCATCCGTATCGAAGTCCTGGCCGGCGCCGAGTCGGGTCGGGTCTTCGAGTCGGATGCGGACGTGGTGCGGCTCGGCCGCAGTGCCGACTGCGAGCTGCGGCTCGGTGACGCAGCGGCTGAGGCTGAGCTGCGCCTGATCGCGGGCGAGAGCGGGGTCAGCGTGCAGATGGAAGAAGCCGAGAGCGGCGCGGCGCTGCTGCGAAGCGGTGAGCGGCGCGAGCTCGACGACGCAGCATTGCTGCCGCTCCGCACCGGCGACGAGCTGCTCTTGCCGGCTGCCAGCGGGGAGGCGCTGCGCTTACGCGTGAGCTTGGGCAGCGAGCCAGCAGCGCCGGAAGTGGTGACCACGCGCAGCTTGAAAGAGCTGTCGAGCGCTCCGCTCGAGCCGAAGGTTTGGAGCGCGCTGCTCCGCACGCTCGGAGCTGCGGAGTCACTCGAAGCGATCGTGAGCGAGGTGGCTGAAGCGGCGTTACGGCTGGCCCCGCGCGCGACGCACGCCACCGTGGCGCTGCTCGACGAGGCGGAGCCGGCCAAGGCTTTGCTGCTGCCGATGGTGACGCGCGTCCGGGGGCCGGGCGGAGCTCCGACCACGCCGGCAGCGCCGGTAGCGCCGACACGCAGCGTGGCGCGGCGTGTGATCGAAGCGCGGGCGGCAGTGCTGGCGGCTGATGCGCCGCGTGAAGCGCTCGGCTCCGAGTCGCTGCTGGGCGCGAACATTCGCAGCACCATCGGTGTGCCGCTGTGGCGCGGTGACGAGATTTTGGGCGTGCTGCAGGTCGATAACCGCGACGCTCCGGCCATGTTCGACGCGCGCGACGTGGACGCGCTCGGCATGCTGGCCCACGGTGCGTCGCTGGCCGTGGTCAGCGCGCGGCTGATCCACAAGCTTTCGCAAGCGGAAGAGCAGCTGCGCAAAGAGAACCAGTTTCTGCGCAGTCGCGAGCGCTCGCGCACGGGAGCGATGCGCATCGTGGGCGAGAGCCGCGCGATGGCGGCGGTGCTGCAGCAGCTCGATAAGGTCGTCGATACGCGCGTCAGCGTGCTGATCGAAGGCGAGACCGGCACCGGCAAGGAGCTGTTCGCAGCCGCGATTCACTACCGATCGAAGCGCCAGGCCAAGCTGTTCGTCGCGCAGAACTGCGCAGCTTTTCCCGAGAATTTGCTGGAAAGCGAGTTGTTCGGGCACAAGCGCGGCGCGTTCACGGGGGCCACCGAAGAAAAGAAGGGCCTGTTCGAAGTCGCCGACGGCGGCACGCTGTTCTTGGACGAAGTGGGCGAAATGCCGCTCGCGCTTCAGGCCAAGCTGCTGCGCGTGCTGCAGGAGGGTGAAGTGCGGCCGATCGGAGCCAGCGTGACGCGCAAGGTGAACGTGCGCATCGTGGCCGCCACGAATCGCGATTTGGAGCGCGAGGTGGCGGCCGGGCGGTTTCGCGAGGACCTGTACTATCGCCTCAAAGTGTTTCCGCTGCGGGTCCCGCCGCTGCGTGAGCGACGCGAAGACGTGCCCTCGTTGGCGGCGCACTTTTTGGAACGCTACACGCGCGAGTTCGGCCGCGAGCTCACTGGCTTCAGCCCCGCAGCGCTCGAGCTGCTCAAGGCCTACGACTGGCCCGGCAACGTGCGCGAGCTGGAGAACGAGGTGCAGCGCGCAGTGATCCAGGCAGAGGCCGAGAGCCTGGTGACGCCGGACGTGCTGAGCGCGCGGGTGCGCCAGGGACGCGCGGCGGCGTCTGGTAGTGCGACAGCAGACGGTGACGTTGACGAGGCCGAATCGACGAGCGAAGCGGCGCCCGGCACGCTGCGCGAGATCATGGACCGCTTCGAAAAGCGGGTGCTGATTCAGTCGCTGGCCGCGCACGGCAACAACAAAACCAGCGCCGCGAAGACTCTCGGCATCACGCGCGAAGGCCTACACAAGAAGCTGAAGGGCTTCGGCTTGTAGCGAGCGCGCAACGGCAGCGGACGCAGCGGAAAGCCTACGTACCCGCGCCTCACATCACTGAATGCCGTACTCGCGCAGGCGCCGATAAAACGTGCGCCGCGGGATGCCCGAGAGCTCGGCGGCTTTGACGCGGTTCCAATTGCACGAACGCAGAGCCTCGATGATGCGCTCGCGCTCGTCGCGGCGATGTTGGCTCGTAGTCCCCTTTTTGGCGAGCGGCGAGGGCGGCGCGTCGCGGCGCTCCACAACGGGGCTGAAGCCGTCCGGCAGCTCGAAATCTTCGGCCAAGAGCTCCTGCTCGTCGCTCATCACCCAAGCGTTGAGCAGCACGTGCTCGAGCTGGCGCACGTTGCCGGGCCAGCCATAGGCCTGCAAACGTCGTAGAGCTTCACGCGCGACGCTCTTTTTGTCGCGCTTGTAGCGCGCCGCAAAGAGGCCCAAAAAGTAATCGACCAGCTGCGGCACGTCCTCCGCGCGATCGCGCAGCGCCGGCAGGTGAATTTCGACGACGTGGATCCGGTAGTACAAATCCTCGCGAAATTTGCCCTCTTGCACCATGCGCTCGAGGTCGCGATTGGTCGCGAACAGGATGCGCACGTCCACGTCTTCTTCCTGCGCGCCGCCCACCGGGCGCACCTTCTTTTCTTGGAGCACGCGCAGCAGGCCCGCTTGCATCTTGACCGGCATCTCTCCGATCTCGTCGAGCAGGATGCTGCCACCTTGAGCTTCGCGAATCAGGCCCTTGCGCTCGCGATCAGCGCCCGTGAAGGCGCCTCGCACATGACCGAACAGCTCGCTCTCCAGCAAGTTTTCCGGAATGGCGCCGCAGTTGACGCCCAAAAACTTGGCTTTGCTGCGCGCTGAAGCGTTGTGAACGGCGCGCGCCACGACCTCCTTGCCGGTGCCGCTCTCACCCGTGATCAGCACGGGCACGTCGGTATCTTTGACGCGATCGACCAGCGCGTAGACCTTGCGCATCGGGGTGCTGGTGCCGACCAGGCCCTGGTAGCCGAAGTGACCGTACAGGGTGTCACGCGCGTCGCGTAGCTTTTGGCGGGTGCGTTTGAGTTGCTCGGTGCGACCTTCGAGCAGCTCGCGCAGGCGGTCTTGCGCCTCGGCCAGGTCGGCGTTGGCGTCGGCCAGCTCGTCGGCGCGAGCGCGATTTTCCCGCAGCAAACGCGCATTTTCGAGCGCGATCGCGACCTGATCGGCGAACGCCCGCAGCGTGGGTAGCTCGCTCTCGAAATGCCGTCCCGGGCGGCCGCGGGTCTCCAAGTACAGGGCGCCGATCGCGCCGCCCGAAGGCGCCATGATCGGCACGCACGCCACCGACTCGAGCAGCAGCTGGTGCACCGACGCAAACGACTTGAGGCGCGCGTCGCCCCGCGCGTCGAGGGTCACCACCGGCTCGCGCGTCGCGATCACGCCCTCGGCAATCGAGCGCGAAAACTCCGCGTGCACCACGTCGCTCCCAGTGCCACGCGCAGCATGGATGGTGAGTGAGCCGTCTGATTCCGTGAGCAGCACCAAGCCGCGCTCGGCGCGCAGCAGCTCGACGGCGTGACCGATAATCTTGGCCGTGAGCCGCTCGACCTCGAGCTCGCCCGCCAGGTCGCTGTTCACCTCCAGAATGCGCGACAGGCGCTGCTCGAGCGGAGTCAAGCCGCCGAGCTGCGACATGCTCGACGTGTTGCTGGAGGCGCGACGCGCCGCCTGCATGGTCGGGCTCGCCGCCGGTAGTGCGCTCAGGGGCGCGAACGGCGAAAGCTCCGTCGCGGCGCGGGCCACCGCTCCGGTCACGCTGCTGCGGAGCGCCTTGCGGCGCGGGTCGTTCCAATAAACTTCGCGCAGATCACGCGGTAAACGCGCGCCAATCTCTTCCAGGACCGCGAGGGCTTCCTCACGATCGCGGCGCGCCAGCATCGGCTGTCCGCCCTGATCTTCGAGCTCGGCGCGGGCCTCCAAGGCACGCCACAGAAAGTCGCGCTGCTGCGTCGTGCGCGCCACCTCGACCGACTCGTCCAGCTTCTCGCGCGCGTCGACCTCGTCACCCAGCAGCTTCGCGATGCGCCCCTGAGCCAAGAGCAGTAACGGCTTGTGCGCCGGATCGCCTTCGAGCAACGCCTCGGCCTGCGCCAAGTCTTTGCGCAGCGTCGCTACGTTGGGGGTCGTCATTCGGGCTGCGGCCAGCACCGCGAGCAAGCGCGCTTCGGCTTCATCGAGGCCCCGCCCGAGCTCACGGTAGATCTCCGAGCACGACACCAGACGCGCGGCACCCTCGACGTAGCGCCCTTGAGCTGCCAGCAGCTCGCCCTCGAGCCCGAGCAACTGCGCGAGCATGTTCTTGGGTAGGTGCTCGCTCTGCTCGCGCAGCGTCTCGATGCTGTTCTGCGCGCGCGACAGGCGCCCCAGATACAGCTCGGTGTTGGCCAGGTTCAGCAGCGCCTGGCGCGCAGTCGCTTTGCGCCCGCTGCGCCGCCCCATGTCGACGGCGGCCTCGAACAGCTCGATTGCGCCGGCCATGTCGCCCCGCACCTTCAGCAGCCCGGCGAGGCTGGTCTGCACGGTCGCGAGCAAACCCGCTTCACCGGCGCGCTCCGCGGCGACCAGCGCCGATCGGTACACGTCGCGCGCTTCGTCCGTACGATCCGCGCGCAGCAGCACGTAGCCCAGCGACGCGCGCGCCAGCGCCTCGAGGCGCACCGCGTCGAGGCGCTGGGCCTGCTCGACCGACTGCTCGAGCTCGCGCCGCGCGCGGTCGTGGTCGCCCGTGAGCGAAAGCGCCAGGCCGCGATACGTGAGAGCCTCGTTGCCGATCGCGCTTTCCTCGGTGCAAAGTGGGGCTAGCTCGCCGAGGGCGGCGGCGGCGTTACCGAGCGCGATGTCGGCGCGCGCGTGGTAAAGCGCGATGAGCCGCCGCTCCGCTTCACTCAGCTTCGGGAGCTTGGCGAGCGCCTCCAAACGCTCGCGCGCCTGGCGCTCCTGCCCTACCCCGAGCTCGAGCCTAGCCTGGGCGACACCGAGCGACGCCGAGCGCTCCAGCTCGGCAGCGGGGACGCCCGAAAGTGCCACCGCGGCGTCGTTGAAGCGGCCGCGATCCAGGTAATAAAGCGCGCGTTCGAGCGGCTCTTGCGGCACGCTCTCGTCCTCGGACGGCGCATTGCCGACCACGCGATCGAAGTCGGCCGGTGACGCCACCGCTTCGGCGGCGATCAGCTTGACCAGGCGACGCAGCGCCCCCGGTCGCCCATCCGCGAGCTCCACCAAGCGCTGCTGCAGCCCCGGCGTGAGCGACGGCACCACGCGCCGCACCAGCTCGAGCGCAACCGGCTTGGCGAGCGGCGGGATCACGAATCGCTCCGCGCTTTCGAAGCGCGCACCGCCCACCGCTACGACGCGCGCGCCGCGTGCGATGGCCGCGTGCACGGACGCCAGGCCAGCATCGAGCAGGCCATCAGCGTCGTCGAGCAAGATCCAGGTGCCGGCCACCGCCGCGTGCTCCGCGAGCTCGGCCGAGACGCTGGCCACGTTGCTCGGATCGTCGAGCCAAGCGACCGGGCGCCCCAATACCCCCAGCCACCACGCCAAGCGCCGCAGGAGCGCGCTGCGCCCGGAGCCTGGTGGCCCCTCGAGCCGCAACACGCCACCCGACGAAAGGTTCTGCGCAGCCTCGAGCAGCTGGCTCGAGATCGAGTCGATGCCCGAGATCGGCCAGAGCACCGCGCCTGCTTCGGTCGGATCATGCGCCGGGACACCGAGCTCGCGGCGAATCTCGCTGGCCAGCTCGTCTACCGACGGGTAGCGATATTCGGGCGCGTTTGCCATCGCGCGCTGAGCCGCGGCGGCCAGGCCTTTCGCCAGCGCATCGGGCAACTGCCGCCCGCCGGCCTCGAGGATCTCCGACAGCACGACGCCCAGCGCGAACACCTCGGCGCGCACCGTGATCGGCCTACCTTCGAACAGCTCTGGCGCGGCGTACCGCGGGGTCAAGCCTTCGACGAGCGAGCCGGCTTCGCGCCACGGCGCGGCGAGCCCCAAGTCGACGAACGAGACATTGCCGTCGACGTCGACGATCAAGTTTGCCGGCTTCACGTCGCCGTGCAGCAAACCAGCACGATGCAAGATCGTGAGCTGGTCCGCGGCACGCGCCAAAACCTGTAGCGCCGCGCGCGGCTCAGCACCGCGCGCCAGCACCGCTTCGAGGCTCTCGCCTTCGACCAGCTCGCGCACCAGGTAGGGCCGCCCGGTGCCGGGCAAGCGCCCGAAGCGAATCACCCGAGGCACACCGAGCCCTTCCAGGCCGCTCAGTGCCACGGCCTCGCGCACCAGCGCGGCCATCTCGCGCTCGCTGGCATCGCCAGCCAAGAGCTTGAGCGCATAGCTGCGACCCGTCGCGCGGTCCCGCACGGCCCACACTTCACCGCCGCCCCCCTTGCCGAGCCTCCGCACCGGCTCGTAACGTTGCGGCAGATTCAACTCTGGTTCAGCCACGGCGCGCGTGCCCCCGCTGCGATCTCATAGCCCGTAGTCAGCGCCGAGGCCGAGGAAGAACCCGCTGGTACCGAAGCCCGCGTCGAAGCGCGCGACGAAGTTTTTGTGCGGCTTGTAGCGAAAGCCGGTTTGGAGCACGAGCCAGGGAAAAATCAGCGGTTTGGACCCGCCGTTGGCCCAGCTCGGCTCTTTGTAGCCGTTGTAATGGCCGTTCGAGTCGTCGCAGTAGTCCTCCGGATCATTGGGTTCCATGTCGGAGCTGCAACGGACGAAGCCTTCGCCGGTGTTGTCGTCACCGTTGGGGCCCTTGTACGCCTGCGTGCGCGTGAGGTCGCCGAAGATGATGCCGAAGCCGGCACCCACGCCGTAGTTGAGCGCGAACTCGGGCGTGAAGTCCTGGCTCCACAAGAAGTCGGCGGTCAAGTAGATCGACTTGAGCGAGCTATCGACGATTTCCCACGCCCGGGGACCGTCGGTCTTGGACTTGAAAGCGACGTCCGAAAATCCGTAGCCCGCGTACCAGATCGACAGGTTGTACTCGAAGGCGTTCTTACGAATCGAAAACTCGGGACCAAAGCCGTGGAACACCATGGTCTCGCCGCCATCGCCGAACATGTTGATCATGAACTTCGGCATGATCATCGCGCGGTAGCGCGCACCGACGAACAGGTAGGTCTTGCCCGGTAGCTCCACCGGTGAGCCACCAGCTTCAGCATCAGCGACGAGCGCCGCATCTTTCTCGGGCGCCGTGCCCGACGCAGGCGCACCTTCTGCGGGCGCGCCAGGCTCAGCTGAGGCGGGAGCTGCAGCAGGCGCAGGCGCAGCGGCGGCAGCTGCAGCAGGAGCTGCTGCGTCGGCGGGCTTCGCGGCGGCGGCTGGTGCATCGCCTTCGGCCGCCAAGGCTGGCGACGCCCACACACCCAGCATCCCAACCACGAGCGATGAGGCGATAACCTTGCGCATCACGATCCTCCTCCAAGCGACGAGCGATAACGGTAGGGGCACGGCTGACCGACCAAGACAGCCACCCAAAGCGGGCACATCGTGCCACGACGGTGTGCCAACTGGCAATTCCCCTTTGATTTCGTGAGCCACGGATGTGTCAGGCGGCACGGTTAGGGCCAGAATGGTGGCTCCACCGGAGGCGGAAGGGGGCGCCGCTTGCTGCTTTGGCACGAGAAAGTCGCGAGCGTCAGGCCAGTGCAGGGTGTACTCTGTGAATAAATGTGCAGCGTTAGCGTCACCTCAGGGACGCGTCACCGCGGGGGAGCGAGGTTCTTGCCCTTGGTGTTGCTGCTTTTGGTCGGCGCTTGCGGCGGCCACTTCGTCGCGCGCGGCAGCGAGCTGTACCGCGACGGCAACTACGTCGAAGCCGCCGAAGTGTTCGAGCGGACCGAGCAGCGCCTCACGAGCTCGTCGAACAGCGAACGCGCGCGCTTTGGGTTGTACCGCGGCGCCACGTTTCTCGAGCTCGGCGACGCACCACACGCTGCGCGCTGGTTGGGCTACGCGCGCGAGGTCGTAAGCTCCGATCCGAGCGCGCTCGGTCGTGACGACTTGGCGCTGCTCGAGGCATCGCTCAAGGCAGTAGCGAGCGCCAAGCCGGCCGAGCCGAACGCGACACCTACTCTTTCGCTTCGCTAATCTGGCCGAGCTTGCTCACCGTGAACGAAAACTCGTGCTTCGGGCCCGCGACCGTGACGCCGATCGTGTCATCGTCGACGCGGTTGAACGACAGACTCAACGCCTTGTCGAACGGCGTTTGCAGCGTGTAGCTCCCCGCCTGGGGCACCGGATCGGTCCAGCGCATCTGCACGCCGTCGATCGCCAAGTCCCAGTGGCCACGCTCCCCATCCCAGGTGCGCGAGCCGTCGACCTGAATGCCCTCGCTGAGGCCGCCGGCGAGCACTGACTGCACGCGATCGCCGCCGCCGACACCGGTGCGGCCGCTCGCCAAATGAGTCCAGTGAGACTCGTGTTGGACTCGCCGCGTCTGCTGATCGAAATCCCAGGTTACGTCCGCGGTGCCGTCGAGCGAAACGACGCCGTTACTGAGGTCGATCCACTCGTGATGCACGGCAACCGAAGCGTCGTCGTTGCGCTCGACGCTGATGGTATGGGTGCCGCTGAAGTGGTGACCCTTGTAGGTGCACGCGCCACCCTTGGCACCATAAACAACCGTGAGCGTGGCGGCTTCGAGCGACACGTCCGCGCACGGCAGCTCCGCACGAATGAAATCACCGAGCTCGGCCGCCCCTTGCTGCACCGCCTGCCCAATCGTGAAATGCGTCGAGATATCGACGCTGGCCGCCGTGAGCCCTTCGGCCTGCCCCGCGTCGCTCGCCTGCTCCAACGCCTCTGTCGCCTCCCCTAGCGTGAGCGGCTTCTCTTTATCGCGCGGGCAGCCAGTGAGAACGAGCAGCGGCAAAACGAGAACGGCGGTTAACGATTTCATCCTAAAGAGCTCCTTGTCCCAACGGCTCTGCAGCCGCCGTGCCAGCCAGTCGGCAGTGCTCGGGACGTGCCGCACGGGCGCTCGCCGCGGAGTCTGAGGGCGTTGCGACCCCCTAACGCGTTCCGAAAGTCACTACGTGCACGTATCCAATAAGCCACCGGGCACCCCCTAAAAGTGCGAGCTATTCACGCCTTGTTGGATACGTGCACGTAGTCATTGCGCGTCGCTCGAACCTCATCGGCGCCAGCTGACGCCGATGGATCCGCGAGCCTCTCTAAGTGTTCGAGATCGATCAGCTTTGTGCGGGGAGCCGTCGATCCCGATCATCGATCCTCGATCGAGATCGAGATCGCTCGGTTCCACCGGGTGACTGACGGCGGCTTCTGCGATTTGGGCTGCGTTTTGGCAGCCCCCGCGCGCGCTAGTGAAGGATGTTGAGGGCTTGGGTGATGAGGATGGCGTTGATGAAGTCGATCAGGAATGCGCCGACGATGCCGACGGCGAAGAAGGCTTGGGGGGCGGGGCCGTTCTTGCGCGTGATTTCGTTCATGCAGGCCATCGCGTTGGCCGTGGTGCCGAGCATGAAGCCGCAGTAGCCGCCGGCCATCACGGCAGATGTGTAGTTGCGACCCATGAGCCAGTAGAGCACCGTCCACGAGAGCACGATGGTGAGCAGCACCTGCCCAATGAGGATGACCAGCACCGGCAGGGCGAGGGTTGCGAGGTGCCACAGCTCGAGGGTGAGCAGCGCCATCACGATGAAGAGCTGCAGGGCGACCTCGCCGATCGCTTCCATCTTGTCCTGGTCGATGCCGGCAAACTGCAGCCAGTCGTCGAGGTTCCGCAGCACGCCGGCGACCAACATTGCGCCGATGTAGGCGGGCAGCGTGAGGCCCCAACTGGCGAAGAGCTTGCTCACCAGGGAACCCAGCGCCATCGCGATGCCGATGAAGAAGATGTGCTGCGGGTAGCCGCCGTGCTTTTCACCGGGGCTCGCGTCGACGTCGAGCGTCGGCGCCTGGCTTTCCTCGGCGGTCGGCTTGAGGCCGTGACGCCGCAACAGAAAGCTACCCACGAAGCCGCCGAGTAGGCCGCTCACCACGATGCCGAATACAGCCGAGGCCAGGCCGACGGCGGTCGCGCCCTCGACGCCGGCCTTCTCCAAAACGGGTCCGAAGGCGAGCGCGGTGGCGGGCCCGCCGGTGAGCGAGACGGCACCGGGAATCACCCCGAACAGGGCCGGCAAGCCGAACACTTTCGTGGCGTCTGCTCCCCAGCCGATCTGTACCAAAAGGCCGAGTACGGACACCCCGAGAAAGATGGCGACGCGCCGCCCGCCGATCTTGAGCAGCCTGAGGCTCGCGCCCATGCCGACCGTCGTGAAGAACGCGAGCATGAGTACATCGCGCAGCACCAGATCGAACTTCAGCGTGACCACGCGATCGCGCAACGCGAGCGACAGCATCGCGTAGACCAAGCCGCCCAGCACCGAGCCGGGCACACTGAGCCGCCCGAGCACCGGAAACAGTCGCTTGATGCCCTCCCCGATGAAGAGCCCCAGACTGGCCAGGCCGAGGACCTGAATCGCCGAGACCTGGAGCTCGGGCACACCCATTAGGGAGCGTCCGCGGGTGGCTCGGTGCTGATGATGCAGCCGGGCTCGACTCCGTAGTCCTGATAGCGACACTCGGCCACACCCAAGCAGGCATCCGGATCCCAGTTGCAGCCCTGCTGAGCGCGACAGCTGCTCTCATCCGTGTAGCGGCCGCACGAATTTGGCTCTTTGAATCAGGACGTATGGCAAACAGACCGTGATATAGTTCAGTTTCCTTACTTAATCCAACGAGGTGAATATCAAAAGGCGGCTTTTTACCTTG
>JBEHXA010000124.1:0-14653 GCA_048498935.1 Myxococcota bacterium
CGAAGCTCTGGCCTTGCCGCAGCACTTGGGATTGCCGCGCGCTGCAGCAGCGCTGCAAGCCGCTTATCGCCGCGGCTCCCACGATCCCGTTCAGGTCACCGAGCGGGCGCTGCAATGCGCACGGTCGCTTTCGAATCAGGCCCCGACGCTGGGTCCGCTTTCGGCCTACGACGACGAGAGCGCACACGCAGCGGCGCTGGAGAGCCGTGAGCGCTTTCGCAAGGGCGAGCCGCTGAGCGCGCTCGACGGCGTGCCGATCGCGATCAAGGAGGAGGTCCATCAACGTGGCATTCGCGCGCGGCTCGGGACCAGCTTTCTGGCGCACGATGCGCGCGCGGTCGACGCGGTTGCAGTCGCGCGTCTACGCGCGGCCGGCGCGATCGTGCTCGGTCAAACGCCGATGACCGAGTTTGGTCTCTCGCCGCTCGGCGTGAACCCGCACCGCCGCATGCCGCGCAATCCGCACGATCGCACGCGCCTGGCCGGCGGGAGCTCGACTGGCGGCGCCGTGGCAGTGGCGACCGGGGTAACGCCCGTTTCTCTAGGCTGCGACGGTGGCGGCTCGGTGCGCATTCCGGCGGCGCTGTGCGGCGTGTTCGGGCTCAAGCCGACGTTCGGGCGCGTGCCAGCGGTCGGCATGGGGCTGCCGGGAGCAACCAGCGTGGTGCACCTCGGGCCGCTCGGTGTGAGCACGAGCGAGCTGGCGAGCTTCGTCGAGCTGGCGAGCGGGGCCGACGAGGGCGATCCGATTTCGACCTTGGCGCCCGCGCTCGAGCCGGGCGAGCTCACCCGCGCGCTGGGGCGTGGAGTGCGGGGGCTGAAAATCGGTGTCGACGAAGCCGAATGGGCGGCGGCTCCGAGCGAGCTCACGGCGCCGTGCCGCGAAGCGCTCCGCGCCTTGGAGCAGGCGGGCGCCGAGCTCGTCCCGGTGACGATTCCGAACGCCGCGCACGCCGCCGCGATCGGCTACCTCACGATTGGCATCGAGGCCTTTTCGGCGCTACGCGAGCTACGGCTCGAGCACCTCGATCACATGGGGCCCGACGTGCAGCTCTTCATCTCGGGCATCGAGACGTTCAAGGCCGACGATTACGTCGACGGACAGCGGCTGCGACAAGGTTTGCGGCGCGCGGTGGCGGACGTGCTGAGGCAGGTGGATCTATTGGCGCTGCCGAGCGTCGCCCGCTCGGCGCCTCAGGTGACGGACGACGAAGCGCGCCACGGTTTCGTCGACCCGCCGCTGCTCGACGGTATGTGCCGCTACGCTTTTCTGGCCAACTTGACGGGGCTGCCGGCGGCGAGCGTACCGGTCGGCACCGATCGCGAAGGAATGCCGGTCGGCTTGCAGCTGGTGGGCGACGCTTGGGACGAAGCATGCGTGCTGCAAGCAGCAGCAGAGCTCGAGCGGCATGGACTCGGGCGCGCGCTGCCGAGCGAAGCGACTGTCGACCTGCTCGGCTAATGCGCTACTCAGCTGACGCGGCGCTACGCGAGTCGCTCGCGTCGCAAGGTGCTCAGGCGCCGCTGGCCTTTTCCTTGGCGATCCACTCTTTGATCTCGCCCTCGATCACCGACAAGGCTTGGCCCTGAAACGGCTTGAGCAAGAACGGCACGTCGAGATCGAGATCGATCGTCTTCTCTTTCACTTCGACGGAGCCCGAAAGGCTCATGCCCTTCACGCTGAAAGAGATCTGCGCGCGACTCGGGCTGGTCCAGTTGGTCTTCGGGGCATACTTGGCAAACTTCGCCGAGTACGTGGTGAGCGCCTGCTCCGTGATCTTCTTGGCGCGCTCTTGACCGAGATCGTGGGAAACCGAGTGCTTCATTTCGCCGGTCCCTTATCGCGAATCGCATGCCGGCGCCAGAAATGGCTGCCCTAGGCGACCCGCAGCACGATTTTGCCGACGTTCAGGTTTTGCTCCATGTGCCGGTGCGCGGCCGCCACATCCGCGAGCGCGAAAACCTGGTCGACGCGGGGCGAGAGAGCGCCAGTCTCCAGAAGCGGCCTCAACGTGCGTTCGAAGCGCGCCACCAGCTCGGCCTTTTCGGTGAGGCTGCGGCTGCGCATGACGAGCCCGCAAATGCGCTGTCGTTTCATCAAGATACGGCTCAAGTCGAGGGGCGCGACAGCGCCGCCCAAGAGGCCCACGACGACCAACCGTCCGCGGGGCGCCAGGCACGCCTGGTGACGCCCCAGCGCGCTCGCCCCGATGAAATCGACGATCGCATCGGTGCCACAGCCCTGAGTCGCCGCTGCGACGAGCTTCACGTAATCGTCGTGATCGCGCTCGACCGTCACGTCGGCGCCCAGCCCGCGAACGAACTCGAGCTTGGTCGAGCTGGCGCTGCCGATCACTTTGGCGCCGAGGGCCTTGCCGATTTGAACGGCAGCGCTCCCGACTCCGCTCGCCGCGGCAGTGACGAGCAGCCACTGACCTCCTTGCAGCTCCGCTTCGACTTGGAGCGCCTCGCTCGCGGTCAAGAACGCCTCCGGCACTGCAGCAGCGTCTTCGAACGACAAGCGCTCGGGTATCGCGAGCAGCGAGTCCTGGTGCACCACGACTCGCTCGGCGTAACCGCCTCCGGCCAGCAGTGCCATCACGCGGGCGCCCACTGAGAAGCGCGTCGCGCCGTGGCCCTGCTCGGACACGACACCCGAGCACTCCATACCCAGAATGTCGCTCGCCCCGGGCGGCGGCGGATAAAGGCCACGGCGTTGCAAGAGATCGGCGCGGTTCAGCGCGGCAGCGCGCACGTCGATCACGACCTCGCCGGGTCCCGGCTTAGGTTCGGCGACTTCTGCGATGCCGAGAACCTCGGGGCCGCCGGAGCCCGTGCAAACGACGGCTTTCATGGTACCTCCGCCAGGGCTATAGCGTCGTGAGGTGTGCGGCGCCGATCACGCCCGCGCGCTCCCCGAGCTCGCTCACCAAGAGCGGAACCTCGCCGGCCGGCTTGCCGAAGACGCTCTCGCGCAAGGCAGCGCGAATGTGCGGCTCGAGCAGATCGAACGAGGCGGACACGCCGCCCGAAAACACGATGGCGTTTAGGTCGAGCACATTTTGAATCACGCCGAGGCCGTGCCCCAGCGCGCGACCCATCATCTCGAACGTCTTTTGGCCAGCTGCTTCGCCACGCCGTGCGCTGACCGAAATAGGCAGCACTTCCGTAGCGGAGCCGCCCAGCTCGGCGAAACGGCGCAGCATCGCTTTGGTGCCAGCAAAAGCTTCGATACAGCCGCGCTGGCCGCACGCGCACAGTGGCGCATCCGGCGACGAGTCCACCTTGTTGTGGCCGATCTCGGCGGCAAACCCGTTCGACCCCGGATACAGCTGGTGACCGAGCACCAAACCACCGCCGACGCCCGTACCGAGCGTCACCATCAAAAAGCTCGGGTGCTCTCGCCCCTGCCCGTAAAGTTGCTCACCGAGCGCGGCAGCAGTCGCGTCGTTTTCTACTGCGATCGGACAACCGAGGCGTTTGGCCAGCTCCTCGCCGATCGGCACCCCTTCGAAGCCCGGTACGTTGGCAAGGCGCCAGCAGCGACCATCAGCGTTTACTTCACCGGGGATCGCGACGCCCACCGCGTCGGGCTTCGGCGTCAGCGCGAGCACGGTGTTGGCAATCGCATCCAGCACGTCTTTGGCGCTGGTGTCGACGCGCGTAGCCGTGGCGGTAGAGCGCACGACCTCGCCGCCCTCCACAATGCCTGCCTTTACCGCGGTGCCGCCGAAATCGACTCCGATCAGCATATCCGCGCGGAGCGTAGACGAGCCCGATAAAAGTGCAAGAGCGCGCGCCGCGCGTGAGGTAAGCTTATGGGTCGGTTCAGCGGCCTGGCTCGAAGGGGCCGCCTACACGAGAGGCGATACGTGGAAACGCTGCGAGTCGCGACGCTCAATATCTGGAATAAATCGGGACCCTGGTCGGAGCGGCTGCCGCTCATTCGCAATGAGCTGCGGGAGCTAGCCCCCGACATCGTCGGACTGCAGGAAGTCCTACGCTTAATTCCGGACGAACAAAATCCACCAGACCCAACGCCCGAAAATGATCAAGCGAGCGAGATCGCCGAGGGGCTCGGCTATCACGTCGCTTACGGCGTGGCCGCCGACTACTCGGGAGGGCTGAAGTTCGGTAACGCGCTCCTCTCGCGCCACAAGATCGTCGACTCGCGCACCTTCCGCTTACCGGGCGCGGATAGCGGTGAAACGCGGTCGCTCTTGTACGCGCTACTCGAGACGCCCTGGGGGCGGCAACCGACCTTCGTGACGCATCTGAACTGGAAGCTGCATCATGGCCTCGTCCGCGTGAAGCAAGCCATCTACGTTTCCGAACGCATCTTCGTGCTCGCACCCGTCGAAGCCGACTTCCTGCCACCCATCCTGATGGGCGATTTCAATGCAGATCCGTCATCCGACGAGATTCGCTACCTCAAGGGACAGCACGTCATCGACGGTCGCAGCATCTACTTCGCGGATGCCTGGGACTACGCCGACCCCGCCGGCCCCGGCTACACCTACGCGCGCGACAACGCTTTCGCCCGCAAGAACGGCGAACCCAATCGCCGCATCGACTACATCTTCGTGCGCGGTCCCGACAAGCAAATGCGCGGCGAACCGCTCAACGTCCGCCGCGCATTCGACCAACCCGTCACTCAAAACGGCGCGGACCCCGTCTGGGCCTCAGATCACTACGGCGTCGTCTGCGATCTAACCATCGCCCCAAAGTGATCGACGCCCGCTGTCCCAGCCGCGTCCGCAGGTCCAGCGCATGCACACCCTCAGGAAGAAGCGCCACCGCGAGGCGCTCAACGGCGCCCGTCAGCAGTTGCACGACCACCAAGAACTGCGGCAGCCGAGGGCAACTCCGCCCGCTCAGCCAACTCGCTACCGTGGTCCTCGAGAATCCGCTCCTCGCCGCGAGCTCACGGACCGACATCGGCCCCTTCAGTAAAACGAGCCAACGCTGAAGAGCCCCCCGCGAAGCCCCCATTCCGGCGCCAACTCCGCCACCGGCTGAGCCTCCATCACAGCCTCCACCAACTCGTTGCTCGCCAACAGCCAATCCACTGCGGTGCCATCGCTCAACCGAACAGCCTTCCACGCCGCACGTTCCTTCATCTTGCCCCCGCGTCGCCTCGCCTCTGCTTCGTCTCGCCTCTGCTTCGTCTCGCCTTCGTCTCGCCTCTGCGTCATCCGCGTCTCAGCAACCCTTGCAATTCGAACGCCAACCGCTGCGCGCGCGCTACGAAGGCCCCAACTCGGCGCAGGCGACTATGCCCCACAACCAACGCGCTGCAGACGCTCCACGAGCAGCCGCAGCAACAAGCCCCTTGTCTAAAGCCAAGCGCGCTCTCCCAATTCTGTGCAACCAGTGGCCCAGTTTTGGGATTCCCTGACCAGTTTTGGGAGATACGGAGTGCGAAGCCCGAAGGGGTGCGCGAGGCGCGTCAGTCGTTGACGGTGACTCGTCTGCCGCCGTGCCCACGTCCAGCTCACCCCCATGCCAACGGGCAACTACTCGATCTGAGTGACTGGCGAGCGCCGGCGCTTGGCGGCCGGGCGCCGAGGCGGAGTGGTCAGGGGGCGAGGACGCTGCGGAGGCGGATGATGCCGGTGACGTTGGGGCGTACGCGCGCTTGGCAGGCGAGGCGACCTTTGCCGCCAAGCAGTGGGATGAGATCGCGCTCGGCGTCGTTTTGGGGCTCGAGGAGGTCCTCACCTTCGAGAACTTCGACCTGACAGGTGCCGCAGCTCGCAGAGCGGCATGAGAAAGGAATGGGGGCGAAGTGGTGGTCACAGATGTCGACGAGCTCACCACCTTCAGGAGCTTCGACGCGCTTCTCCGCCCCGAAGCGGTTGGCGGCAAAGACAATCGTGGCCATGCGCGCGGGACCATAGCACTGCCGGGTGTGGGCGCTGGCCCCCCCCGAGCGAATGTGTTTTGCTGGTTTCGATGAGTGAGCCCGAGGAAGACCCATTTGGGTGGGTCGGCGCGACGGTCGACGGCAAGTACCGGGTCGACAAGGTCGTGGGACACGGCGGGTTCGGCATCGTGTACCTGGCGCATCACCTCGGCTTCGAGGAGAAGGTGGCGCTGAAGTGCTTGAAGCTACCCAAGGAGCTGCAGGGGGGCGATCGGGATCGCTTCCGCGATAGCCTGGTCGCCGAAGGCCGACTGTTGCTTCAGCTTTCGCGCGCGACCACGGGGGTGGTGCAGGCGCTGGACGTGGGGGCGGTGGTTTCACCGAGCAAGATTTGGACGCCGTACCTGGTGCTGGAATGGCTGGAAGGTACGCCGCTGGATCGCGATCTGCTCCAGCGACGGCAGCGCGCGCAAGGCGGGCGTTCGGTGGGTGAGGCCTTGGAGCTGCTTTCGGGAGCTGCGCGAGCGCTGGGGGTGGCGCACGGGATGGGCATCGCGCACCGCGACATCAAGCCTGCCAACCTGTTTTTGGTGGAGCTCGCGGGGAAGCCAGGCATCAAGGTGCTGGATTTCGGCATCGCGAAGGTGCTCGCCGAATCGGACAGTGTGACACGCGCGTTCGAGGAGACGGGCGGAACCGTGCAGGCGTTCACGGCGCGCTACGGGGCGCCGGAGCAATTCAGCCGCCGGTTTGGCGCAACGGGTCCGTGGACGGATGTGTTTGCGCTCGCGCTGGTGCTCATCGAGGTCGTGATGGGCTCGCCTGCGCTGGACGGTACCGATGCTGCGCAGCTGTTCGTCGCGGCCTCGGACAAGCTCGTGCGGCCGACGCTGCGCAGTCGGGGCTTCGATCCGGGTGACGCGGTAGAAGGTGTGCTGGCTACGGCACTCGCGGTCGATCCGCGCGAGCGCTACCCCAACGCACAAGCTTTCTGGGATGCCTTGTCGAGCGCCGCCCGTCACGAACCGGAACGGCTCAGCCTGCGCCCACCGGTGATCGACGACGCGCGCCCCACGCGCGAGATCAGCGGCGAAGGCTCCGAACCGAACCCCTACTCCTCCGCCGAGCCGTTCTCGATGAGCGGCGGTTATCCGTCGGGTCGAGGACGGCGCGAGGCTCCGAGCTCTCAACCGACGCGCGAAGCCGGTAACCCTCCGACGGAGTTGAGCTCTAGCCAGGGCATTGCGGCTTTCGACTCCGCTTCGCCGCGAAGCACACCTAAAAAGCGTAGCCGCTGGGGGGCGCTCCTGAGCGTCGCATTGCTAGCCGGTGCGTCTGCCGCTGCCGGTGTTTTGTGGCTGACCTACCGCCAGCCTCAGTCGACGCGCACGCAGGACGGGCCTTCGATCACCAAGCGCGTCGAAGCGACGCTGCGCGGCCACGCCGATGCCGGCGAACCTCTCGACGGCAAGAGCGCAGCACCGCTCGGTTCGCTCGAAGCGCCTCCGGACGAACCACCACCCCCGAACGCGCCCCCGAGCGCGACATCTCTGGAGCCAGCTCGAGCGACAGTACTGATCGGCAAGCCCTGGGCGGGCACGCAGTTCCGACAGGTGACCGCCGGCATGCTCGAGAGCAAGGGCATGTGGCTCGACGGCTTTCGCATCGTGCGACGCCCTGAAGCCGCCACTAGCCAAGACGCCGCGTTCCGCGCGTGTGGCGAGGTGGGCCTGGGGCTTTGCACGGAATCGCAGTGGGAGCTCGCGTGCAACGCTTTCCCAGAGGTGGGCAAAGATCGCTCGCTCACCGAGAGCGTGGAGCCGGACGGCGTCGTGGAGCGCGGCGGCGCAGGGTGCGCGTCGCGACAGCTCGTTCCAGCCGCGAGCGGCGGGCAGCAACTGGGCCTGTGCTGCGAGCGCAGCATCGGCATGACGAGCAAGAACCTGCAGAAGCAATTCTTGTCGTCGACCGGCGGCATCCTAAAGAAGCTCGAAAACGCGCTCAATCAGCACGATTCGGCGGCCCTCGCGGACCTGCTCGACGACAAGGTGAAGCTCGACGGCGTCGAGCGCGGCAAGGCGCAGGTGGTGGCGCTCCTGGCGCAAACCTTCAAAGCCTCACCCGACCTGGTCGTAACGCACGAGCGCTGCGAGGTCACGGTGCAAGCCAACAAGGTGGTGAAGCGTTCACGCAAGGGTCGCAAAGTAACGAGCTACGAAACGAGCTCGTGGACGGCCGCTTGCGCACAAGTCCGCCACCAGCGCGGCCAGCCGGTGCTGGCGCACGCCGAGTACGTCTTCAGCCCCGCCAGCAAGCTTCGCGGCATCTCGGCCAAGAACCAGGCGAGCGACTGATGAAGGCGGTGCTGCAACGCGTGACCGAGGCTCGGGTTACGGTCGACGGCGAAACGGTGGGTGAAATCGACGCAGGCCTGTGCGCCCTGATCGGGGTCGGGCAGCGCGACGACGACGCGAGCGCTGCGGCGCTCGCAGACAAGGTCGTGAAGCTTCGCATCTTCGAAGACGACGCCGGCAAGATGAACCGAAGTCTCCTCGACGTCGGCGGCAAGCTGCTGGCGGTTTCGCAGTTCACGCTCTACGGCGACGCCAGCAAGGGGCGACGCCCGAGCTTCATCCAGGCGATGGAACCAGGCCGCGCCGAGCAGCTCTTCGAGCGCTTCTGCACGGCGTGCCGCAACTTGGGCGTCACGGTCGAAACCGGGCGCTTTCGAACCCACATGTCGGTGTCTCTGGTCAACGACGGCCCAGTTACACTGCTACTCGATACCGACCCGGAGTCGAGCTCATGAAGCGCGACGGGCGAGCCGATTCGAGCCCCTTGGCACGCCCCCCCGCTCCGCCCGTCGACATCCCCGCGTGGGCGCGACGCCTCGCTCACTTGCTCGACAGCGCGATCACGATCCCCGGCACGAAGGTGAAGATCGGCTTGGATCCGATCTTGGGCCTCCTTCTGCCGGAGCTCGGGGATGCACTCACGGCTGCGCTCTCGCTCACCCTGCTCGGGGTCGCGGCGCGCGAGCGCGTGCCGAAGCTGGTCGTCGCGCGCATGCTCCTGAACATCGCTCTCGACGCAATTTTAGGCGCAATTCCGCTGTTGGGCGACGTCTTCGACTTCGCCTTCCGCGCGAACGAAAAGAACCTCGCGCTCATCGAACGACACCGAGGCGACCCAACCCGCCCCCCAACCCTCGGCGATTGGTTGGTGGTCGGGTGCGCGGCGCTGATCGGCTTGGCCCTGCTCGCCCTGCCGCTGGCGCTCGGTGCGCTCTTGCTCCGCTGGTTGGGGCACTAGCCCCAACCACAACGAGACAGCGTGGCGCTAGCCCCGCCACGAGACCGCCTGCTCGGACGAAACAGCTAACGCCCGAGCGGCGGCGTTTGGGGTAACCTCGACAGCGGAGGATGCGACAAGGCCTCGAGGTGCGTGACGTCTTTCTGGGGCAGGTGCTGCAAAGCACGCTGCAACCCGGGACCTCGTATCGGCTCGAGCACAAGCTGGGTGAGGGCGCGACCGCGCTCGCCTACTTGGCCAAGCGACATGGCCCGGACGGCGAATGGCCGGCGGTAATCAAGCTCATTCAGCCTCATATCGTAAAGGAATCGAACGAGCACGCGCTCACCATCATCAAGAAGGAAGCGGTGGCGCTCGGGCGCTTGAACGAACGCGCTCCGCCCACGCCGTTCGTGGTGCGCCTGCTCGATACCGGCAGCTTCGAGTTCAAGACGTACGGCAAGTCGCTCGATCTGCCGTGGATCGCGCTCGAGTACGTGCACGGCGGCGTCGAGGGCGCCACGCTCCAAGATCGCGTCGCTTACTCGGTGCGCGAGACTGGCTTCGCCTTCGATCCGCAACGCGTCGCCCGCGTGGTAATGGCGCTCGCCAAAGGCCTGGACGAGATCCACGCGGTGGGCGTGGTGCATCGCGACGTGCACCCCGGCAACGTTTTGTGCTGCGGCGCCGGCGAAACCGAGATTTTCAAGATGTCCGACTTCGGCATCGCGCGCCCGATGGGCGTTTCGGCGACGTTCGGCAACGTGAGCATCGGCACGCCCGGCTACATCGCCCCGGAGCAGTACGAAGACCGCGGCGTGATCGGGCCGCTGTGCGATCTGTTCAGCTTGGGCGCGATCGTCTTTTTCGTGCTTACCGGTGAGGCTATGTTCGAAGGCCGCTCGCTGATTCAGGCGATGGCGGCTACCCGCGCATCCGCGCGGCGCAGCTTGTTCGATGTGCCGACGCTCGCCTACGAGCTACGCGAGCGTGAAGCAGCGTGCCTGGCGCTCGACTTGGCGCTCGCTCGCGCCACGTCATCGAACCCCAAAGATCGCCCGCAGAACGGCAGGTTGTTCGCCGAGAGCTTGCTGCCGTGGCTCAGCCCCGATCCGAACAGCGCGCGCCCGAGTCGCCGCTGGATGGACAGCATGGACGCGTTGCGCTCGCGCGAGCTGGTGGTGGAGACGAACTGGACGGTGCGACACCCGCCCGGCGACGATCGCCTCGTCACGAACGTGGCCTGGGATTCGGGCGGAAACGCCCTGGCGTTGACCACGCGCGGCCCGACATTTTGGGACGGCACGCGCTGGCTCGACCTGCCCGCCGAAGGCTTACCACCGCCCGATTCGATTCGCTTCGTCGAGCGCCTCGGCGCCGCTTCGTGGTTGATTGGGACCGAAGGCGCCAAACTGTTCGAGTTTTCGCGCGACGGCGCGCGCGAGCTGGTCGCAGGCCCCGACCCCAGCGTCGCCTTTTCGGCTGGCACGACCGAGCTCGACGATCTGGCAGTGATGGTCGGCGAGCGGCGCGGCGAGCCACCGATGCTCTTCACCCTGGTAGGCAAGCGCTGGCTGCGCCCCTTGCCGGTCAGTGGAGCCTCCATGCTCACCGGTGTCGCGCGCATCGACGACGAACGCTTCTTGGTAGTGGGCCGCGGCGTGGACGGCGCGGCCTTCGCTGCGGTGCACTGGCCGCTGCACTGGTCTCTGCAACGGCTCGAAACCCCGAAGAGCCGCGCCTTTTTGGCCTGCGCGTCCCGCGCCGACCGCAAGCTGGTGGTGGCGGTCGGGACGGACGGTGTGGTCGTCGAAATCGAAGACAACGGCGTCACGGCGCGCAGCGTGCCGAGCGCCCCCGATATGGTGGCAATTGCCGTCGATACCCTGGGTCGGCAATGGGCGGCCGGGCGCGGCCGCGTCTACTCCAAGCGGATTCAGGGCGAGTTCGCGTGCGTGTGGGAGCACCAAGCGTGGCAGCCGCCGTTCGTGGGCATCATGGCCGAGGTCGGGTCGATCGTCGCGGTCACGGTCGACGGCGCCGTGCTCGAGTGTCGCTCTCAGGTGCTCGACAAGACGACCCCGGCGTTCTGAGCGAAGCCGTTACAGCGAAGCGGCAACGACCGGCGCTTCGGCCAGAGCGAGCCGGCGCGTGACGGGTGACGCCTCGCTGCGACCACCGACCGCCTTGTCGAGATCCACGCGCAGCGAGCGCGTTTCGCCGGGCTCGAGCGAGAGCGTGACGGTCTGCATTTCATAGCCCGGCTTGCTCAGGTTGAGCTTCCGCTCGCCCGCATCGAGCAGCAAGCTGACGACGAAGCCCTCGCTGGTGGCGACGCCACGCTGCGCTTCGAGCTCGACGACCGCACCCTGCACGTTGGTCTGGAGCTTTACCCGGGCAGACTGGGCTGCAGCGACCCGCAACTGCCGAGCGGCAAACAAGCGCTGCGGCTCCCCCACGCGATCGGCGCCGCGCTCCAAAAAGAGTTGAAAAGCGTGCGCAGCGCGCGCCGAGTTACCTACCTCGTGCTCGAGCCGAGCCACCTCGAGCAAGAGCGTCGGATCGCCGCTGAGCTCGAAAGCATGGCGGTAGTTGTCGAGCGCCGTGAAGTCTTGGTGCCGTTCGGACTGAAACTGAGCCGTCTGCGCGAGCGCCCAGGCTTCCGCCATCGACTCGGCGGGCGGCACGGGTGGCAAGCTCGCGTCGACGGGGGCTGCGGAGTGGCCCATCAGCAGCGCGAGGCCTCCCATCAGGCCCACGGTGAGGAGCCGAGAAAGGCGCTGGAGGCGACGGGGAAGCCCCACGGAGATATTTACGGCAGGACGCGGCAAATGTTTCGGGCGGAGCCGCGCCCCACCCAACGAGAAGACCAGCTGCTCCCCGATCCGTCCCCGGCCTCACCTTCGCCTACATCTGATACAGCATGAAGTAGACGACGACGCCGCTGACCGAAACGAAGAGCCAAACGGGCAATGTAACACGTGCGAGTGACTTGTGCTCGCGCACCAGCCCCTTCAGGCCGCGGCGAATCGTGACGAGCGCCATGGGCACCACGGCGGCTGCCAGCAGCACGTGCGGGACCAAGATGGCGAAGTAGACGGCGCGCAAGGCGCCACCGCCCTTGAACGGCACCGACCCGACCTGAGCGTGGTGGACGAGGTAGCACACCAGGAACACCGCCGAGACCCCCAGTGCAGCGAGCATACAGCGCTTGTGGGAGGCGATGGCCTGAGCGCGAGCAGCAGCATCGGACCCGGCAGCTTGAGCCTGGCGAATGAAGCGGTAGCCGAGGACGAGCAGCAGCGCGGCCGTGGAATTCAGCACCGCATTGACGGCCGGAAGGATCATGACCGGCCCCTCATAGCGCGGTTACGCCCAAAAAGTTACTTCACGTTCCACGACGTGCTCGCCGGCGGAACCGGACTCGGCTTGCTTCAAAAGGCGCCAGATGTGCGGGCCCATGAAGTCGAGCTCGGTCGACTGGAAGCGCTCGCCGCCGAAACGGCGCACGTTGTCCGACTGAGCTTTGAGCATCACGCTGTCTTGCCCGAAGATTTTGAGCGCAATCGGCTCCAGCACCGCGCGCACCGCTTGCTTGGGGAACGGCGTCTTGAAGTAGGCCACGCCATAAAGGCGGGTGTGAAAGTCGGTGACGGGCGTGCACAGCGCCGTGACCCAAAAGTGCGTCCCTTCACCGAGCCGGTACTCCACCTGCGCCACCGACGGCAAAATGAACCGATCCCAGTGCTGAATCGTGCCGCTCTGAGGCGAGAGGATCCGGCCGGCGATGCCGCTCGGGCGCGGTTCCCCCATGTACTCGGTCTCGACCCGATCGGGCGAGCGGCGTACCAGCGCGCGAATCTGGTCCTTCTTGCCGCCTCGAAACAGCCCCCGGTGCAAGAAGGCGGTGTGCGGTACGTCGAGCGCGTTTTCGAGTGTCGCGTGGAGCGTGCCCTCTGCTTCGACTACCCGCACGATGCGCGCGTAGTCGGAACCGAAGCGCGGCACTTCGAACGGCGGCTGCTCCGGAGTGAAGCCGGCCTCCGGGCACACCCACACCAGGCCGTCACTCTCACGCACCGCGCAGGCTTCGGCGCGCCGTTCACGTTGCTCGCCGGCTTGCTCGAGCCCTGGAATTTTACGGCACACGCCTTCGCAATCGAACTGCCAGCCGTGATACGCGCACTCGAGCCGACCGTCGCCGAGCACGCGGCCGAGCGAGAGCGGCACATTGCGATGCGGGCAGCGATCGATGAGCGCTGCCGCGCGGCCCCGTGACCGGAACAGCACCACCGGCACCCCTGCAATCACGCGCGCGAGCGGCCGCTCGCCGAGCTCTTCGGACAGGCACGCCACGTAGAAGTAGCGGGTCAGCTTCGCGACCGAGACGTGACCCTTGGTAGGCGGCGGAGAGAGTATGGGCGAGTCCATAGAGGGGATGGCTGCGTCAAGCGGCGAAGAGTGGCGAGTCCATGGTGCTTGCGGCTCGGTAGCGCGCCTCGCATAGTGTAGCCTGCTATCAGCCGGTTCAAGGAGACAGCCGTGGACAAGAAGACCATAAGCTTCATGCGATCGCTCTGCATGGGTCAGATCGAGGAAGAAGTGATCCTGCCCTTCCCCACGCTGTCCGAAGCGGAGCGCGAAACGCTGCAAACGGTGGTTGGCTCAGTGGGCCAGCTGATGGGCTCGCACGAGAAGGACTACCGCGCGTGGGATGAAAAGGCAGAACTTCCGACCGAGTTCATCGAAGAGCTCAAGGGCTTCGGCTTGTTCGGCCTGGTCATTCCAGAAGAGCACGGCGGCCTGGGCTTCGGAGCGAGCGCCTACTCGCGCGCGCTGCAAGAGGTGGCTCGCTTCGACGCAGCAGTGGCAGTAACGGTCGGCGCGCATAGCTCGATCGGCATGCGCGGCTTGCTGCTCTTCGGCACCCCCGAGCAGCACGAGCGCTTCTACCCCAAGCTCTCCACCGGCGAGATGATCGCCGCCTTCTGTTTGACTGAGCCGGGCTCCGGCTCCGATGCCGCTTCGATCAAGACCACCGCCGTGCGCGACGGCGACGATTGGGTCCTGAACGGCAGCAAGATTTGGATCACCAACGGCGGCATCGCCGACTTTTTTACCGTCTTCGCCAAGACGGGCGGCGTCGACGAGCGCGGCAAGTTGTCGGCCTTCATCGTCACGCGTGACATGGCCGGCGTCAGCACCGGCCCACACGAAGAGAAGATGGGCATCCGCGCCAGCTCGACGACCACCGTCACGCTCGAGAACGTGCGCGTGCCGGCCCAAAACCTGCTCGGTGAGGAGGGCAAGGGCTTCAAGGTCGCGATGAACATCCTGAACAGCGGGCGCACCGGTCTCGGTGGCGGCAGCGTCGGCGGGATGAAGCGCATGATCGCGCTCGCTACTCAGCAAGCCAAAGGCCGCGTGCAGTTCGGCAAGCCAATCAGCGAGTTCGGCTTGATATAGCCTGGATCGCATTGGTAACCTGAAAGCTGG
>JBEHXA010000125.1:0-14622 GCA_048498935.1 Myxococcota bacterium
TTTTCCGGCTCGGGTTCATTTGGAGCGTTGCGGTAGCCCGTCTCGCCTCGCCCTGACCGACGAGCCGCGGCTCTCTGCGCTGGGCGGCGCGGGCATGCTGACCGTGGTGGCACCGCCCGCTCAGCTCGCTGAAGCACTGGTCACCGGCGCGGCCCTCTTGCGCTCGCCGCGCAGCGTGCAGGTACTTCTCTCCGGGCGCGTGCGTCCGTTCGTGTGCGTTCGCGATGTCGGGCTCGAGCTGATTCGGCGCGGCCTCGGCGAAGCGATTCGACGCATCGACCTCGAGCAGGGGGCGCCCGTCGTGATCGAGTTCGCAGGCCCGAGCGCGCGACTGCTCTCGGTCTCGGAACGCGCGATTTTGGCGGCCCTGGCGCCGCAGCTGGGCGCGGCAGCCTCGGTTTTCGTGAGCGACGAAAAGACCGAGGTGTACCTGCGCGATCAACGCCGCTCGAAGGCGCACCGCAGCTTGCTGCCCGATCCCGGCGCTCCGTGCGACGACGTCATCACCGTCGATCTGTCGGCGGTCGATCCGCTCATTTTGGACGAGGACGGTCAGGTCAAGCCGGTGCGCGAGCTCGCCGGAAAGCCCGTGAGCCAAGTCATCCTCGGTGGAGACTCGGGCGCATCGCTCCGCGATCTGCTGGCGGCCGCCGCGCTGCTCAAGAGCAAGCGGGTGCCGCCCAAGCTCGATCTGTTGGTAGCGCCGCCGTCGCGGCAAGCGCTCGAGGTGTTGGCGCAGTCGGGTGCGCTGGTCGATTTGATCGCGACCGGTGCTCGCCTGGTCGAGCCGGACGCCAGGCTCCTCACCGGTGAGCTGTATCCGCCGCCGCCGACCGGGATTTCGATGCGCGCGTTCGACGCCGAGCCGAGCGCCCCGCACCGCGAGCGCGCCGTCGTCGCTTCTGCCGAGACCATCGCTTTTGCGGTGGCGACCGGCGCTGTCGGCGATCCGCGTTCGTTCAAGCGCCCGGTTCGCGTCACGGTGCCGCGCACGCTGCCCACCGACGACGTGCTCATCGTTCGCAAAGCCAAGGGCAAGGGTAAGGAACCCGACGGCGCCAAGGTGCCGACGCCCGAAGCCCCACGCATGCACGGCTTTTCAGGCGCGACGACGCTCGCCGTGTCGGCCGTCCGTGGCGCACCGAGCGAGCCGAGCGCCCTCGTGCTCGAATCGCTGGACGACGTTCGTTGGGTCGCCCGCCGCGCCGCGGAGCTCTCGGAGAACGTGCGAGCCGTCATTGCGCCGTTCATTCCGACCGCGCTGGTGCCGGTGTTGTCCGGCCTCGGCATCCTGGCTCTTCGCGCCGAGCTCGAGGCCTTGAAGAAGCTCAAGGGCGTCGCCTCGCTGGTGCTGCCCGAGCCGGAGTCTTGGAACGGCGACGCGATTTCTGCCCAGGCGGGAAGCCAGTCGATCGACTTGAATCTGCTGGCGGTCGGCGTCGAGCGCGATTGGACTCGAGCCGGCACGGCGCGTAGCGCCGCTCCGCTGGCGAAGCGCTGACGTTCTGGACTATCGTTCAGCCTCGTGAAGCTGGGACTCCTCGGGTCGTGCCTGTTGGTGTCGTGCGTGCTTGCGAGCGTCGCTGCGGCAGCAGAGCCCGCCGCGGCCGCTGAGCCCAGCGAGCCTGCCGCGTCCGGGGCGCCCGCTGCGTCAGCTGCACCTGCCGCTTCGGTAGCATCTTCTTCGTCCGCCGAGCCGGCAGCAGCGGAGCCAAAGGCAGACGAGGCTGAACCGAGCTTCGGTCACGGCATGCAGTTCGGCCTGCGCGCCGCCATCGTGGCCGGCTACCGCATGGTGTTTCGCTACGATCAGTCGCCGTTCTGTCGTGAGCCAGACCCCGCGAAGCTCGACAAGGATCAGCAAAAGCTGTGCGGGCACTGGGCGCCACCGGCGATCGACTTGGCGCTGAGCTTTGCTCCGCTCGATTTCGTCGAGCCTTATGCCTGGCTGCGCTTGGGGCTCTCGGCCGAAGAGCAGACGGACACCAAGCCGCTCGTGGTGTTTGGCGCGGGCGCTCGCATTTACACGAGCAACGAATCGAAATTCAAAATCTTCATCGAGCCCGCGATCGCGGCCGAGCTCGAAGACGGGCGGGGCGATCCCGATTGGCTGATGACCGACGACATGGGCGTCACCACGGCGCCCGAGTACAAGACGGACCTGCTGTTTCACCTCGCTGTCGGGCCGCAGTACGATTTCATGCGCTACGTCGGCGTCTATGCCCACGCCGGTATCACGACCGGCGTGCTCCGCTACATTCACACCGAGCTCGAGCTCAGCCTCGGCGTTCAGGTGCGCGCACCCTAGGCTGGCGGTCATGTCCGATCAGGGTCGTCCGTTTCGAGTGCTCGGCGTGCAACAGGTGGCGATCGGCGGCCTGAGCCGCGCTCCGCTCCGCCGGCTGTGGTGTGAGCTGCTCGGCGTAACGAAAGTGGGGGACTACCAGAGCGTCGCCGAAAATGTGGCCGAAGACATCCTGAGTTTGGGCACGGGCCCGTTCGCGGTCGAAGTCGATTTGATGGAACCGATCGACGCCGCGCGCGCGCCCCGCGTGCATGAGCCCGCGCTGAACCACGTGGGGCTTTGGGTCGACGACCTGCGAGCGGCTTACGCCTTTTTGGAAGCTCAGGGAGTGCGCTTCGCGCCGGGCGGCATCCGCAAAGGCGCGGCGGGTCACGACGTGTGCTTCATTCACCCCAAGCCGAGCAGCGACCGACCCGAGTCGGGACAAGGCGTGCTGATCGAGCTGGTGCAGGCGCCGCCCGAAGTGATCGCCGCGCTCAGCCAGCCGTAGCCGCGGTCATCAGGTAGCGCACGATGGCGCGCGCTTCGATGTCGCTCAGCTTTACGCCGTTCTTGGCGCGCATTTCGCCGACCTCGACTTCCCAGCGCTCGGCGGCGAGCTCGCGAGGGCGTTTGAGGGTGTGGCAGCTGCCGCAGCGACTGACGTAAAGCGAACGGCCGTGCTCTAGCTCGTTCAGCGTGACGTCGGGAAAGTGCGCGCCGGCACGCGTCGCGTCGGCAGCCGTGGGCTTCGGGATGGGCGAGCCACCGCAAGCAACCAGCACTGCGGCTGTAAGTAGGGAATAGCGAGCGCGCCTCTGGCGCGGGAGCTGGAACTGCTTCACCCACCCCCTTTTCATAGCAAAAACCCCGCTAGTAAGCGCACTTCGACCCGCTCGTGCGAGCTCAGATCGAGCGAGCTGTCCGGGCTCTGGCCCGAAAATGCGACCAGCTGCGGCTGCACGCCGAGCGCTGCCCAATAGCCATGCTGTGCCACGCTCAACACGGGGCCGCCGAATAGCGTCGAGCTGTCGGCGTCGCCGGCCAGACCGAGCGGCGCCCTCAGCTCCAGGCTGAGCGAGACCGCTTCGCCGAGCCGATAACCGGCAGCCAGTGCTGGCTCGAGGACGAATGAGCTGTGCACTTCAGTACCCGAATCGCCGCGCAGCGGCTCGAGCCCGAGGGTACCGTTCACGTTGCCTGCGAGCTTGAGGCGACCCAGCTGGCGATCGGCGATCAGGCGCACACCGACCTCACTCTGCCGTGTGCCCAGCGTCGTAAACAGCTGTAACGCGGAGCCAACCGCGTCCGCGACCGCGTCGGTGAGCTGGTAGCTCGCTTCGAGCGAGGCGCCAGCCAGCTCGGAGCTCGAAGTGCGCACGATGTCGCCGGTGACGGGGTCATCGACCACGTCCGCAGTTTGGCTGCTGAAGTTCCAGTACAGCCCGGCCTCGAAACCTTTGCTCAGGCCGTGCTCGAGCCCGAGCCGCCCGTCCAGGCGGCTGAAGTAGCGCTGGCGCCCGAGCCGAAACGTCGACCACCAGTCGAGCTCGCTGGTGCCCGCGTCGAGCACGGCCGACTCGCGCGTGTAGACGTAGCTGCGCTCCTGCGCTGAAGCTCCCGCGCTCCACGCTGCTAGCGCGAGCGCCAGCATGCTTTGAACGAACCGGCGGGGCATCGGCAGGCTGGAAAGGGTAGCTTATTGAAAATGGATGTCAATCTCGCTTGGGAGGCGAGGGCTGCTGGAATGCGGCCGCGTTACGTGAGCGCCGGCGGGGAAAGCGTCAGCGCGGGCGGATTGCCTTGCGGCCAACGTTTTCAGCGTCGAACGCGCTGGGGCACAGGTCTTGCGCCGGGCAGGCGGCGCAGGCTGGCTTGCGGGCGGTGCAGATGCGCCGGCCGTGGAAGATCAACGTGTGGGAAAGCGGGTCCCACAGCTTGCGGTCGAACAGGCCCATTAGGTCTTGCTCGATCTCGATCGGCTCGGTGTGAGCCGTCAGCCCCAGGCGCTGACTGATGCGCTGCACGTGCGTGTCGACCACCACGCCTTCGGGTTTGCCGAACGCGACACCCAACACCACGTTCGCGGTCTTGCGTCCCACGCCCGGGAGCTCCACGAGCTCGGCGAGTGTCCGCGGCACCTGACCTGCGTGCTTCTCGACGAGCAGCTTCGCGAGCCCAATGATGTTCTTCGTCTTTTGACGGAACATGCCGATCTTCGACAGCGCCTGCTCGACTTCAGCCGGCACCGCTTTCGCGAGCTGGGCGGGTCCGGGCCAACGCCGGAACAGCTCCGGCGTGATTTTGTTGACCATCACGTCGGTGCTCTGAGCCGAGAGCACCGTCGCGACGATCAGCTGAAAGGGGCTGTCGTGCACGAGCTCGCAATGCGCGTCGGAGTGGCGCTTGCGAATCACCTTGTACAAGGCGAGCGCCTCGCTGGGGCCCGCCTTGACCTGCTTTTTACGCTTCTTCGTCGCCACCGCCGGCCTCGGGTGCCAGGCTCTCGGACGTCGTATCGCCGCCCGGTTCTGCTTCGGTGTTGGTGTCGGCTTCGGCGCTCGCGTCGGCTTCGGCGCTCGCGTCTTCGTCCAGCCCGGACGAGCTGCCTTCGCCGATCGGCTCGATCGCGACCACGCGCTCGTCGTCGGCGATGCTCATCAGCTTGACGCCCTGCGTGTTGCGCCCGGTCTCGCGGATGCCTTCGACCGGCGTACGGATGGTCTGACCCTTGTCGGTGATCAGCATCACCTCGTCTTCGGGCTTGACCATGGCGATGCCGACGACCGGACCGTTGCGGTCGCTGCACTCGATCAAGATGATGCCCTTACCGCCGCGGTTCTGCTGGCGGAACTCTTCGAGCACGGTGCGCTTGCCGTAGCCACGCTCGCACACCGCGAGCACGAACTGCCGCTCGGGCTCGGTGCGCGCCAAGCCCACGACCTCGTCACCTTCGGCCAGATCGATGGCCTTCACGCCTGCCGCCGAGCGACCCATCGGGCGCACCTGGGTCTCGTCGAAGCGGATGCTCTGACCGGTTTTTGTCGCGATCAGGAACTCGGCCTTGCCGTCGGTCACGATCGCGCTGAGTAGCGCGTCGCCGTCGACGATCTTCACGCCGATGATGCCCTTGTCTCGGTAGTTCTCGTACTCGATCAGCTCGGTCTTCTTGATCTGACCGCCCTTGGTGATCGTGGTCACGTACCAGCCGGCTTCGATGGCCGTGACCTGGGCGATGGTGGCGACCTTCTCGTCCGGGCCGAGCTCGAGGAAGTTCACGATGGCGCGACCCTTGGCGTTACGGGCCGCCAGCGGGATCTCGTACACCTTCTTCACGAACACCTTGCCGCTGGTCGAGAAGAAGAAGACGAAGCTGTGGGTGCTGCCGATGAACAGCTGCGTGACGAAGTCTTCGTCGTCACGCTGCTCCATGCCCTGCGTGCCCTTGCCGCCGCGCTTTTGCGCGCGGTAGGTCGAGACCGGCGTGCGCTTGATGTAGCCGGAGTGCGAGATGGTTACGACCATCTCTTCCTCTTGGATCAAGTCCTCGACCTGAATCTCGGCTTCGTTGTCGACGATCTCGGTACGGCGCTTCTCGCCGTGCTTCTCCTTGACCTCTTCCAGCTCGGTGACGATCAGGGCCATGAGCACCTTTTCGTCGGCCAGAATTGCGCGCAAACGCGCGATTTCCTCGGAGAGCTCGCCGTACTCGGCAGCGAGCTTTTCCTGCTCCAGGCCGGTCAGGCGCGCGAGCCGCATCTCCAAGATGGCCTTGGCCTGCCGCTCCGACAGCCGATACTCGCCGCGCTGCTTGGCGGCCTCGATCTCGGCCTCGGGCCGGCCGGCGCGCTTCACGAACTCTTCGAGCCCCTTGAGCGGTAGGGCCATCAAGGCCTTCATCGCCACCTCGGGGTCGCGCGATTCGCGGATGGTCTTGATCACCAAGTCGACCTCGGTGATGGCCATGCCCAGGCCTTCCACGATGTCGCGTTGACCTTCGGCCTTGGCCAGCTCGAAGCGGGTGCGGCGGCTGACCACGTCGCGGCGGTGCTCCACGAACAGCCGCAGCGTCTCCTTCAGATCGAGCACGGCTGGTCGGCTATCCACGATCGACAGGTTGATGATGCCGAACGACGTTTGCAGATCCGTCATACGGTAGAGCTGGTTCAGCACCACCGTCGGGAACACGTCCTTCTTCAGCTCCAGCACCAGGCGCATGCCGTCGCGATCGCTCTCGTCGCGAGCTTCGCGGATGCCTTCGATGCGCTTGTCGCGCATCAGCTCGCCAATCTTGGCGTGTAGGCGAGCCTTGTTGACCTGGAACGGGATCTCGGTGACCACGATTTGCTCGCGATCCGCGCTGCCCGTGACCTTCTCGATCTCGGTGCGCGCGCGCATGATCACGCTGCCGCGACCGGTCAGGTACGCCTGCGCGATGCCGGAGCGGCCGTAGATCAGGCCGGCGGTCGGAAAGTCCGGGCCCTGCACGTGCTTCATCAGATCCGCGACGGTGCAGTCGGGCTGGTTGATGAGCATGATCGTGGCGTCGATCACCTCTGACAGGTTGTGCGGCGGGATGTTGGTCGCCATACCGACCGCGATGCCGCCGGAGCCGTTGACCAGCAGGTTGGGGAAGCGCGCCGGCAGGACGTCCGGCTCCTCCGTCGACTCGTCGAAGTTCGGCGAGAAGTCGACGGTCTGCTTCTCGATGTCGGTGAGCAGCTCCGTCGAAATGCGCGCGAGTCGGCACTCGGTGTAGCGGTACGCGGCCGCCGGGTCGCCGTCGATCGAGCCGAAGTTGCCTTGGCCGTCGATCAACATGTGGCGCATGGAAAAGTCCTGCGCCATGCGCACCAGCGCGTCGTAAACCGCCGCGTCGCCGTGCGGGTGGTAGTTACCCAGCACCTGGCCGACGACCTTGGCGCACTTGCTGTACGAGCCGCCAGGCGACAGATTCAGGTCGCGCATCGCGTACAAAATGCGGCGATGGACGGGCTTCAAACCGTCGCGCACGTCCGGGATGGCGCGTCCGATGATGACGCTCATCGCGTAGTCGAGATACGACGTACGCATCTCGTCCTGGATGCTGATCGGTTGTTCTGGCTGCAGAGGTTCTCTCGGTTCGTCTTGCATCGACTTTCATCCCGCGCGGCTAGCGCACCCGGCGCAGCAGTTGGAAAACGATCGCCACCCCAATCAAAAACGCGATCCAGAGCCACGGCTTGGGGCGCGCTACCTGCGCCGCGTCGCGTGGTCGCTTCCGCTCGAGGCTCGCGAGCCTCGTCTCGAGCTCGTCGATGCGGCGATCGATGACCCCCATGCGATCTTCCAGCACCAGCTCCCAGCGCTCGGCGGGCTTGCCGGCGGAGAGCAGCGTGTCACCCGGCTCCGACACCGCGGCTTCGTCTGCGCTCGGTGCGGACGCGCGTTGGCTGCTCTGAGGCAGCCCCTCCGCCGGCATACCGAAGGTGCCCAGGAGCTCGCCGCTCACACGGGGAGTCTCGGGAGCCTCGGGCTCGGAGTCGCGCGCGTCGTTTTCGGGCATCAGAAGAAGTTGCCGATGGTGAACTCGAACTTGGACGACTCCTCGTAGGGAAGCGGCGAGAAGGGGTAGCCCCACTCGAAGCGTAGCGGGCCCAGGGGCGAGAACCAACGGAAGCCGAAGCCGTACGACGTCCTCATGTGGGCAAGGCTGGATATACCGTGGAAACACGGATTGATCGCCTTGTACGGGACGCCGCCAGCGGCCTCGCAATAAACATCCTCAGTATTCCAGGCGTTGCCGGCGTCGGTGAAAATCACGCCCTTGAGGCCCACCGACTCGACGATCGGGAATTCCAGCTCGATGTTCTGGAAGTACTGCAAATTACCGCCGATGTTGGCGCCGTTGCTGATCGGCACGCTGTTCGGGTCGGTGGAGTTGGTGAGCGGCAGGCGCGGGCCGATGCTGCGGAACTCGAAGCCGCGGATGTCGTAGATGCCGCCCAGGAAGAAGCGCGCGAAGATCGGGACGCCTTCCTTGGACGGGCTCGTGACCAAGCCGAACTCGCTGTTGATCTTGGCGACGAAGCCCCAGAACAGCGGGTAGTAGAAGCGACCCGTTATGCGGTGCCGGATGAACTCGTTCTCCGAGCCCAAGTACTTGCTGGCAAACTCGCTGGACGCCGCGAGGTACAGGCCGGAGCTAGGGAACAGGCGGTTGTCGCGCGTGTCGTAGGTGAGGCCGGGGCGGAGGCTCGAGGTCAGACCGTCGTTGAACAGGTTCGCGAGCGGCAGGCGCTGGAACACGCTGACGCTGTTGGACGTGCCCAGGAGAGGCGGCTGTGAGTCAGTCGAAACGTCGTCGACCTGCCCGGTGTACGCGAGCGACGCGGTCAGCTCGGGCTCGATCAGCGGGTAACCGAAGCTGATGCCGCCCCCGATGCTGGCCTGCGCGAAGTCGGTGTAATACCGCTGCTGATCGTAAATATCGATGCTGGCGTTGAACTTGCTGTCGAGAAAGTATGGCTCGAAGAAGTGGATGTTCACCAGCTGCCGCAAGCTGGAGAACTGCCCCTGTAGCGACAGGCTCTGGCCGTTGCCGAACAGGTTTGCCTGCTGAATCTGCGCTGTGGCGATGAAATTTTCGACGCTCGAGAAGCCGGCACCGACCTGAAATGTACCGGTCGGGCGCTCGGCGACCTCGAAGTACACGTTCATCTTGTCGGGAGCCGAGCCTTGCTCCATCGACACGTCGACGCGCTCGAAGTAGCCCAGCGCGTTGACGCGGCGCTTGCTGCGCTCGAGGTTCGTCTCGCTGAACAGCTCGCCCTCGGCGATCTCCAGCTCGCGGCGGATCACCTTGTCGCGGGTCTTGCCGTTGCCGCGCATCTCGATGCGCTCGAAGCGCACGAGCGGGCCGCGCTCGACCGGCACGACGACGTCGACCTCGTTGGTCGTGGGGTCGGGCTGAACCTGCGGGTTCGCGTCGACGTTGGCGTAGCCGTGGTCGCGGTACAGCGTGCGAATCGCCTGCAGGTCTTCGAGCAGGGCGGCGCGGTTGAAGTAGTCGCCGCCCTTGGCGCGCACCATCATGCGCAGGTTGCGGCGCCCGTCGATCGGGTCCACTTCCTTACCGCCCTCGCCGCGTTCGTAGACGCGCAGCTGGCGAATCTTGTAGCGCGGCCCTTCTTCGATCGTGAGCGTGACCTCGATGCCGGTGCGATCGGGCGTGAGCATCACGCGCGGAGTGCTGATCGCCACGGAGAGGAAGCCGCGGTCGTAATACATCGCGCTGATCACCGCGACGTCGCGCTCGAATGCATCTTGGCGGAAGGGGCCGCCGGAGCCGAAGGCCAGCAAGCCCGGGTTGCCCGTGAACATCAGGCCCCGGAGCTCTTCGGTCGAAATGGCTTCGTTACCGATGAAGGTGACGCGCTTGACGCTCACCTGGCCGGCCTCGCGGATCTTGAACTTGACCTCGACCTCGTTGTTCTTGCGGGCGATGGTCTCGCTGTCGACTTCCGCCAGGAAGAAGCCCTTCTCGGCGTAGAGATCGCGGATCTTCTGGATGCTGCGCCGAATCGCCGGCGGGCTCAGGATCGTGTTGGTCTTGAGCTCGATGCCCTCGGTGAGATCCTCGTTGTTGATCTCATGGTTGCCTTCGAAGCTCACGGTGCCGACGCTCGGGCGCTCGCGCACCTGGAAGCGCAGCACCACGCCCTCTTCGAGCCGCTCGAGGTCGACCTCGATGTCGTCGAAGAAGCCCGAGCCGTAGAGCTCGCGCACGTCTTGAGTCAGCGCCTCGGGCGTGAACTCTTGCCCGCTGCGCTCGCGCAGGTAGGTCACCACGTCTTCCGCGGTGATGCGGCGGTTACCGGACACCAGGATGCGCAGGATCGGCAGACCGCGCGCCAGCTCGGCTTCGCTCTGAGGCAGCGGTTGCGGCGCAGCAGCGGGTGCGCCAGTCCGGGGGTCGGTCGCGCCCGCCGTTTGTGCAGTGGCCGCGCTTGGCAGAAGCAGCAGGGCCAAGGCGACGAAGACGACGAAAAGCTGGCGCACGGAGATCGAGGTTTCTCGGGGTGAAAGCGGCAAAGCCGGGCCTCGCGTTAGCCCAGACCAGGGCGGCCCTCAAGCAGGCCTAACGTCAGGGTCGGAATCGGCAAAAATCCTGGGAATTTCGAGAGTTGCTAGAGGTGGCCCCGGCCGTAGCTGGCGGGTCGCGGCAGCGATGTCAGCGTGCTTCGAGCGGCCGAGCGGCCAGGATTCGAAGCTTCCGGGGCTATCGGTCACACGTCGAGGTCAGCGGCCTCGTCGGCGCGGTCCATGATGAAATGAAACCGCGCTGAAGCGTCTTTGCCCATCAGCTCACCAACGATGCGATCGGTCTCGAGCGCGTCGGCGATCCCCACCTTCAGCATACGGCGAGTTTTGGGGTTGAGCGTGGTGTCCCACAGCACCTTCGGCATCATTTCGCCCAAGCCCTTGAAGCGTGTGATCTCGGCGCGCGCGTTGCCCTTCTGCTTTTCCTTGAGCAGGCGGTCGCGGTCGGCGTCGTCGGCGGCCCAGTGGGTCTCCTTGCCGATGTCGATGCGGTAGAGCGGCGGCACGGCGACGTACACGCGCCCGTTCTTCATCAGCTCCGAGAGGTGCCGGTAGATGAAAGTGAGCAGCAGGGTGGTGATGTGATGGCCATCGGAGTCCGCGTCGGCCAGCAGCACGACGCGCTGGTAGCGGAGCCGCGAGAGCTCGAAATTTGGGCCGATCCCGCAGCCGAGCGCGGTGACGAGGTCGGCCAGCTCTTTGTTCTCGAGCACCTTGCTCAGCGCCATGCCTTCGGTGTTCAGGACCTTACCGCGCAGCGGCAAAATGGCTTGCGTGTTGCGGTCGCGGCCTTGCTTGGCCGAGCCGCCTGCGGAGTCGCCTTCGACGATGAAGAGCTCGGTCGATTCACGATTGCTCGAGAGGCAATCTGACAGCTTGCCCGGCAAGGTGAGCCGACCGCTGGTGGCCGTCTTTCGCGACACCGAAGCCGAGGCAGCACGAGAGGCTTCACGCGCGCGCGCCGCCAGGATGATGCGCGCGACGATTTGCTCGGCGACGCTGCGGTTCGAGTTGAGCCACTGCTCGAGCGCCGGCCGGACCGCGCCGTCGACTGCCGACTGGATCTCCGGGTTGTTCAGGCGATCCTTGGTCTGTCCCTGGAACTGCGGCTCGGCGATGAAGATGCTGAGCACGCCGGACATGCCTTCGCGAATGTCCTCCGCGGCGATGTTTACGCCGCGCGGCATCAGGTTGTGCGTGTCGATGTAATTGCGCACCGCTTTGGCCACGCCGGCGCGGAGGCCGTTTTCGTGCGTGCCGCCGGAGCCGGTCGGAATGCCGTTGACGAAGCTCTTCAGCGATTCGTCGGTCGATTCCGTCCACAAGAAGGCCGCTTCGAGGCGCGTGTCGCCGTCCTTGGTGATCACGAAGGGCGGCTCGTGCACCGGCTTTTTGGCGGCTTGCTTGGTCAGCTGCCGCACGTAGTCGACGATGCCTTCGGCGTGCGCAAAGACGTACTTTTGCCCGCCGTGCTCGTCGTGGAAGTGCACCTTCAGACCGCGGTGCAGAAAGCTCGCCATCTCCAGGCGTTCGCGGATCGTGTCGGCGGAGAAATCGACGCGCGGAAAGATCGTCGGATCGGGTCGGAAGAAGACGGTCGTCCCGGTGCCTCGCGCGGCCTTCAGCTTCTGGAGCTTGCCGGTGGGCTTGCCGACCTTGAACTCCATCTGCCACTCGAAGCCGTCACGCTTGACGTTGACTTGGAGTCGCGACGACAGCGCATTCACGACGGAGGCGCCCACGCCGTGGAGACCGCCGGACGTCTTGTAGTTGCCCTGCTCGAACTTTCCGCCGGCGTGCAGCACCGTGTACACGATTTCGAGCGCCGGCTTCTTCAGCTTGGCGTTCATGTCGACCGGCACGCCGCGCCCATCGTCGCTGACAGTGACGCTCTGCCCGTCCTTGTGCAGCGTGACGATGATCTCGCTGGCGTGGCCGTTCATGGCCTCGTCCACCGAGTTGTCGAAAATCTCCCAAACCAGGTGGTGCAGGCCGGCGCTACCTACGCCGCCGATGTACATGCCGGGGCGCTTGCGAACGGGCTCGAGCCCCTCGAGCACCTGGATGTCGTCACCCGTGTATTTGCTGCTTGCCATGACTCTCGACTAGGGCTGAAGGGGTGGGGGAGCCTCGGGGACGCCGGGCAGGGCACGCACCAAGGTGCCGCGCTTGATCACCTCGTGGCCCTTGCCGCCGCGCCCGGTCGGCTTGTAGTCGGCCGTGCCGACGCGCCGCTCGCCGCCTTGCGAGCTTTCGAGCACGAGCTCGTCCTTGGAGCTGCTGGCCAGGCGGAAACCGACGACCTGATCGTCGTCGTCCAGCTTGATGAGCACGACGCCCTTACCGGGGCCGGACAAGTAGCTGATCTCGTCGACCGGAGCGAGCAACGCTCGGCGCCGCGTGGCGCAGATCGCGATCTCCTTGCCGCTGGCCTTGCCTGCGCCGACGACCTCCACGCCTTCCGCCGGCCTGGCGAAGCGTCGACCCGCGCGCGTGCTGGGCTCGACGAAAGGCGCGAGCCCGAACGCGAGCGAGTAGCCGTCGCTGGTCGCAGCCACACCGTACGTCTTCGGTCGTTTGCCTTCGCGCTCGGCGACCTCGCCGATGACACGCGGATCGAGCGACAGCGCGGCCACGATGCGCTCACCGTCCTTGAGCTTGAACAGCTTTTGGACCGGCTCGCCGTAACCGCTGGTCGCCGGCACGTCGATGATGCGGCAGGTGTAGCCCGTACCGAAGTTAGAGAGGAACACGATGCTGGAGCGCGTCGAGCCGATTTCGCAGGCCAGTACCGCGTCGCCTTCGCGCAGGCGCGTGCTGGAGACGTCCTTGACCTCTTTCTGGCGCTTGATCCAGCCGTCGCTGGTCACCAGCACGTACGCGTCCTCGGCGACGATCAGCTCTTCTTCGCTGAACTCGGCTTCCTCACCGAGCTCTTGAATCTGCGTGCGGCGCTTACCGTCCTTGCCGAAACGCGCGAGCAGCTCGGTCAGCTCTTGCTTCACGATGCCCCAGCGCCCGGTGGACTCTTCTTCATCGAGCAGCCCGCGGATCTCCTTGCTGCGCTTGCGCTTGTCCTTGAGCTCCTTCTGAATCACCAGGATTTCGAGGCGAGCGAGGCGGTAGAGCTTGAGCTCCAAGATGGCGTCGGTCTGCTCCTCGTCGAGCTTGAACTTGGCCATGATTTTCTCGGCCGCGTCCGCTTTGCCCTCGGAGGCTCGGATGATCTTGATGATCTGGTCGAGCGCGTCGAAGACCTTTTCGAAGCCCTCCAACACGTGAATGCGCTTCGCCAGTGCCTTCAGTTCGTGACCCAGGCGGCGCGTCACCACTTCCAGGCGGAAGTGCAGGAAGTGCCAGAGCATCTGCGCCAGATCGATGCGCTCGGGCCGGCCCACCTCGGGGTTTTCGGTCGGCACCAGGCAGGTCATGTTGACCGCGAAGTTGATCTGCAGCGGCGTGTGCTTGAACAGGTAGGCCAAGACCTTCTGCGGGTCGGCCTCCTTCTTGAGCTCCAGCTCGATCGCGATGTCGTCGGTCGAGACGTCCTTCACGTCCACCAGCAGCGGCATCTTGCGCGAAATGGCCACATCGGCGATGCGCTCGACCAGGTCGGCCTTGTTGACGGTGTAGGGGATGCTGGTGATGGTCACCAGCTGCCCGGTCTTGGTGGCCGCGCCGAGCTTCCAGGTGCCGCGCAGTTTCAGCGAGCCCTGGCCGGTCTCGTAGACCTGCTTGATCTCCTCACTCGACGAGACGAGCTGCCCGCCGGTGGGAAAATCCGGGCCCTTGATGGTGCGGCACAGCTCGCGCGACGACAGCTGCTTGCCGTCGACCAGCGCGTCGAGCAGGCGGATCGCCGCGCTCACGACCTCCTCCGGGTTGTGCGGAGGGATGTTGGTGGCCATGCCGACCGCGATGCCGGTCGCGCCGTTGACGAGCAGGTTGGGGAGCGCGGCGGGGAGCACCACCGGCTCGAACTTCGTGCCGTCGTAGTTCGGGCGGAAGTGAACGGTGTCCTGCTCGATCTCCTGGAGCAGCTCGTGCGCCAGCGGAGCGAGGCGGCACTCGGTGTAGCGCATGGCGGCCGCAGCGTCGCCGTCGAGCGAGCCGAAGTTGCCGGAGCCGTCTACCATCAGCGCGCGCAGGCTGAAGGGTTGCGCCATGCGCACCAGCGCGTCGTAAATCGAGGCGTCGCCGTGCGGGTGCCGGCACGAGTACGAAGGCGTTCGACATGCCGAGGAAGAGCGCGAAGA
>JBEHXA010000126.1:0-14587 GCA_048498935.1 Myxococcota bacterium
GGGTGTTCGCGCTGCAGCTCGAGCTGGAGCGCGTGGCGGCAGAGCGCGCGGACGCCGTCACTGTGGCCGCGCAGTCCATCGCCTTGATCTTGAAAGAGAGTTACGGGCTGAAGGACGACTCCAGGTTCCATTTCATCCCGACAGGTTTGGATCGCGAGCTGCTGCAGCAGCCGCCAGCCGTACGCGCCAAGCCGTATCTGATCTTCTGCGGAGAGTATCTGCAGGATTATGGTGATGCTATTTTTAGGCTGTTCGCGGGTGCGTTGCGCGACCCCGAGCTACGCGAGATTGGCTACGAATTTTTGGTGGTCGGGCGGCGCGAAGTCAACGAGCCCAGGTTGCTGCCTAGTCTGGCTGAGCTCGGTCTGCTGGAGCACGTGCAGTTCATTGACCACGTCCCGCAGACGGAGCTCTACGCGCTGCTTGCCGGCGCACGCTTGGCGACACTTCCTTATGGCAGGCAGGCTCGGTGGTGGTGCTTGCCAGCGAAGCTGGTCGATTACCACGCCTTGAGGAAGCCGGTGCTCGCCATCGTGCCGAATCCCAGCGAGGCACGCGCTCGCCTCTCGGAGACGGGGCTTGGCATTTTCCTGGATGGGCCGGATGCGCAGGGCACGTTCAATGCCGCGCTGCGAGCTGGCGGAAGCTCGGTCCGAGCGAACGAGCGCGAGTGCTCTCGCTACCTGGCCGAGCAGCAAGTCGCGGAGTTCGCCCGCGTGTTCGATGGTGTGTTGGGCGCGCCCGTGGCGTGAGCTAGTCGACCACGTTGCGTTTCAATTGGCTGCGCGTCGTTCGTGCCGTCGTGGTGGGTGTGGAGCGCAGTGCCACCGGCAGAACTCGCCAAAGTGTAATTGCACGGCGGACGTGCCGCGGGGAGACGCGCAGAGACGCGAGCACACCCTTCGCGAACCCCCATCGATCACGGTGCACCTGCAAGCGCAACAGCGCGACATGGTACAGGTGCCGCGCGTAGACCTCGGGATGGGCGGCGAAGAGCTGGCGGTGCTTACTCAGGAGGTGTTCGCGAGCCGCGAGTGTTCGCTTGCTGCTGGCAGAGACGTGGTCTGCCGAATCGGAATGCACGTTCATGGTGACGACTGGCAGCACCCGCAGGGCCCAGCGGTTGGCGGCCAGGAAGCGCAGCGTGAAGTCGTAGTCGTCCATGCGCGGCAGCGCTTCGTCGAAGCCGCCAATCGCCTCGGTCACTGAGCGGCGGATAGCTAGGCCGTTTGCACCGGGCGTGTATGACAATGCGAGCGGGAAGGGGGCCTCGGTCATTAGGCGCTCGCGCTTCTCGACCTCTACCGTTCTTCCGCTGTGATCCTGGACGTTCTTCCACGACCATGCCAGGCCCAGCTCCGGATCCGCTGCGAATGCCTCGACGAAGCTTGTCAGACATCCCGGCAGCATGCTGTCGTCGGAATCGAAAATGAACAGCACCGGGGCACGAGCTAGCTGGATGCCGACGTTGCGCGGCCTAGCGGGCGCACCGCAGTTCTGCTCCAGACGATGGTAGCGAAGCCGCGGGTTCCGTAGGTTGGCGAGGGACCGTTCGGTGTCGTCGGTTGAGGCATCGTCGATGACGAGCACCTCGAAGCTGACCCCAGTCTGTTCCAGTACGCTGCCAAGGCAACGTTGCAAGAGGCCGCACCGGTTATAGGTAGTGATGATCACCGAAATGTCGGGGGCTTCTTGCATGGCCGAGGGAACGTCAAACAGTGGCTACGGCTGAGCTTAGACCAATCTTCGGTCGAGCAAATTCATCGCGAGTGCGTGCGTGAACGCGCGCGCCTGGGGCGCATCGAGATGCGACCCATCTGGGCAACGAAACCTGGCAATGGCTGGCAGGTCTTGGTCGTACACGCCCGGCGCGCCGGTCACGCGCAGGAGGCGGTCCCAGCAATCCGCGCGGGGGAAGGCGGCGTCTTCTAGCTCGCGTAGAGCGAGCGACGAGACCATGCGCACGAAGATCACTCGACCTCCCCGCGTTGCGATCTCGCGGCACCACTTTGCGATGCGGTTGAGCAGCTGCTCGAGCTCGCTCGGCGTCAGTGGACGACCGCGCTCGTTCATGCGCTTGATGCGAAACGCCAATAGTGCCTTCGCGTCCGTCTTGGTATAGTCGGCCTCGATGAAGCGGTCTTCACGCAGGTGAAAGTACGGTGGTTCCGGTAGGCCTTGGCGAAGCAGGGCGCGCCGGGCCACGACTCGTAAATCCAAGGCGGGCTGGATGCAGGCTGCCCTACGCTGCACGAAGCGTCGTAGCTGCCCCTCGATTGGTCCTGCCATTGGTCGATCGCGCGCGTAGGCAAGCCAGGGTGCGGCGCTCGGACTCAAGATGTTTCGCGCGAAGAAGCTCTGCGGCATGACCTCGCACAGCACCGTGCCGTGAAAACCTGGGTCACGAGCCAGGTCGCCCAACACCGGCAGGGCCGGTGATCCGTTGATGGCCAGGTGAACCGGCGTGAGGGAGGGTAGGTCGGCACCCAGTACCAGGGGGTCGAGGCCGAGCTGAAAGCGTGACGAGCCGACCAACGCGAGTGCCCTGCGGCCGAGCCGATTGGCAAGCCCTCGCATGTCGCACCACAGCTCAGGTGAGTCGCGCACCTCCGCGCGGAAGCCGCGCTTGCGCGAGTCGAGCTCGAAAACGCCTAGCGTCAACAGGGCGGCACCGGCTCCAGCGAGGCCGGCGCCGAGCAGTGCTCGGCGAGGTAGCTCGAGCGTGCCGGTCTCAGAACTGGAAGTAGATGAAGGCACGATCCTCCCCTGCCATGGTGGCCAAGGCTACGACCAGGGTCGCAACGACCGCGAACAGCAGCGGCCTGGGCGCCCGATCGGCGAGCTCCGTCAGGTTCTTGTCGCGCACGAGCCACTGGGCACTCAGCAATCCCGTAGCCGCGAACAAGAGCAGCAGCACGTCCACGTTGCTGATGAGCCGGTTGCTGCTAGGCACCAATCCAAACATGTGTCGTGTCATGTCCAGCGCGACTCCCAGGTTGGGAGCGCGAAAGAACACCCAGGCCCAGAAAACACCCGCCAGTGTCGCTGCGCCGGCCACGATGGTGCTGGCGCGACTGGCCTGCCAGCGCAGCCTGGTCGCGAGCGCGCGCAACAACCGCTCGGTGCACAGGAACACGCCGTGTAAGGCGCCCCAGGCGACGAACGTCCACGATGCACCGTGCCAGAGGCCGCCTAGCAGCATGGTGAGGAGGAGGTTGCGCCACGTGCGCCATGCCCCGGCGCGATTGCCGCCCAGACTCACGTAGACGTAATCGCGCAGCCAGCGAGAGAGCGTGATGTGCCAGCGCCGCCAAAAGTCGCTGAACCCGACAGCCGTGTACGGAGAGCGGAAGTTTTCGGGGAGCTGAAAACCTAGGCAGGTCGCAGCGCCAATGGCGCACGTGGAGTAGCCGGCAAAATCGCAGAAAATCTGACCGGAGAAGGCCAACGCTCCGCACCAGGCGTCGAGGGTAGAGAGTTGTCGAGACGTTGCCTCGAACACCCGATCCGAGATCGGCGCGAACCACGAGTCCGCTAGCACGACCTTCTCGAAAAGTCCGACTAGCAGCAGCAGCAAGCCCCAGCACACCGCCTGCGCACTGGGTTTACGCTCCACCTTGCATTGAGGCAGAAACTCCTCGGCTCGGACGATGGGGCCTGCGACGAGGTGCGGAAAGAACGCCAAAAATAGCGCAAAATCGAGAAGGCTGCGTTCAGCATTACGCTGCCGTCGATACACGTCGGTGACGTAGGATAGCGACATGAACGTATAGAACGAGATGCCGATGGGTAGCATCCAATGCGGTTCGTACGTGAGCGGCGCGCGCCCGACCCCTGACAGCAGCTGGTTCAGGTTGCTCAGGGCAAAGCCCAGATACTTGAACGCGAAGAGAACGCCCAAGTTGAGCCCAATGCTGCCCAGCAGCATCAGCCGGCGCACGCGTGGCGCGCTGGCGGCCTCGATCGCTTTGGCGATGTGAAAGTCGAACAGGGTGCTGGCGAGGAGCAAGCTGAGCGCCCAGGGATACCAGGCCGCGTAGAACAGGTAGCTTATGGCGATCAATGCCGCTTTGCGAACGGCCCACGGTACATTTAGGAATCGCGAGGCGACCGCCAGTGCAAGGAACGGCGCGAAAGCAAATGAGTTGAAAACCATCAGCGCGGCCGGCCCGAACGTAGCACAAGGCTCTTGCCGAGCGCATCGCACTATGGTCCGTTGGGACGAGCTACGCTCGAGGCGTGGCGTGGAGTAGGCGAAGCGTGTCCATGGCTAGCGTGAGCATCGAAAGCAGTGCCTTGGCGCTTCAGCGGCGCACAATCTGGCACCTTCGGTGGCAGCGTTTGATGCGTGTTGGGTACCGCTTGGGCGCTGCGCCAGAGCTTTCCATTTTCGGTTGCTACGACGCGGGCAACGTCGGAGATCTAGCCTTGGGGGTGGCGTTGAACGGCATTGCGAGTCGCTTCGCACGTACCGCCTTCGACAGTCCTCGCTTGAGCGGCAGGCTATCGCTCTCGCCGCCGCGCGCCGTAGTGTTGGCCGGTGGCGGGGTGGTCACGGCTCGGCCAGGCTCGCCGCTCCAGGCGTTCAGCGCGTACGTCGGGCGTCGCCGCTGCTCGGTTTCTGTCGTCGGAGTCTCAGCGACGTTGGCTGAGGCCGAGCTACCTGGGCCATCGTTACGTACGCTGCGCGACGCCGCTTGGATCTCGACCCGCTCGAGAAAAAGTGCCGAAGAGCTGACGCGGATCCTCGGTCGACGAGACATCGTCGTGCAACCGGACATCGCGTTTGCGTTGCGGTTGGCCAACGAGGGTTACGTACCACCGCCACGCGTGTTGGGTCGCCTGGTCCTGAACCTCTCGCCGTTCCTGCACACGCACCGAGGTGCGGAGTTCGTCGCCAATACCACGCCGACAGCTTGGTTCAGCAAGCACCTGCCGGAACAAGCTGCCTGGTACGACCGCATCGCGCCGAGCTACGCGAGCCTGGTCGACACGTTGGTTGGTAGATTTCTTGCTCGAGGCTGGGAAGTGGTGTCCGTGCCTCTCGCCCCTGAAGACGACCTGTTCGCTCGCGCTTTGCTCAAGCGCCATGCCGTGAAGCACGTCACCTACGATTCAGATCCGCTGCGTGTGCTGGCGACCTTCGCGACCGCCGAACGTGCGCTGGTCACACGCTTTCACGCGCACGTTTTCGCGATGTTGACGAAGACGCCGTGCGCTTCCTTCGCGTACTCGCCGAAGTGCAGCGACTTGTTCGGGGAGTTGGGGTTGCCGCCGCTCGCCCAAGTCGACCCGCGGCAATGGGTGCACGAGCCCGAGGCTAGCCTCGAACGGTTGTCGCCCGACGGCCCCAGCGCTAGCCTGAGTGAAGCGGCCCTTGGAGAGCTGGAAAGTCGGGCTTTCGACCTGACGCGGCAGGGCGTTCTAGCTGCGCTCGACCACGCGTGAGCTGTTGCCTGGTCGCCCCAAGCGAGCTCTCAGGTATTCAGCACAGGCGACGTCGTTCGCTTCACCAAGGTGCTTCGCGTGGCGCGTTTCGACCTCCGCCCACAGCGCTTCGCCTCGAGGGTTGCCGTGAAAATGGGCGTCGTTGCGCACATTGGCGTAAACGTCGTCCAGTCCCAGCCGATTCACTGCAGCGATCGAGCCGCGGCCGCGGTGTACGATGTGATCCTCGGACCGCAGCGGAAAATCCAAGACAGGTCGTCCGGTGCAGCGCAGGCTGCGCTGCAGCCATAGGGCAGGCGCGCCGTGATCAACGAAGGGCCAAACGCGCGCATCGGAAAACGCATCGCTGCGCACGAAGAGGCAGCACGGGTGAGCGTACGGCTCGCCCAGATCGAATTGCAGCTCGCCCAGAGCGCCGGCGTCGTCGTTGGCCATTAGCTCGCGACTGCAGAGGTCGAGCGTGTCGGGGCGCAGGAAGACGATGTCGGTGTCGACGACCAGCAACAGGTTGGTGCGACTTTCGAGCGGCAAATGAGCTTCGCTCTTGGCGAGCGCTTCCACGGCGTAACGCAGGCCAAACCCGTGAGAAGTCGGGCCCACGTTGTGGAACACCTCGACACGCGTCGCTCTAGCAAGGCCGTTCAGCCACGCGCCGCTCCCGTCTTGCGAGCGATTGTCCACGAGCACGATGCGGTGGAGCTCCGCGGCCCAGGCTTGGTCGGCCAGGCTGAGCAGCATCAGCTTGGTGAGCTCTCGCGTGTTGAAGCTCACGCTGAGCAGGCTGACCTGCGCCTTTCCGTTCAGGCTGGGATTGGAGGGGGCCGACCCCAGTTTGGATGCCGCTACCCGCGCCCAATCAGCGTACCTCCGGACTCGGCGTCGAACGCCATTGATCGCTTTCACGCTCATCTTTGCTCGAGCTCGAAGCTCACGTATTCGGCGTGAGGCGCATTGAGGAGTCGCGCGTGGTAGCGCTGTCGCGTGGCTTGCCAAGCCACGCGGGCTAGCCGGCCGCGTGGGCGCTTCAGCGCCAGCTCCGAAATGGGGAGGAACCGCGTGCGTTTGAGCTGGAAACCTGCGCGCAGCGCAATGCGCTGCAGGGCGTGAATCGTGAAGTGGCTCAGGTGGTAGGGTAAGCGCAGCGCCCGCCATTCGCTGCCCAGGCGTCTCGCCGAGGCACTGGCGAAATTGGGCACGGTCAGCGCGATGGTTCCTCGAACGGTCAGTTTTTCACGGAGCAGAGTGAGCGCCTCGACTGGATCGACCAAGTGCTCCAGCACGTGTTCCAAACGGATGCAGTCGAAGCGGTGGGCCGGTAATAGTGCCGGGTCGTCCGCGAAGCACTGAACGCCGAGCGCTGCCAAGCCAGGTAGCGCGGGCTGGCCTACGTCGAAAGCGGAGAGGTTGGAGTAGCCGTGGTGGCGCATCGCGAGCAGCCAAAAGCCTGCTCCACAACCGAAATCCAAAATGGCGGCGTCGCGCGGCAACGTGAGTGGGACCGATGCGGTCAAGGGTACGCTGCGTCCGCCAGCGAGCTCCAAAGCTTGTGTTGCGAGGCTGAGGGCACGTTGAGCGGGCAAACTTCGTGCGCAGAGCGCGGCGGCGCTGACTTCGGAGATCAGGAGCTTCGTTCGTCGCGACAGCGAGCCGGCGGCGGCATCCGCGTCCCCGCGGTAGGCGTCGTAGCCGTTGCTGTAGAGGGCGTTGAGCGCTGCCGCCGTGGGCGTGGGGTACAGGCGACCCATCCCGCAGGCCAGGCAGCGTAGCAGCTCGTAGCTCCAATGCTTCTGGTCCTCACCATCTGCGTAGACGAAGTCCGCAGCGGCGATGGGTGAATCACTCATCGTCGCGAAGCACGCCATGCACGACTTCAGCGACCCTTCGGAGGCACTCACGGAACCAGCCGAACGTAGTCGAGCCCGCGTGGACCCGCAACTGCGGGCTCCCCCGCCTTCACGCTGAGCGCGGTCGGCCGAGCAGCTCGCTGATGATATCCTCGACGCCTGCCTGCCATGGCGCCATGGCTTCGCCGAGAGCGCGCTCCAGCTTCGTCGTATCGAGCTCAGAGTTTGCGGGCCGCTTGGCTGACGTGGGGTAGTCGGCAGTCGAGATGGCGTCGACAGGGGGGCGACAGTTCGTGTACAGGGCTTGCAGCTCGACGACCTTGCTGGCGAGCTCGTGCCAAGTAGCGCGACCGGCCCCCGCGCAGTGGTAGGTGCCCCAAGGCACGCTTGGGCCTCCGCTCAGGTAGCGCGTTGCCATGCTCACGAGGGCACTCGCGAGAATTTTGGTCGGAGTGGGGCGACCGAATTGATCGGCGACGACGCGAAGCCGACCGCGCTGGCTGGCGAGGCGCAACATGGTCTTGACGAAGTTGTTCCCGAAGGCGCTCACCACCCAAGATGTCCGCACGATCCAGTGCTGGTCCAACTTGGCGCGCACCAACTGCTCGCCCCGTAGCTTGCTAGCTCCGTAGACTCCAAGCGGTGCCGTGGGGTCGTCTTCGACGTACGCCGTCGACTTGGTGCCGTCGAAGACGTAGTCGGTCGATATATGGAGCAGCGGTGCCCCCACTCGAGCGCACACTTCGGCGAGCGTTCCTGGCGCCTCGGCGTTGACGCGATACGCGAGCTCCTGCTCGACTTCGGCCTTGTCGACGGCCGTGTAGGCGGCGGCGTTGATGACCAAACTGGCGTTTGCCAGTGCGTGCTCGACGGCGGAACGTTGGGTGATATCGACCTCCGCTCGCGTCAGAAGCTTGGGGCGCAGTAGCTCGGGCCACTCCGCCCTCTCGAGCTCACACGCGAGTTGGCCGCCTCCCAGCACGACGACCGTCATGGCGTCCATCTAGCAGCAGAGTAGGCCTTGGCAAGAGCGGGGCGCTTTGATCGACCCCGGCGTGCGGGTGCGCTCATCATTGGGGGAGTACCCAGTCGTGGGCGTTCGCGTCGTCGTTCGTGCCTTCGTGTACGTCGTCGTTCGCGTCGTCTGCGGGCTCCGCACGCCGCCCAGGAAAGTCCCAAGGCACGTCGACTTGAGTCTTGGGAGCGATCACATTGCCGCGGTCCCGCACCAGGCGAGGTTCCTTGACGCCGGCCACCTTTACGCCCGGATCGAAGCGGCGAATCGTGTTGTCTTCGATGGTCATCGATGCGCTACTCAATACTTCGATGCCTGGCCCGGGGTACTGGCCCAGCTTCCCCTTGGCCGGACCAATCAGCAGATTGCCGACGATGCGCCCCGTGCCTTTGACCGAGATCGAGCCGTGCTCGGGCACGTCTTGTGGAGTTCGGCTGAGCTCGAAGTAGTTGTTCTCGATGATCAGCACGCTCGAGGCACTCTCGTAGGCGTGGATCATGGACAGCCCGCCTTCGAATTGATTGTCGCGGATGGTAACGGCAAAGCCGGGAGTTAGGCGGAGGCCGCGTCGGCCAGCAAAATAGTTGCGTTGAATCGTCCCCACGGAGACGGCGTAGTACCCGTAATGCTTGTTGGAGTTAGGTTTCTTGGGGCAGAAAGCGATGTCCAAGTCGACGCTCCAACCCAGCATGCCGATGAAGCGGTTGTCGAGTAACTTGAGGTAAAGGACACCGCCGCCGCGAATGCCGGCACCGCTCTCTGGAAAGCGCGTGAAGTCGCAGTCTCGAATCGTCGGGTATGCTGGGTTCTCCAACCATATGCCGACCTGCACTTTCGCGTCGGGGCAATCGTTGTTCGAGGGGCAGGAGGGCTTGGCGTCGAAATGGAGGTCTTCGACGTAGAAGGCCATTTGCTTGCGCTCGCTAGCCTCGACGTCGAGTTTCGTTAGCAGCAAGGCGGCACCGCTGAACTCACGGCTGGGTCGCAGGGTCGAAAAGGACCTTTTCCAACGCTGTCCGGAGAGACGTAGCCCACTGCGTAGCTGCAATGGTCTCGAGATCTCGAATTCACCGGCGCCGAGCAGGACCTCGTTACAGCTTGCGTCTTTGCCAGCGTCGATAGCTGCCTGGATTCTGGCCCAGTTGTCGCCAGGCTGGGGTGTAATCAGGCGTGGGCAGGCTCCCGCTAGCGGCGAGTTCGGTGGTGGTGGCACCGGAGCCACCTTCTTGGCCGACGTGTCGCCGCCGGTGGAGCCGGGTTCCGCGCGTTGGCAGCCCGTCCAGCTCGCGATGAGCGCGATCGAGAGTAGCGTCCGGATTGGTTTGTTCATCGGCCAGCACCTATTGCCGCCGGAGCATGCTCCGGACTGTCGCGAAGGACCAACCATAGTTGAAGGTTGCCCGGGGGCGCCACGAGTGGTACTTCGCCCTCAGCTCGCCGACCGGACGGATCATGTTCTGGGCGGTATCGCGGATGCCACGTGCTGCTCTCCATCTCTGTCGATCTGGACGCCGTGGCCCACTATCGCGCGATTCACGGGCTTCCCGCTCGCGCTGAAGACGACTTGCTGTTTGCACGCGCGGTCCCGCGGCTCGCCGACTGGGCGAAGCAGCGGGAACTGCCGCTCACGTGGTTCGTGGTGGGTGCTGACCTCGCGAGCGCGCACAACGCGGAGATCCTGGCTGCGCTCGCGAGTGCGGGCCACGAACTCGCCAGTCACTCGTTCTCCCACCACTACGACCTCACGCGGCGTCCGGCGCCGGAAATGCGAAGCGAGGTCGAGCGAGGCGTCGCCGCGTTGGAGCGCGCGGCTCGCGTCAAAGTCACCGGTTTTCGCGCTCCTGGCTACGTCGTCACCGACACGCTGCTCGACCTGCTCCGTGAATGCGGTCTCGCCTATGACAGCTCCGTATTTCCTTGCCCCAGCTACTATGCGTTGAAGGCGGCCGCGCTCACAGCGATGAATGCACGGCATCAGCCATCATCGTCGATCATCGACGTGCCCGAGGTGCTGCGCGCACCGACGATGCCGTACCGCGTCGGGCGTCCATACTGGTTTAGCGGAACCGGCATCTGGGAGGTGCCGATCCAGGTGACGCGGCGCACACGCCTCCCGTTCATCGGTACTGCCCTGACGTTGGCCGGAAGCACGGGCGCTCGCCTCCTGGCGCGCGGCGTGCTCGGGGAAAAGTGCGTCAACCTCGAGCTTCACGCCATCGACGCGCTGGATGAGCGTGACGGGCTCGTCGATCTGGCCAAGCATCAGCGCGATTTGCGCATCCCTTGGAGCAAGAAGCTCGAGGCCATCGATGCCGCGGTCGGGCTGCTGCGTGAAAGGGGCTACGTCTGCGTGCGCATGGACGAGCTAGCAGCGCGCGCACGTGTGGCATGAGCGCCTATCCCGCGGGGCGGCGTGCTAAGAGAAGGCTCGAGGAATGGAAGCCGAGCCCTACATCGTATTCGGAAAACCCGTAATCGGAGCAGACGAGATCGCCGCGGTGACGCGGACACTCGAAACGAGCTGGATCGGTACTGGCCCGCGCGTCCACGAGTTTCAAAGCAAATTCGCGGAATACGTTCAGGCCACGTATGCCGTGGCTACATCGTCGTGCACCGCGGCGCTGCACCTGGCCATGGTTGCATCTGGCATCGGCCCCGGCGATGAGGTGATCACGACGCCCATGACCTTCTGCGCAACCGCCAACGCGGTTCTGCATACCGGCGCCGTGCCGGTCTTTGCCGACTGCGAGCCGGGCACGATGAACATCGATGCTGGCGCTGTGGAGGCTGCGATCACGCCGCGCACGCGCGCGATTTTGCCCGTTCATTTCGCGGGTCGACCCGTAAACCTCGAGGTGCTGAGCGCGCTGGCGAAAAAGCACGGCTTGCTGCTGATTGAGGACGCGGCCCACGCCATCGAAACGAGCTATCACGGCCGCAAGATCGGCAGCATCGGCCACATCACTTGCTTCAGCTTCTACGTGACCAAGAACATGACGACCGGCGAGGGCGGCATGGTCACGACGCAAGATGCCAAGTTAGCCGAGCGCATTCGCACCTACGCGCTGCACGGCCTTTCTGCCGACGCTTGGAGCCGCTTTTCGGACAAGGGCTACAAGCACTACGACGTCGTTTTTCCGGGCTTCAAGTACAACTTGACCGACACCGCCGCCAGCCTCGGTCTGGCGCAGCTATCGAAGCTGTCCGACTGGCTCGTGCGCCGCGAGGCGATCTGGGCGCGCTACGATCGAGCGTTTGCTGGGCTGCCAGTGTCCTTGCCTCCGCCGCCGGAGCCGGGGACCCAGCACGCCCGACACTTGTACACGCTGCTCATCCTCGACCAGGCGCCGCTGTCGCGAGATCGCTTCATGAGCGAGATGCACGAGCGCAAGGTGGGCACCGGCGTGCACTACCGTGCGCTCCACACGCATCAGTACTACCGCCAGCGCTTCGGTTACGTGCCTGAGCAGTTCCCGAACGCGAACTTCATCGGTGAGCGGACGGTCTCGCTGCCACTCTCGCCGCTCCTCAGCGATGCCGAGGTGGAGCGAGTGATCGCGGCAACGCGCAGCTTGCTCGGCGCTTGAGCCAAGCCTTCACGCCGTTGGTAGCTTACCGACCGCGCTACAGTACCAGTCGAAGAACTCGCGCACGCCGTCGGCAACGCTGACGCGCGGTGCGTAACCCAGAAGGGTGCGCGCCTTGGTGATGTCCGCGTAGGTGTAGTTCACGTCCGCGCGCATCATCGGCTCCGACGTGACCGGGGCAGAGCGGCCGGCGAGCTCTTCCAGACTACGCACGAAATCAGCCAACAATACCGGCTCGCCGCGGCCTATGTTGATGACTTCGTAGCCGAGCCGGCGATCGAGCGCTGCGACCACGCCCTGGACGATGTCGGAGACGAAGGTCCAATCGCGGTGCATTTGCCCGCCGTTGTACAGAGGCATGGGCTGGCCGAGGCGCATCGCGTCGAGCAGCTTGTACGCCAGCATGTCGGGGCGGCCGCGCGGGCCGTACACGGTGAAGAAGCGTAGCGCCGTGAAGTCGAGCTCATGCAGGTGGTGGTACGAGTGGCCGAGCAGCTCGGCCGAGCGCTTGCTGGCCGGGTAGGGAGCAAGGGGCCGATCCGCCGGGTCGGTTTCGAGGAACGGCACCTGCTTGGTGTTGCCGTAAGCTGACGAGGTCGATGCGAGCACGAAGTTGGGCTTGCCGTACTCGCGCGCGGCATCGACGAGGTTGAGCGTGCCGGTGAGGTTCACGTCGTAGTAGAGCCAGGGGTCGTCCACGGAAGCGCGCACGCCGGCCATGGCCGCCAGGTGGGCGACTGCGTCGAACTGGTGTCGTGCGTACAGCTCCTGGACGAGGCTGCGATCGCGGATGTCCCCTTGCACGAACGTGAAGCGTTCGCCGCCGCTACAAGCGCGCACCTCCTCGAGGTTTTTGCGCTTGCGCGCGGGATCGTAATAGTCGTTGAGGTTATCCAGACCCACGACCTGATCGCCTCGCGCGAGCAGGCCCACGGCGGTGTGACTGCCGATGAAGCCGGCTGCACCCGTCACCAAAATCGTTTTGCCCATGGGGACTGCGGAGCCTATACCATCGCGACCCACGCCGCTGGGGCGATTGTGCCCAAGCTGATGGAAGTCAGCCGCGCGAGGGGGAGTGCGCTTGCTCGACTTGTTGCGCATGCTCTTCGAGCAGCCGGTCGGTCGCAACCCCGCTCGAGCCGATGAATTCTCGCACGATCTCGTTGTCCCCGGCGATCAGCTCGCGCGGCGTGCCAGCCGCTGCCATGCGCCCTTTGGCCAGCACGAAGATGCGATCGGCCATGTGCAGGGCGCCTGCCATATCGTGCGAGATGACCAGGCTCGTCACGCCGAAGCGCTCGCGCGTCTCGAGGATCAAATCGTCGACCAGCCGACTCGTGATCGGGTCGAGCCCGCTCGTCGGCTCGTCGTACATCAGCACTTCGGGCTCGAGCATCAGGGCGCGCGCCAAACCGACGCGCTTGCGCATACCACCGGAGAGCTGGCTGGGAAAGCGCTTGTCGGTGCCTTCCAGACCGAGCACCTTGAGCTTGTCCTGCACCTTGTCGCGGATCTCGCGCTCTTTGAGCTTGGTGTGCTCGCGCAACGGGAAAGCGACGTTCTCGAAGACGTTCATCGAGTCGAGCAGCGCCGAATACTGAAAGACCATCCCGAATTTGCGGCGAGCCTTGTTGAGCTCGCGCTCGGACAGCGCTGCGATGTCTACGCCCCCCACCACCACCTTGCCGTTGGTCGGGCGCTCGAGGCCGATCAAGATCCGCAGCAACGTGGTCTTGCCGGCGCCAGAGCCGCCGATGATGACCGCGACCTCGCTCCGCTCGACGCGCATGCTTACGCCGCTCAGCACCACGTGGTCGCCGAAGCGCTTTTCCAGCCCTTCTACGAGAACCTGCGGCTCGGCCATGCGGACTCGGACCATAGCAGACCACCCCCCAGCCGGACCACGCGGCGCCGCTTCGGGCTTGACGCCCGTCGACCGTCCTCCGCATAACTTGGCTACAAGGAGCCGTGAGGATGACTCTAGAACATTGGGCAGCACTGATCGAAGCGTCCGGAGCCAAGAAAGACGAACAGGGATTTTTCGCTCCGCCCGAGGGGAAGCTGCTCACGCTGTATGTGGCGTCCGGTAGCTCCACCCTCAGCGTGCAACGCATCGAGGCAGTGCGGCAGGAGCAGGGCCTGGTGCACGCTCGCACCAAGAAGGGCGAGCTGTTCGTGCTGGCGCTGGCGGATGTGTACGCGGGCGCCGTCGAGGAGACGCAGGGCTCCTCGCGCAAGGCCGGCTTCGTGTAGCGTGGCCGACGCGGGCGTGATCTGCGTCGAGGTGGCTGGCTCCGCCTACGGCATCCCGGTGCAGGAGGTGCAGGAGGTCGTGGGCCAGCGCCCGCTCACGCGCGTGTTTCATGCGCCGGGTGCGCTGGCGGGCATCACGAACTTGCGCGGCGAGGTGCTGCCGGTCATCGACCTCGGGCGCCTGCTCGACGAAGCCTACGAGCCGTCGGGTGAAGCGCTCGAGCCGCGGGTCGTCGTGGTGCGCGAGCAAGGCGGCGCGCGTCGCCGGGCCGGGCTCAAAGTGGATGCGCTGCTGGGTCTGCGCGACGTGCCGATTTTAGCTCGACGCGAGGTGCCGCCGACGATCGCGGCGCGGCTGGGAGAGCTGGTGGTAGGGGTGGTGAGCGAACCCACGTCGGCGTTCGCGTTGCTCTCGGTGAGCGCCATTCTGGACGCGCCGG
>JBEHXA010000127.1:0-14513 GCA_048498935.1 Myxococcota bacterium
GGTGAAAACGCGCATGCCCTCGCGCTGGAAGATCTTGGCGAGCGAGGTCTGGTTGCTGGGCTCGTCATCGACGACCAACACGGTGATCTCCTGCCCTGTGGGCGCCGCTTCCTCCGGCACCGGCGTCGTTCGGCCCTCCTCGGTCAAACCGGACAAGGCGTCATTCATGACGACAATCTGTCATTCGACTAAAATTCTGTCAAATACCAAGACACATTGACATCTTGGCACGTCAAACTGTCCCAGAGTGGCGTAACTCGCCGAAATCACACCCTTGCGTCGGGGCCGCGAATTGCCGAGGGTGGAGTCGCCTTGGCGCGCACGAGCCTGCACGCGGTTCTCGGCGCACTCGCGCTACTCGGTACGGCAGCGCCCGCGCTCGCCGCCGATCAGGTGCCGTCCGAGCCGGTGCCGGACACGCCGCCGCTCCCCGAGCTCAGCGAGCCGCCCTCAAAAGGCGCCGAGCAACCGAAGCCAACGGCGCGCGAAGTCAACACGCTGCCCCTCTACTCGAAGGACACGCCCCCGACGCTCACCTGGAAGTGGCGCACCTTCTCGACCGCCGACTGGATCATCACGGTCGCCGGCGGAGCCACCACGCTCGGTATGGCGATCGTCGCGCCAGTACCGACCCACAAGCTGACCGGGCCGATCGGCTTCGACGAGCCCGTCCGCAACACGCTCCGCGCCGACGATCTCAGCACGCGCTACGCGTTTCGCGATGCGTCGGACGTCGGCCTGTCGCTCGCGGTGTCGTGGCCCTTCGTAGTCGACGCGCTCACCACAGCCTGGTGGTACCGCGGCAGCCGCGAGACCGCTCAAGAGATGGCACTGATCGATCTGCAAGCGCTCACGTTGGTCGGCGCCGTGCAAGGCGTGACCAACGTGCTGGTCAGTCGCGAGCGCCCATACGGCCAGGATTGCGGCAAGGGCCAGCTGCCGGAAGACGCGCTCGATTGCGTCGGCAACGTGCACTACCGCAGCTTCTTCAGCGGCCATTCGGCGTTCAGCTTCACGGGCGCGGCGCTGATCTGCATCCACCATTTCGAGAACGAGCTGCTCGGACCACCGTGGGACGCGCTGAGCTGCGCTGGCGGCTACGCGGCCGCAGCCACGACCGCGACCTTTCGAGTCGTCGGCGACATGCACTATGCGAGCGACGTGCTGCTCGGTGCCGCGGTCGGCACCTTGATCGGGTACGGCGTGCCACTGCTTCACTACCAACGCTTCGGTGGCGGTAAGACCAAGCCGGCGGCTACGAGCCAGCTCCAGGTCAATCTCGTCCCGAGCCCCAACGGCCTCGGGCTCGCGGGGGTCTTCTGATGTCGCTCGGACAGAGATTGCGCAATGGAGCGCGGGCGCTTGCTCTGACGACCGGGCTCGCCGCGTCGCTCACGGCGGGCGTCGCTCACGCCGCAGAACCGCAGGGTGAGCGCTTCCCCGACGCCAAGCCGCCTCTGGCCCTACTGCCCACCCCCGAAGACGCGCTGATCGATCCGAAGATGGCGCGGTCTTGGGGCACTCTGCCGCCGCGGTATTTCGCTGCGACCACCGTCGACATCGGCTTCGTCTACCTGCGGCCTCGCCTTTCGCTCGGCTACGGGCGCCCGTTCACGTCGTGGTTCGGCATCGACGCCAACCCGATCGCGGCCACCAGCGGCCTCGGCGCGTACGGCGGCTTCCGATTGGAAATTCCGCACGTCGATCTGCGCGTCGGCCCTCGCTACTACTCGGCATTCACGCACACGTACCTGCCCAAGCAAGATAGCTACGAACGCATCGAGCTCGAGCGCGAAAGCGGCGACCCGGCGCGCACCCTCACCTGGGAGGCCGAGCTCGATCTCACGGCCAACCTCGGCCCGGGTCGACTGCTGCTGCGCGGCAGCGCATCCTACGTCACCGGCGTGCCCGAAGATCACGACGTGTTCGAAGAGACGCTGCACATCATCGTCGAGCCGCCCTTGGTTTGGCGCACGCGATTGGCGTACGTATTCGCGTTCGGTGCGCTCAATCAGCACAGCATCGGCGCGGCTGTCGACTTTCTGGATGTGCCTAAACGCGACGATTCTCGCACCATCCGCGTCGGCCCGATCGTGCGCATGCAGCTGTCCCGGCGCGTCGACGTGCGCGGCAGCTTCATCTTCACGGTCGTGAGCCCCGACCGCATCGGCCTCGTCGGCGGCGACTTCACCGAGCTCGGCGTGCGCTACCGCTGGGCTAGCGAGTAACACCATGCGGCCGCGCGCTCGCGGCCCCCGTCCTGGAAACCCGGGCTACAGCCTCGAAAGGGCTGCCGTCTCGGTCTCCTGAACCTGGAACGGGTACTGGACCGTCACGGCGCCGAGATCTTCCGGCGTTTCCTCCGGGCGGGGCAGCCAGTTGGTGTCGGTAGTCGCCGGGGGCAAAACGACCGGCTTGCCGTCGAACGTCGCGCGCTTACCGGGGTAAACGAAGGTGCGAAACAGGTAAGCCGGGAAGTTCGTTTGAGCGAGCCGCGGGTCGAGATACGGGGCGAGCTTCTCGTCGTGTGCGGCCGGCAGGAGCGACCAGTGCAAGCCGGGCGTCACGTGGTGGATGCCATGGTAGCCGTTGTTGAACGTCCACCAATTGACCGCCTTGCCTACGAAGCTCCGCGAGTGGTTGTAGGCATGGGTCACGTCGCAGCCGTCGTGCTGCAGGTAGTTGATGCCGATGATCCCCCAAGCCGCATACAGGTGCGGGATCTGCCAGTAAATCAGCGCTTTCTTCCAATCCAGGACGAAGAGCGCAATCGTCAACCCGAACACGACCACCTGCTCGATCCGGAGCTGGCGGTACCACGCGCGGTGGTGGCCCTGCATGTGTTTGGTGTAGGCCGCGTCGTTCTTCATGATCGCGAGCGCGACCACGGGCACGAACACCAGCATGTTGAGCAGGTTCCAATCGGTGCGCACCTTGGTGGTGCGCATCACGTCCCGCGCAGTTTGCGTGTGCTTGTGGTGGCTCAGGTTGTGGCCCGGCACGTACGAGCTCACCGGTGACCCGTAGGTTAGGGAGAGCACCACCTGCAACACGCGATTGGGCAGGCGCGTGGTGAAGACCGGCGAGTGCACGGTGTTGTGCGTGATGACGGCACCGAAGAACGAGAAGAGGCAGGTCGCCGCAAACAGCGGCACGGCCACCCACCAGTCTCGTGGCGCGAGCCACCACTGGACGATCACCAACCCGAAGTAGATAGCCACGAAGAGCAGCGATCGAATATCTGCGCGATAGCGGAGGGCCATGGGCGTGTCTCTGCTTTTCTCCTCGAACTCCTAAGCCGCAATTCCACCCAAATCAACGGCCGAAGCGTCCAAAACCACCGCGAGCCGCTCCAGACCGCGTCGAAATTACAATAGCTCCAGATCCGCCGGTTCGGGAGTCCCGGATCCTCGAATACAGACGTGGCACGGTGTAGGGACCGCTTGGGCCGAGAACAGAACCAAGTGCTGCAGGTGGTACTAAGCAAAGACTCAGGTATCCGCGCCGTTTCCTGGTCGGCCGAGCGGCGCCCGAACGGCTGGCCGCCAGCCGGCGCCTCTCGACTGCCAGTGGTCGCGCTCGTTCCCCCACCCCGCCCGCGCCGCAGCTCCGTGAAACCCCAAGCCGCATCGGCGCTTGACCGGCGCCGCTCCGTCGCTATCTTGCGTGGACCCACACCCCTTCGGGGGCGATCGGTTTCGACGTGGGGACTGAAGGTCAGTTTGCGTGTGGAGGCACCCGACCCTCTCCAAAATCGGGCCGTACCAATTGCGAACGACAACGCAATCGCTCTCGCAGCCTGAAAAACTGCTGAGCCGTCCAACCGAGAGATAGTTTTGGTATCGGAAGGGCGTCATTACTAAAGCTGGGTCTCGCCGATGCTCTGGGCGGCGAGGCCGAGAAAATCTGGAGATAGGCCGGTAGCCGAATCTACCGAACCCCGCCGCAAGGGTTAGAGCGGCTACGCACGTGAACGAAAGCTGATTGGACGCCTCGCGGACCCGGGTTCAATTCCCGGCGCCTCCACCGGAAAGCCCGACGAAAGTCGGGTTTTCCTGTTTTGTGTCGAGGGAGGTCCCTGACCTGGGTTCGATTTTCGGCCGCGATTTGGCGATTCGTACCCGGGTCCAGCAGATTCAGGCGGCTCGGCCAAAGGTGATTTTTGCCGAGACGCCGAGCGCGCCGAGCACGCGGAGCATCAGGTCGGTCGAGATGTCCTTGGTGTTCCGATTGATTAGAGCGGTGATGCGTGTTCGCGAGGTGCCGGCCAGCGCTGCTACCTGCGCATGGGTCAGTCCGCGCTTCTCGATCACCTGGATGACCTTGGTGTTGATCGCACTACGAACCGCGATCTCGATGCCATCCGCGCGCTCGAGGCCGAGAACCTCGGCCAGATCACCAGCCGAACGCGCCACGATAGCTTTGGCTTTCTTTTTCATCACAGCATCTCCTTGAGGCGCTTCTTGCCCAGCTCGATTTCTCTATCGGGTGTCTTCTGAGTCTTCTTGGCAAAAGCGTGAAATATTAGGACGGCGTCAACCACCTTCACCAGGTAGAAGGCCCGGTAGATACCAGCAGCATCCCGGACCCTGAGCTCGGCGGCGCCGGTCCCGAGCGTTGGCATCGCCCTCGACAATGGCATAGCCAACGAGTGACCCAACTGGAGGTCGTGGATGGCCTTCCCAAACGCCCTGCGGACGTCCTCTGGAAACGTGCGCAGAGCATCGCGCGCGGCCGGATGGAACTTCGCAAGCTTCACGGTCTTGATTGTCCCAGATCTGAGACCCTCAGGCAAGCACTCGAGACAGCGTCGCGCAAGTCAGGGATCTCCCTGAATCGTGGCGACGAGATGCGACGCCGAGCGACAAGACGGGCACCCTTCTCGCAGCACGCTCACCCACAATATCCAATGAACGATGGCCTTTGGCGTGATGCCTGCGCCGTCTTCAGGCCCGGGTCGTCGACCATTCCTGCTCCGCGCGTCATAACTTCGTACGAACCATGGTCAAGAAACTGAGCAAAATCGGCAATAGCCCGTCTTCAATTCCCGGCGCCTCCACAAGCAACCCGGCCACCGAGAGGTGGCCGTTGTTGCTTTGTGGGTCGCTGGATCAGGCATGAGCACACGGCCTTCAGCGGCGGGTGAAGTGCGCGTACCAGTTCCATTCCCAGGTGCGGCCTTCGTCGACAGAGAAGGCGGCGCTCCAAATAGGGGCGTCGGGCTCGCGCTTCTCCCAGTGGAACCTCACGATGACGTCTTTGCCCGAGACGACTTCGCGCGAGAAGAACTCGCCGATGCTGCCGTCGAACGAACCGACCTTGCCGCCGTCCAGTTTCACGGTGTTGCTGTCTGCCCAGTAGAGGGTCCAGAGGCGCGTCTGTGGATCGAAGAGCCGCAGGGTAAAGCCCTCGAATGGCTTGCCGTCGAGCTCGGTCGAGAAAACATCGAAATTGCCGGACCCGTGGAGGATCTGACGAAGGTTCTGAATCGCGTCGAATTCGTCCCACTCATCGCGACCTGACAGCGGTTCCTTCCGCCTTCGGTTTTTGATCTTCCAACCCCCGACCAGGAAGTCGAAATCGTGTCTGGATGAGCCGTCGTTCGCGCCGATCGCCAGCTTCCCGTCGGGGAGAATCGAGAACATGTTCATCGTTTGCCTCCGGGAAGGAGGACGCAAACGACATGCCAAGGTGGAAGACCTACTGAGAGCAGAACTCGCTGATGCAGCCGTTGGGATTGCCGCAGCGGCCAGACCAGCACTCCTCGTTGTCATCTCCCGATCAGGACTGGTGATCGGGTCCCGCAGCTATCCCGGCGCCGCCAATCGCGGAACGTGCTCGAGCAGGTGCGCGCAGAATTTGACGAGCTTGGGTGGGGCGGGTTTCGAGGGTGGGTAGACCAAGTAGGCAGTGCCGCCAGCCGCGCGGTAGTCGGGGAGGACACGGGTGATGCGGCCGGCGTCTAGCTCGGACCTCGCGAGAAACCATGGCAAGAGACCAATGCCGACGCCGGCGGCGATCGCCTCGCGCAGAAAGAAGAAGTCGTTGCTGGCGGCGCGAGCTTGCACGGGGACTTTGACGATGCCTTTTGGGCCCTCGAGCCCGAGACTGTAGCCGCCGGGATAGAAAACGACATGATCGTGCGTGGCAAGATCGCCCACGTGTTTCGGCAGGTCGCGACCCGCCGCATAGGCCGTTCCGGTGTAGAGGGCGAGGTTCATGCGGCTGAGCTTCTTGGCGATGAGAGTCGACGACGGCAGCCGTCCAAGTGTCACACGAACGGCGAGATCGACACCCTCGCGTGCGAGGTCGACGACGCGCAGCGTGTGCTCGATTTCGATACGTACCCGCGGGTAGCGCGCGAGAAAGGCTGGCAAGACTGGCGCGATCAGGTGCGCGCCGACGTCGGCCGGCGCAGTAACGCGTAGCAGGCCGTAAACCTCGCTGGATTCACGGCCGACCGCGGAGGTGACGTCGCGCAGAGCGGCGACATGGGGCGCCGCGAGATTGGCGAGCACCCTGCCTGGTTCGGTCAGCGCCTGGCCGCGCGCCATGCGCCGCACGAGTGACACGCCCAAGTCGTCTTCGATGCGGGCGATAGCTCGGCCCACTGTGGATTTAGGCACGCCGAGGCGCTGGGCCGCTGCGCTGAGGGAGCCGGACTCTGCGACGAGCACGAGCACCGCGAGCTCATCGAATCGCGTTCGCTGGAGTTGTTCGGACAGGCGTGCGCTCGGTTGCACTATTGCAACCCCATGTCACAATTTTGCAGTCTTCGCAACCGCGTAGCCAACGCGCAGGCTCAGCACATGAGCGAAGTCGAGCGTGTCCAATACTTCGGCAAGATGGCCGGCAAGACGTACCAGCTGGGCCCACTGCAGCTTGCCTTCAAGCGGAGCGAGGATGAGCATGACGGCACCTACAGCCTGATCGAGTCGCTCGAACGGCCCGGCGCCAGCGTCGCCTTGCACCGGCATGCGGCCTGGCAGGAGACGTTCATCGTCCTCGAAGGGCGCTTCGACTTCCAAGCCGCAGGCGAGCTTCGTTCGCTCGGGCCAGGAGAAGTGCTGGTCATTCCGCGAGGCGCGCCCCACGGTTTCGCCTGCACGTCGCCCGAGCCTGGCCGCCTCCTCACCATCAGCTCCCCCGCGCGCGTCTTCGAGGCATTCGTCGCCGACACCAGCGCGGCCAACAACGATCCAGCGATCGACGTTCGCGCCGTCTTCGAAAAGCACGGCCTCGAGCTGCTTTGAGCGACCATCTCGTGGTCAGGCAGCTCCCTGTTGTTCATGTGGCAGGTCAAGGAGGAAGGCGCGGCCCTCTCGCAGGATTCTCAGCGGGCGAGCGCATGGCTGAAGTACAGCAGCGCGGGGTATGCGGAGAGCCAGGCGAAGAAGAAGCGATTGAGGCCGAACGCGAGGACGTTGCCGGCGTGAAAGAGCGCGCCTAGGACGAGCCACACGGCCGCGGACCTGCCGCAGAAGATGGCCGCCGGGAAAGACAGCTCGAACGACAGCACCGACCAGGTTGCCGCGCACGCAACCGCTGGCCGAGTCAGTGCAGCGGCGAGCCAAGGCGGTGTACCATAGCGACTCGACGCCAAGAGTCGCGACAAAGCGCGACCATTGCGCCAGTCTGCGCGGACGACTTTGACTGCGCCGGCAATGAAATACGACAGCACGAGCTGGGTGCAAATGTAGGCCAAGCCGGCCTTCACGAGCAGCGGCGAGCCGTGGCCCAACACGGCCCCGCACAAGCCGAGCAGCACCACGACGGTCATGTAGTCGCTGCCACCGTTGAACGTGCCACGAAAGCGAACGCCAATCGCGAGCTGCGTCACGAGCAAGCCAATTGCGGCGAAGCTCCATCCTGCTCCCAGCGCGAGCGTGAGCAAGGCTCGCGCGACGAGCAACAGCTGGAAAGCGCGGCAAGGCAGAATTAGCGCAAATAGGCCCCGAAGCGGAGCTGGCAACGCCCCATGCTCTTGCACCAGGATCGGCCACGACCATACGCCCCTGTCGGACCAAGCACGGCGCAGCTGCCACAGCTCGATGGTTTGAAGCAGCAGGGTCACTGCCAGCAGCCGCTCGGTCCATGTTAGACACAGCTGCTCACCCAATGGCGTGCTCCTCTGACTCGTACGCGGAAGCGTCTGCGGCCTCGAACCGCAACCGAAAGACGTAGCGCACCGACGCCGAAGCCAGCCCCGCTTCGCGCAGCCGAGCTTCTACGAGGCGCTGCACCAGTTGGTAGGACACTAGGTGAGTGGCCTGCGACGCCTCGACCCCATCCAGCTCCGAGAGCAGCTGCTCAGCCAAGGATTGCTCCGCCAGGCTCAGGTTACCGCGCGCGTTGAGCCAAAAGCCGCGCGTCGTGGCCGGCACGACGGCGGGCAACCAATTACCCAGAGGTAACACGCGAAAGCTCAGCTCCGGCCCTGGCTCGACGTCTTCGAAGAACCGCCAAGAAGGCAGCAAACAGCGCAGCAACTGCCAGCCCTTGCTCTGCACCGGGTGGCGTGAAAGCCGCAAGGTGAAGAGCAGCAGCAAGCCGAACGACAGCGGCAGCAGCAAGCCCATGCTCGACAGTTCGCCAGGCATGGCGGTTGCGGTCAAGCCATGCGAGAGCGTGCCAAGACCAACTAAGCCTCGGACGATTGGTGACAGCCGACGTGTGAGCGAACTACAGCGCTAGCCCGCCGTGTGCTCCAGCGCGGTGGCCGGCGCCGCCGCCAGCAGCTTTTCGATCAAGACTTGCAGGCTGCGGCGGCCTCCGAAGCCGGCTTGACGCCCGAGTACGTCGCCTTTGTGGAAGGCGAGAAACGTCGGGAAGCCGCGCACGCCGAGTGTCGCGACCAGTTCGGGCGATGCGTCGCCGTCGATCATAACGACCTTTAGACGGCCGGCGTATTGCTGAGCCAGCTCCGCGACGATGGGCTTGGCAACTCTGCAGGGAGGGCACCATTCAGCCGTCACATCGATGAAGACGGGCAGCTCGGACTTCAACACTTCCAGGGCAAAGGACGCGGCATCGACCAGCGGGGGATGAGACATGCCGGTAAGAGCCAGCTCGGCCCCGAAACGTTACAGGCCCCGCTCACTTTTTCGAAAGCGTGCTGGAAAGCCGCTCGACCAAGCCAGCGCGTAGCCGGCTCAGCCGCGTCCGGACCGCACCTGGCGTGAGCTCCAGCTCCGCGCCGATTTCGGCGGCGCTGAAACCCTCGAGCTCCGCCAGCAGCACGATGGAGCGGTCGTCGGGCGAGAGCCCCAAGAGCGCGCTCTCGAGCAACCGTGCCAGCTCATGCTCCGCGGCCTGCTCTTCCGGATTGCCGGCAGCCACGAGCACCACGTTCGCTGGCGTCTCGTGCAGCAAAGCGTCGTTCTTCTGCCCGCGCGACAGACGCCGACACGCCGAAGCGACCACCTTGATCAGCCACCCCTCGAGGCTCGCATCATCGCGCAGTGAAGCGAGCTGCGTGCCTGCGATGACGAGCGCATCCTGCACAGCGTCCTCCGCTTCGTCACTCGTGCGGCAATGGCGACGGCCTGCCTGGAGCAGTTTTTGGCTGTAGCAGCGGGTGATTTGGTCGAGCGCCTCCCCGCTACCCATGCGCACGAGTCGCATCAGTCGTTCCGGGCTGCAATCGAGCTGCGCGCTGCTGTTGGGCGAGGTCATGGCGAGGCTCTCGACGGGGGTGCTACGACGGAAGCCCCTCGTCCAGCAAGTCTAGCAGTGCGCGTACTTTCGCTGAAAGGTGACGCGCACTCGGATACACCGCGTGGACCACGCTCGTCGCGGGCACGAATGCTGCCAGTACCTCGCGCAGCGACTTGGCTTCTACCCAACCAGCCGCGACCGCGCTCGGCATCAGGGCGATACCGAGGCCCGCTTTGGCGAATTCCCCGAGCACGACGAAGCTGTTGGCGAACGCTCGCGGACGCACCTGAACTATGCTGCTCTTCCCCTCGACGCTGAATTTCCAAGCGGCGGGGTCGCGCTGCCCGCTCATTACGAGGCAATCGTGCTGCGCGAGCTCACGGGGATGGCGAGGCGTGCCACGCGCCGCAAGGTAGCGTGGGCTCGCGTAACAACGGAGCGCCCCTGGGAGTTTCACGCGGTGAGCGACGAGGCCGGAGTCGGGCAGCTCACCGCCGCGTATCGCGACGTCGACATTCTCCTCGATCAGATCGACTCGTCGATCCGCGAGGATGATGTCCAGCTCCACGTCCGGATAGCGACGGAGGTACTCTGCAAACACGGGAGCGAAAGTAAACTGGCCACCTTCGAACGTCGTGGTGACGCGCAATTTACCCGCGGGGCGCGACTTACGATCGGAGAGCATCCGTTCGGCATCCCGCAGCTCCTCGATGGCAGCGACTGCGGAGCGATAGTACGCCGTACCCGCGTCGGTGAGCCGTAGCCGCCGCGTCGTGCGCTCGAGCAGTCGCTCGCCAAGTTGATCTTCGAGCTGTGCAACGCGCAGGCTCACGGTCGACTTCGGCACGCCCAGTGCCTCACCTGCCCCCCTGAACGTTTTGGAATCGACGACTTGTACGAAGAGGCGGACGGCTTGGAGGTCGGCCTTGAGATTGTGCATGCAGGTGGACATTCTATCCATTCACAACGGATTGTCCAAGTCGGACATTCGCGGCAGAAGTCGATCCAGACGCCGCCTATCGGCGATCCGGAGAAGATTTTCATGACGAAGACCATCTTGGTGACCGGCGCGACCGGCACTGTTTCGAGCCCACTCATCCAGCAGCTGAGTCGCTCTCCCGAGGTGCAGCTACGCGCGCTCGTTCGCAGCGAAGCCAATGCGGACAAGCTTCGCGCGGCAGGCGTTCAAGCGGTACTGGGTGATCTCGACGACCCGGATTCACTGCCATCGGCGTTCGAGGGCGCCGACGAGCTGTGGCAGCTCACGCCCCCCGGTCCACGCGCCCCCGAGAACAACATGAACGCATTGTGGGCGGCGCGGCGTGGCGGCGTGAAGCGCGTGGTGCGAATGTCGGCGATCGGAGCCGCGCACGACGCGCCCACACGCAACGGACGGCTGCACGCCTTGTCCGACGCCGAGCTGCAAGCCTCGGGTTTGCGCTGGACCATCCTGCGGCCGCACTTCTTCATGCAAAACCTGCTCGGGTTTGCTCCGGCCGTCGCCGCCGCGGGCGCGATCTACATGAACCTCGGTCAGGGCCGGATGGGCTTCGTCGATACGCGCGATATTTCGGAGGTCGCAGCGCGAATCTTGCTCGATCCAACCGAACGTCACGATGGCAAAATCTACACGCCGACGGGCCCCGAGTCGCTAACTCTGGAGCAGGCTGCGGAGCAGCTGAGCAGCGTCGTCGGCCGCACCGTAAGCTACGTCGCCGTACCGGACGAGGCCGCTCGCGCCGCGATGCTTCGAATGGGCATGTCGCCCTGGCTAGCCGGAATGAGCGTCGAATACGGCCGCGCCTACGCCGCCGGCTGGGGCGACTTCACGACTAGCCACATCAAAGACGTGCTCGGCCGCGCTCCCCGTTCATTCCTGGAGTTCGCCCGCGAGCAATGGCCAGGAATCAGCGAGCAGCGGTAGCGCGCGAACCTATCCGTCTCCTGCAGGCTAGTCGGGACGGGCCAAGCAACAAATGACTAGGGGCCGACTACGTCAGCCTGCCCTATACCTCGAGCATGGGGAACGCATTGAACGAGGTGTGGACGGCCCCTGAGGCGCCGGTGGACGTGACTGAGCACGTGAGTACGGATCCGCGGGTCATTACCGATCACGCAATCGGTCAGCTTCCGTGCCCGCCGAACCCGGCGCCGCCCGAGGGGTGGCGCTATTGGCGGCTGCACGAGCATGTGCCGGCGGCGCTGGCTGCCCTGTCGGTGAAGATGCTGCACGATTCGAAAACGTACCCGATGGGTAGCTTCGTTCAAACGCGGTGCGCCGACGAGCTGGTGGCAGCTCGCGTGGAGTGGCACGACATTCAGGGCGCTACCGGGAAGAGGGGCTGCTTTCGTGGCGTTAATTTGTTGCGTCTAACTGGGGGCGTCGCCGTCTAACCGGTAGCCGCAAGGCGTGGCGAGGTTACGGCTGCGGGTTACCGTAACGGTTCGCCATAGCCAAGACGGCCATCGTGACGCGCGAGATGCAGACGAGGCGGTCTGCTTCGTCGGTGATGCGCACTTCCCAGATTTGAGTCGAGCGGCCGAGATGAGCAGGCCGCGCGGTGCCGATAACCCAGCCCGAGCCGACAGCGCGCACGTGGTTCGCGTTGATCTCGAGGCCAACGCAGTGGTGCTTCTCGCGATCCACCGCGAAGGTCGAAGCCCACGACGCGAGCGTCTCGGCCAGCACGACTGAAGCGCCTCCGTGAAGCATGCGAGCCGGCTGCTGCGTGCGAGCGTCGACCGGCATTCTCGCCTTCACGTAATCGTCGCCCGCCTCGACGAACTCGATCCCCACGTGCGAAACCAGAGTGCCTTCGCTGTGCTGCTTCACCAAATCGAGCGGAAACGAGCCGCCGTGCCAGATAGCCATGGCGGGAACCTTAATCCACGCCCGTCGGCCGGTCTTCACCCATCTGCTCGCACTTCAGAGCCCGAACTGCAGTACAGAATTGCCGAACGTGGCGACGTAGGCTTTGCCGTTGGCGACGACGGGCGGGCAGAATTTGGAGAAGAAGTTGTAGTCGAAGACGAACAGCGTCTTCAGCTCGTTGGTGTTGACGATGGTGGTGGCGTCGAAGACCACGAACGAGCCGGGGACGACGGCTTGGTTGGCGTCGCCGTTCTTGGGGATGGTAGCCCAAAGTACTGCGCTGCCCGGAGTGGTGCCGTTCGACGAAAGCGCCAGCATGCCGCCCGGCATGCCACCGGGAGCGGGCTTACCGGCGGAGGCAAAGACAGTGCCCTGATTTCGGAACGCGTCGATACGCTGGTTGCCAAAGTTGTGGTTGTAGACCTTGACGCGCTCATTCTCACCCCAGATGTACACGTTGCCGTGGTTGGCCATGCGCAGGTACACCGGTGTGCCATGAATGTGGTGCATTTTGCCGTCAGGCGTGCCCCCATGCAGGTTGCGGTCGAGGTTCACGATCGGCCACTGCGGGTCGGCAACGGTCGAGGTGGGTAGGCCTGCCGCTCCGTTCGGGCCGTTCGGCAAGTAGGTGGCGACGAACGGCAGGTTGAAGTGCGGAGCCCACGAGTTGCGGCCGAGGTTGGTGCGGTTGAGGTTGTAGAGGACGCCGTCCTTGCCGCCGCCGAGCAAGTTCTGAAAGCCAGGGATGAGCATCACTCCGGCTGAACCCAAGTCCTCGTCGTTGAACTGCCGCTGGTTATCGTTGAAGGCGGTCCAATAATCCTTGATGACGAGCTTCGGCTTGCCACCGGCGACGCCAGCTGCACCCGCGGTGTACGACAGCTTCACGAAGCTCTCGGAGTAGTTCTCGTTGTCGATCGCGCCGTTTCCGGTCGTGAAATAGATGTCGTTACCGGCAATGGCCGGCGCCGAACCCGCCATCCAGATCCCACCCGCGCCGCCGTTGGGCGTCACGCACCAGATCGCCGGCGTCGGCTCGAAGCCGTCGGTGTGCTGAAGACCGCGTGTGTCGTACGCGAAGACGAAGCCGTTACCGGGCCCTGCCGGGTTCTCGCCATTCATCGAGAACATGATGATGAGGGCCTTGTTGCCCGCAGCGCCTTTGAGCAAACCGAGCCCAGCACGCAGCTTTTGATAGGGCTTCTGCGTGCCGGTATTGAAGTGTTTGTTGCCGTTATCCGCGTCGCCCTGGATGAGTACGTTCGGCTGCTGATCGTTCAGCGTCGTGGCATCGAGGGTCCACAGTCGGTGCTCGCGGTTGCCATTGCTCGCCGAACCAGGCGCTCGCTGAAACGTCACCACGTACAGGGTGTTCGTGTCCTTATCGATCACCGGCGTGCCGGCGATGCCCCACTTGTGATAGACGCACCACATATCCATCTGGCCCGGCTGCACGCACGGGTCGATCGCCTCCGCGAGGTGACACGTCGTGTCCTCGCTGTGGGTCACGCCGAGGAGGAGGACCTGGCCGTCGAGATCGTGGACGACGCCGAAGGGGCTCACCGGGCCGTGCGGCGGTGAGAGGGGTTGCGGCGCGCAGACGCGCTCGGCCGCCGGTCCCGCGGCCGCGAACGAGCCGCCGGGATGCGTGCTCCGGACGACGCCGGGCTGGCGCCAAAACAATTCCGCAACGATTCCCATCTCCACCGTCGGCGTCGCCTTCGGGTCGAAGACCGATTCGCCATCGGTCATCGTCGGCATCACGAGCGTGCCGTCTGGGCCGAGCGCTCCGCGCAGCGCCGCGATGAGCCCGAGCGGCCCGCCTTCGACCGGGCCCACCGCGCGAAAGGAGGTGTGGACGAGGAGCACGCCGCCGCGCCTCACGCCGAGCGAACCGAGCTGTACGCGCAACGCGGCCTCGTCGAGCATCATCGGAAGGTACCGAAGGATCATGAAACCGGGCCAGGCCAGTCGCACCGCGGAG
>JBEHXA010000128.1:0-14505 GCA_048498935.1 Myxococcota bacterium
ATGCCTTCCGCCTCGATCGTGCTGAAGCGCTCAGGGCCGCTCGTCGTGCAGAACACCAGCGGGTACTTGCGGCGCGTCTCGGCGTCGCACCCCGTGTACTCTTGGCAAAGACCGGCAAGACCCGGAATGGCCTCGCCGGGTGCCCAAGGCTCCTTGGGCCCGTCGGCGTAATTGCCGGTACAGCCGTTCGACTCGAGGCTGAGGTTGAGCGCAGCGATGTTGGTCGCGATGCGGTTGGACGTGTCGAGCGAGTCGTGGATCCAGAGCCCTGCGGCCGGGCCGTTGCAGGGTTTGGGTTGGTTTGGCGGCAATGAGCCGGTGACGTTCACGTGGCCGCGGATTGCCCACTTCGGTGAGAACTCGCGCGGTGGGTCCGGAATGCCGGCAAAATAGCAGCCCCACATGTTTGCGAGCCAGCCGCCCGTACTGTAGCCCGCGACGTAGATGCGGTTGTTGTCGACGCAAAAGTTACCTTCGACCTGAGTGTGAATCAGGTCGAACGCTTCCCACTCCTGAGATTGCGGGCCGGAGTTGTTGTCGTAGCAGCCCGGGTGCGCGTCGTTATCCGGCACCGAAAGTCCCACGTACACGGCCTGCTCGCTGCCGCCGTAGCGCTCGTCGAACAGCGCGTACGTGTTCGTCTTGCCGGCGTGCAGCGCGCCGCAGCCCTGGCCTACGTAGACCACGCGGTACGCGACATCGGGATTGTAGTCCGGCGGCAGGCGCACGAAGTACTGACGCTCGCCAGCGCGGCTCGGGTCGGATGTGCCGAGGTTCGCCCCCGTTTGCATCACGTGATACTCGGTGTAGCCGGTGCGGCTGCCGACGATGGACTGCTCCTGGCCCGCGGGTGGGGCCTTTCCGCAGCCGGTGCTGGGGTTGACCTTATCGACGTCCGTGGCGTCGCCGGTGTCCGCGCCGCCCGAAGGGATCACGCCGGCGCCGCCGGAGCCGCCGTTGCCCGACGACTTCGACATGAAGACGGTGGGCGGAGGCCGCAGGGTCGCGTTGCCTTCGTTGCTCGTCGAGCAACCGAAGAGAGCCCCAGCGCCAACCGCCAAACCGAGGAGAATTCGCGTGGTTGAGAGCAAACGCATCGTGTCCGTACCCGAAACATGTCCCGGGCCGGAGCAAGCGATCCGTTTGTTGGTTCAAATTGCGCGCTAGAGCTCGCGCAGGCGAGCCAGCGTGATCTCGGCGCGGCCGCTTGCGGGCGTGACGTGATCTTTGGTGGTCACGGTGCCGCCGCCTCGAGCCTGGGCAACCGGGAAGGCGTCGGTCAATAGTCGGTTCGTTCCGACGTCTGCCGCGCCGATGCCCGTTACCAAGCTGTTGTCGACGTTGATGGTCGTGACCGAGCGATAGCCTCCGCCGCTGCTGATGCTCTGCGAGGCTGTGTAGTCGGTCGCTAGGCGAATGCTGGAGCCGGTGGGCCGTTCTTTGATCGTAGTGACGTAGACCGTGACATAGCCGGGGTCTGACCGAACGTGATCCTTCGATGACGCGATCCATCCCGTACCGCTCAAGGTCGATGTCGTCAGGAGCTGACCCGCGCCGACGTACTGCGTCTGTGCTCCGCCGCTGAGGATCAACTGCCCTGCAGGGGGCACGAACTTGATGGACGGGTGCGCGGTCGGTCCCATCGCTCGCGCGACCGTGGTCACGCTTTGCTGCAGGTCCGTCTTCGTCAGGCCCGCGATGCGTAGGCCAATGGCGTAGGCGCGCGTGCGATGCGGGTACGATGCCACGTGGTCCTTGCTTTCCGCCCACCAGCTGTCGCCGTCTGGATAGCTACCGGTGAGCAGCGCGCCCGGCTCGCCGTCGTCGCGGATTTCTGCCCCGCCGCCGACCAGCACGAAGTCGGAGTCGACCGTGCACGCTTTGCGATTGCGAGCGGTGCTGCCGCTCCAGCTGCACGTGTAGTAGCGCACGGTCAAGTTGCCGAGCGCCGTCGTCACGCAGCTTGCACCGCTGGGGCAAGGCGCCAGTTGCTCTGTCACGCGGCCGAGGTCCTCTTGGCCGGCTTCGTCACTCTGCGCGTCGAAGGCGCAGCCGCCCAGACTTGCCAGCGCCACCGCGCCACACCACCACGCCCAATAGCCGGTTCTCATATGCCTTCCTTCTTTTTCACGATGCTGCGTTGCGCCCGGGCGTGAGCTTCAACACGCCCGGGCTGGGTACTACTGCGCGACCCGACGAAGGAGGGCGCAGCTCAGCGCTTCTACTCAGAGAGCAGGCTGAACCTCACCTTCGCCGATGGATTGCAGGCCACATTGAGCCTGAACTTGAGGACGGCGGGCGCGCCGGGGTTGAAGGTGAACTCCTGCAAGGAGAGCGTCGGCGACCCGAAGACCGGGGAACAATTGACGCTGCCCATGTTGGTCCAGGCGCCCGTGATGTTGGAAGCGTTGGTCGTCAGAGCTACCCGCACATTCGTATCGGTCGTGTTTCGCGCGACCACGTAAGCGCCCGTGGCCGCGAATCCTTCCTTCTGGACCAGACTCATCGTTGAACCAGACGGGAAAGTGGACGGAACCTGAGCCCAAACGTTATTGAAGAACGTGGGTGCCGCCGCCTGTGCCTGAGGGATGTTGATCCTGGTCATGAAGGCCGGACAGAGGTTGTTGACGCAGCCGGTAGACCCGACGCCGACGACCCCAACCTGAGCCGTGGGGGGCGTATTGGTGACGGTAGCCGCGCCGGCGCCGCCGCTGAAGGCCTTGGCCGGAAAATTGATCCACCCCGACCAGGGCTGAAAGACGTCGCCAGCACAACTGATCTGGGCCCACTTGAAGCGGTAGTTATTGTTGGCGGCGTTCATCGTAATCAAGAGCAGCTTGCCAATCGAATAAACGAGCGCGGGGCGCTGCGCAGCATTTCCCCCACCCAAATCCACCGGCGTGGCGCTGATATTGGTCGCGTTGGTCGGCTTCGAGAACGACACCTTGGCGTTGCCGCTGGGGTCGATCCAAGCCACAGCGATGTTCCGGTTGGGGGCGCCGTTGCAGCCATTCCACGACGTCGCTTCGGGCGCACTGTTGCCCATGACGGCTGTGCCCGGAAGGATCGTCCATGCGGTGTTGGTGTTCGCCGCCTTGTCGAAGATGCTGTACCTGATGTTCGTCAGATTGTCCTGCGCAAAGGTCCAGTTGATGTAAGCGCCAGCCGTAGACTTTTTGGTTGCGCTGACGGGGTTCGACAGCGTGAAGTCTTGAGGCAGGGGCCCAGTGTCAGCCCAGCTCGTATTGGAGAGCGCAAATTCGACCTTTCCGACGTCTTCGGCATCACCCTCGAATCCATCGCTCCCGCTGCAGCCTGCTCCAAAGAGCACGAGCGCCAGTGCACCGATAACGTTCTTCATTTGGACCTCCATCAACGTCGAGTTTTGTCGAGCTTCCGCATCCTCGACCCCATGCGAAAGTCGGCGCGGACTCCGTCCCGAACGCGCGCGGCGGGAAGCTATCAGACTCGCGCACGCGACGTCACCTAGGGAAATCCCTAGGTCGTCTGGGTCACGACTGACAAAATGGGCAAAGTGTGGCTATGCACCCCATTGAGTGAGCAGGCCCAAGCCAGTCGACGGGCCGTCACTCGATCGTGAGCGGGACCTCGAATGGAGTCACGCGTAGGCATCGGGCGAACACCGTGCGGGAGGTCAGCTGCAGCAGCGCCTTCGTCCCGGGCGCCAGCATGGCTCCGGCGTGTAGCTCACAGGTGATCTTTTCTTCGGTAGTGGTGGCGATGCCGTAATAGGCGGTGCAATCCAAGAGCTCGTCGCGGCTGGTAATGTCAGCCAAGTCGGGGTGGACCATCACGACTGGGTAGCTCACGTTAGTCGGACCCTCGTTCTTGAGAATGAGCTTGATGTCGAAATCCTCGCCCGGCTGAACGTGGCTGTCGCCGCTGCTATCGACGACCTGCGCCTGCGAAAGGCGGAGGCTCCTCACCTCATCACAGGCTCCGATCGAGTCGGGAGTATCGACCAAGACGATCGTCTGCTCCGTCACACTCGACGGGTCACACTCTGGAGCGCCTTCATTCGAGAGCGTCAACGTGAAGCCCACTTCCGACCCGCAGCAAGCAGCCCCGATTCGGTCGTATCCGATCGAGACCACGTGCTGCTCGCCCGCCTTCACGTCGAAGCTTTCGACCGCCGAGCCTTCGGACACGGTGAGCCACGGGCTGTCTGCGAGCTCACGGGGATGGGTGTTCGTGACGCTGAGCTTCGCTCTGGCGGGCCCACCGGAGCTCGCAACGCTCGCCACCAGTCGAATGCGCTCACCCTCGCTGAAGACGCCGTCGCCGGTGGCGTCGCGAATCTGAAGGTTGGAAAGAGAGAGCTTTCCCACTCCGCTGCAGGGCTCGGGACTTTCAACGCCCCCCACGCCAGCCGACCCTGCTTCGCTCGGTTGAACGGCGCCGCCAATACCCGCCCCACTAGAGCTCGCCATCCCGGCTTCGCCGATACCGTTAGCCGCAGTGCTCCCACCGCCAGCGCCACCCATCATGGTGCTTCCGCTGCTCGCGGCGCTCCCGCTCGCGCCGCTGCTTCCGCCGCTCACCCTAGGCAGCATCGTGTCGGGGGGGGCTCGATCGTTCGACGTCTGCCCGCAGCCCAGCGCGATCGACGCCACCACCCATGCATGAAAGCGTGTGCCCATGTGCCTCCTCCCGCATCGTCCACGTCAGCGGGTCTTCTGTCCAGCGCTCGAAGAATCTGCGCTGGCGGCTCTGCTGGCGCTGAGCTGCTGCAGCTCGGAGGGCACTGGGTCATAAGGTGGCAGCGCCGGTTCGGCTGGGACCGCGGCTGTCGCGGCTAAAGATCGAACCTACCGGACGCCTCGGGTTGATAGACAACTCGCTCGAGTTTTAGCCGCCGCGGCCCACGAGGCGTCTGCCACGTGACGAGCGCACCCTCACTGTTTCCGATGAGGGCTGTGCCCAACGGTGCCAGCACTGAGACGCGCCCATCATCGATCGCCGCCATGGACGGGAAGACCACGGTGAGGCTCCATCGTTCTTCGGTCTCGACGTCGACGACTTCCGCCTCCGAGTTCATCGTCACCACTGTGGCCGGGACTTGCTCGGGGTTCACCACGACGGCCTGCGCCACTTCACGCTCGAGAGCGCTCAGCGTCGCGGGCGGCCTCACCTGGCTGCGGATGCGCTCGAACAGAGCGTCCAGACGGCGCAAATCGAATTCGGTCATGGTGCGTGAATTGCTGGGTAACATGCGGCTGCTCTTTTCCTACGTAGAAGTCCGGCCGCGAGAGCGCCCACCACCAGCCCCGATAACGGGTGCTGGCCGCGGCGCCTAACGGCACGCAATGCGACGGCGAAACGCCGGGCGCGAGTTGACTTAGGAGCGGCGACCCGCGTCGGGACCACCGCTCCCTACGCGAGGGTGGCAGTTCTCATGGACCAAAGCCTGACGGCGGTGCCATGCCCACGAGGGCGGCTCGCCGTTGCCAAGCTGGACCACACGCAATCAGCCATTGCCTCCCTGCTATAGTACCGCAGCGAGCCATGCGCCAGTGGGGCCTACCGTCGTCACGTATTGCGTGACGTCGAAGTCGCATCGATCCGCTGCCGGCGTTTATCACACGAGCGTCAGCAGCATCAGCGAGACCGGCGTCAGTGACGGTGCGGTCTGCCACATGTTCACGCGCAACATTGACCATGGTTGCGACGCGCGTTGAGCTCTATGCTTCATTCAGCGTCAAACGGGTTTGGCGCGAGGAGGAAAAGCAATCATGCACGTGCAACGCATGCTTGGGTTTGCGACGGTGACTTTGGCTGCCGGACTGCTCTGCACCAGCGCGAGCGCCGGTGTGAGTAGCTACGCGGGCACCAACTGCATACAGGAGATAACATCGTCGCCGAGCGCCGTTTACCAGGGCGGGCGTGTCTTCTCGCAATCGCCATCGCGTTCACCGTTCGTTTGCCCGGCCGTACAGCAAGGGGGCCGGGTACTGAGCGCCCAAGTCACGGGGCGTAATCTGCACCTCACGGAGACCGTCAGGTGTTACGTGACTTCCCACAACGAGTGGGACACCTCGGGCGTGAGCTCACCGACGGTTGCCAGCACGACGAGGCCGAACTTCACCATCTCGCTCGCCGGCATCCCCTCGTTTTTCGCCAACGGTTCGAAGAACGTCCATTGCAGCATGCCACCCAACGTCGGGATAGACGGATCATCCATCGGCGCTTACGTTATCGCCGAGCAATGAGCGTCGCCCGTTGGCTCGCGCCAGGGGCCCTCGGTTTGGTGGCGGCCGGCGGCTGGTTCTTGTTTGCGAGCGCGCAGCTGTCATCGGCACCGCCGCGGGCAACGAGTGGGACCTCAATCGATTCTCACAACCGCGCTAAGCTTACCGCCGTCGAAGGGCAGATCAGCGCACTGCAGGTGGAGCTGGCGGCGCTCAAGGCAATTCCATCGTCCGCGCCCGAGCGAGCGACGGCGGCCGACAGTGCCGACGCGCTGCTCGCTGCGCCTCCGCCAGCCAGCCCGACCACACCCGAGGAGCTACACGCGAGGTTGGATCTCGCGTTTCAGAGCCAGGTGGTCGACGTGGAATGGGCGCGCGTGGAAGAGCGAGCCATGACTGACTTCGTGAGCCGCGAGGCCGCCTCCGGTAAGCTCGAGTCGCTGGAATGCCGCCGCGAGCTGTGCCGCATGACGCTCAAGTTCGAAAACGAAAGCGCGCTCGCGAGTTTCAGAAGCAAGCTCGGCGCGCCTCCGTTCGATAACGGCGGCTTTTATCAAATCGAAGACATGCGCTTCACGTATTTCACCCCGCGCAAGGGCCATGCATTGCCGCTCGAAGGCATGGACTGAGGGTTGCGAAGGGGACGTGCGCCGGTTTCCGGGGCGGAGCCTGTTTGGGGGCTCATGCCATAGGTCCGACCCCACAGTCTGGGGGATGCATCTCACAGGCGACCGGGATTCGGTCGCCAGAAGCGCGCGATTTAAGCCGGTTCGTCAGCGTGTCGGCCGGGGCAGCGGCAGCACTGCGGTGTTTTGAGCCGAGACGATGCGCCAGGACTCGGGGCCGCGCTCCCAGACGTACTTCAGCCGAGTGCGCAACGTGCCATCTGCGTCGGTAGCGACGATCCCTGGAGGCAGGCGATCGTAGCCGCGGAGCTCGTAATCGGTTTCGGCGACAGCGGCAGACTTGCCGAGCAAGCGGACTTTGCGCGTCGTCACGACGACTCGGCTGCGCGCAAAGACGCTGGAGAATAGCTCGGCGTGACGGCGTTCGATCTCGGCTCGGCCATGAAACTGCATTCCGAGCACGTTCACGAAGTCTGCATCGTCAGCAAACGCCGCAACCCAGGCTTTCGCGTCGTGTCGATTCCAAGCATCGGCCTGTTGCGCCAGTGCCTGACGGATGGAAGTTTCGGCGCTCTGACCCGGCGAAGCGTCGCATGCCGTGAGCGTGCCGACGGCAAAGAGGATCACCAGCGAGCGGCGGTTGAGCATGACGCTCCTCTACCAAAGCTGCCACGCTGCGCTGTGGCAAATATTGCTCTTCCCAAGGATTCGGAATTGTGGCCTTGGTATTGCCCTAGGTGCCGACCACGATGGAAAAGCAGGGAAGCTGGCGGGTGGCAGGTCTGGGTGGGCTCGCGATCCTGAGTGTGGCATGCGCCACGAGTAACTCGAGCACCGCACCGAGTCCGAGCTCTGCCCGCAGTGTCGCGCCAAAAACGCCCGTGGCGCCGAGCGCTGCCGGTTCGTGCACGGAGTCCAAAGCCTGCGTAGGCGCTGTGTGCGTGGGCACGGGCTGCGATCAACCGTGGTCCTGCGATGCCACGCCGCGTGTATGTACGGACGACCTGGAACCGTTCTGCGGTTGCAATGGGAGAACGTTCTACACCAGCGGCACCTGCCCTCGGCATCCCTATGCCCATCGCGGTGCATGTGGCGCTCCAGGTTCGAGCGACGAGCCCCGGCCGGCGTTGTCCCCCTGACGCGCGGATCGATCGAGTGGCGCGGCTCGCCACCCGATCGATCGACTCGACCCAGCAATGGATCAGCGCGCTGTGTGCTTAATTGCAGCTGCCGTTATCGTAGTATGCGGTCCAAGCAACTGCGTAATATCGACTGAGGTCCGAGGGGACGTTGAAGCCGCGGATTTTGATCGTGTAATCGCCCGAGGTCGGGACGAAGTCCACGAGCTCCCAGCTGTTGTCGTAGGACGAGGACGAGGTGACCATGTTGCCCGAGGAATCGAACACCTGCAGATCCAGATCGGTGTCCTGCACGCTGGAGGTTTCGCTGGTGACCTTGCTGTTCCAGACCAACGCCGCGCGAATGTGAGCGCCGCCGGGCGAGAACTTCACCTTCCACGTCTTGTTGAAATACCCGCTCACGAAGTCCGACGGAGCCATCGAGCCGTAGTCGTGCGCACGAAACTGGGCCGTGGTCGTCGTTTCGCGAGTCGTGGCCGTCGGATACGCGAAATACGTGTTGGTTTCACCTGCTCCGTCCTTGCCTTCGACGCCCGAGCTATGCGCCGTGCCGTCCGCGTTTTGGTAGTTAGCGGTGGCGAGCAAGATCGCGCGCATCGCCTCGGGCCAAGTCTTCAAGGCCGAGTTGGCGCTCATCACAGCGGCAGCGATGCCTGCCGTCACCGGCGTGGCTGCGCTGGTGCCCCCGAAACTCCGACCGAGCAGGTCGTGCCTGCTGCCCGGAGACGCGATCGCGGGCACCTCCCGGTCCCCGTGTGACGAGATAGGATCCTTGTAGGTACTGCTCGATTCCATGGTGTCGTCACAACGGTTGGCGACTCCGCCGTTGCTGACGTCGCCAACGCCCATGAAGTTGTGACCCTTCCCACTCGAGTAGGCGCTCGGTGCTTGATTGCCCGCCGATGTAAACACGGTGGGATACGGGTACGTGACGGACCAATAGTCGAAGTAGTTGTCTCTCGAGCTGGGATTGCCGTTCGTTTCCTCGTCGGTGAAGTGCCAGCTCATGGTGACGACGTTCACGCCTTGACCGCGGGCCCAGGCGAAGCCTGTTTGGTAGTTCGAGTCGTTGGCGAGCACCACGGAGGCATCCGGCGCATAACCCTCCCAGGTGGCGGACGCGCAATTGCCTGTTCCGTAGCGGTTGCCGAGGATGCCTAGACTGTTCGTCATGTGCGAGTCGGTCGACCCGGACGTGGTCTGTTGCGCCGCCAGGTGGAAGCAGCCCGTGGAGATATCGGGCAGCCCCGACTCGACGACGGCGACGACGGTCCCGGCGCCGCGGTAGCCGGCGTTGTGTGCCCATTGCGTTCCCGTCTGCGTCAGGGACTGCGGGATCGTCGGATAGTCGCGAACGACGTCTCGTCGGTCCAAGCCGATGTAAGCGACATCCTTGCTCCAAGCGTTGCTTCGGATTGCGGCTGCTGGGAGCTCGAGGTGCGCGAAGGGTCCGTCAACGCTCGCCTTGCCTCTGCTCAGCTTGGCGGCAGCGAGGAAACCCCCGAGCTTCGACGAAGCTTCGGTCGCGACGCGCTTTTCCTCTCCCTTGATCGCCTGTAGCTCCGACGCGTTGGGACCGCCGGCACCGAAGGTCGCTTTGTCGAATTTCTTCTCGGGGACCTTGAACTTGACCAGCACCGGAATCAGCGCGTTGGGGTCGCCGGCCGAAACCTCCGAATACAAGCTATCGGACATGGCTCCGCGTTGAGCGTAGCGCGCTGCCTCTTCCTTGGCCTGCGCTGCGAGGTGATTCACCGCCTTGCCCTTCCCGTCGACGGCCAGCTCGCTATCCAGCCCCGTGCTCGGGACCGCGACTTTGTAGACCGTGTAGCTTTGATCGGTCAGCGGCAGCTTGACCTGCGCGCGCCTGCGCACTTTGGCCCCCTGCGGGAAGGACCCGCGCAACTCTACCGGAAGGTCTTCGAGCGCGTCCCCGCGAGTGACCTGCACCTGCGTGCCCTGCGCAGCACTGTCGGGCGCCAACGGATCCCGCGAATCTGCCGCTAGCGCTGCGCTGGTAGCACCGGGTGCCACCTCATCGTGATCGGTGAAATCCTGCGAGCTGCACCCCACCAATGGGAGTGATGCGCACAACGTTACTCCGGTCATGCCTCTGACGAATGCGATTGTGTTTCTCATCGTAGTGCCCCTTTTCTCCGCCCTCGAGCAAAGGCGAGCCATTGCTCAGAACGAGCAACCGCGGCTCGGGTTGCCTCGCTCGAGTCGGAAGCGACCAATCAACACATCGTGCTCGATTCCGTCAAGCGTAATGCGTTGTGCCTCTTTCTCGAGTCGTGCGCCGAACGTCCTCAATCACAATGCTGACGACGCAGCGGAACACACGTCGCATTAGCGATGGACGACGTCACAGTGCGGACGTCTGCACAACGCAACTCAGGTCGGTCGTGACACCCGCAAGGTCACTCGCCAGACGCGTCAAGCGTCCGCTCATCGTTTTCGGGACTCGTGACAAACGGCTCAGCTGCAAGAGGTGCTGCTGCGCCTCGATCAGTCGACCGCACAGCGTCGAAAGGAGGTGCTCTTCTTCATGGGTGCCCGGACCCGCGTGGCGATCTTGTGCGGCGTGTCGAGCGTTCAGCACGAGCAAGCGAAGTTCACGAATCCCCATGCGTTCTCGCGCGGCCCTCGCGAGCATGCCTTCGCGCTCGTCGGGTGGAAGCTTGAGGACTGCAGTCACGTGAGCGGTACCGATGTGTCCGAACGTTCGGACACAGGGCAGCGTCAGTGATGCGACGTAGACGGCAACCGCTTCGTTGAGCGTCGATTTGGCGAATGGGCAATCGCTGTGGGCCGCAAGCCGCCTGAGAGAATTGTCCTTATTTCTGCGGCGGTTCCGCCACTCGCGGGGATCCCCGCCGTAGAATTGCTCGAGGATCAACTCGCCGATCGTGAGAGCCTTTTGCAGGCCGCTTCCGCCCTGGATCACGCGAAGGTTCGCGATCACTTGATCGAGCATCTGGGGCTCGGCAAATCCCGATGACCCAGCAAGAGCCTCGTCGATGACAAGCATCTTCTCGTCCGCAGGCACCACCCGTTTGCGCCTCCGCGCCGGACGCTATCAGTCGGCATTGCTCGTTGCAAGCCAGCCGCTTGCGGGTTTGCTCGCGCTCGTCCGCGCGTCGTTTGCGGGAGACTACTAGCGCCGATCAGCGAGCGTACGCTTGGAAACCATCGTCACCACCGACGTCACGCTGACTTCTGTGGCGCCTGCTGAGCCACTCGCGAGGGTGATCGACGATCTACCTTCAACTCCGGGGACGATGGCAGCGCACAGGCCAGTCCTCGTGGCAAATTGTCTCGACGTGTTGCTTGTGCAAAGCTGCCCGTAGCAGTCTCGATCATTACGTGAGCATCCGAGGTGGTACGATCCGAGCGGCCATCCGTGCCCGCGATACTCAAAGGGATACTCCCTATCGAAGTTGGGTTCAGGAATGAGCAGCGATGACTGAAGAAAGTCACAGCCGTTTCCCGTGAGCCGTTACTCGTTCGCAGAAGAGCCCGCGGTGCTCGCAGCTGTCTACGTCCGCGAGCTGAAAGAGCGCCCATGTGCAGCTCCAAACCGCTGCCCGTGCCGCGGTCGCTCGCCTTGCGATTTGCAACGTCGTTTGGGAAACGCGGGCAGGAATAGGGTGACCTGACGCTGGGTGACAGCTCAGCTCGCATCCTCATGCGATGAGAGCATTCGTGGGGCTGTGCAAGCATGCCCATCATGCACGTTCGAGTCATCGTCGGGGCTATCGCGGTCTTACTGTCGGGGCTGCTCGACACTCAACATGCGAGCGCTTGCCGCAGCGCGCCGCACTGCTGCGCGGCTGAAGCCCAATGTCTCAATGCCAAGGACGGCAAAGACGGCAAAGACGGCAAAGACGGCAAAGACGGCAAAGACGGCAAAGACGGCAAAGACGACACCGCGGGGGCGGGAGGTCCTGCGGGGAGGGACCCTTCGACGCCGACGAGCTGGAAGGACTTCGTGCCGCTCGTCGCTCCGCTCTTCTCGGCCGCTGTGGCCTTCCTCTTGTGGTAATTCAGCATTGGTCCGATCCGCGCTGAGACATTCCGACAATTGCGTTCCGGGTTTCTAGAGATTCGCAAATCCCTCGAGGGAATGAGCCGCTGGACCGCTCAATCCCTCACGTCCAAGCAATGCCGCGCGCTTGAGCGCTATTGGTTCAACGCATTCGATGAGTGGTACATCACGCAGAAGCTCAATCGGTTTACCTTCGACGCCTTGTGGAAGAACTATTACAAGGAGGCCATCACGTGCTCGGTCCGAGAACCGCTTCTCTTGGCGGGGCTTGCTGCACTTGAGAACGCCAGTCCGCCACGCGTGTCGGTGGATGACGAGTTTTTCAAGGTAGTGCGCTTCATGACGAGCGAGAAGGAATGGACCAACGCGAAGCACATTGCCCAGACGTATTGGAAACCGTAGACAGCCCCACCACACACAAGGCAATTGCCCGCGTTGCCACGACGGGCGCCGTGGCCCTATCGTGAGCGTGGGGGAGCCCCTCGCGTCGTAGTCACGAGCGTTCGGCGACGTTGGGTCCTAACGTGAGCGCGCGACTTTCTCGCCGAGATTCGAGCCAAGCGCTTGAGGGTGTCCGGACGTCCTGGTTCCGACGTCCGGACACCTTTGGACGCCATGGGCTGTGGAGATGCATCCGACGAGCGACCGTGATTGGTTCGCCAGAAGCGCCGTTTTTCGGCCAGTTTGTTGAGACGCGGTGACCCCAACGAGGTCATGGCACGGCCGGTGCAGTGCAGCTTGTCCGGAAGGCTTCGACGACGTTCGAAGCAGGGGCGTTCAACGTGAGAACGCATTTCGGAAACCTGCAAAACGAAAGCAATTGAGGATAGCGATGAAGAAAGCCATTGGAATTTGGGTGGGCGCGTTGATCTGCAGCCTGGCTGCGACGGCATTTGCTGCGACTAACGAAGGGAGCGAACGCCTAAGCAGGCTTGGCGCGAGCGAAGGTAATTTCGCCTTGCTCTTCCCGGTGGACGAGAGTTGGGGTGGCACCGTTTGTAGCAATAAGACTGCGATGGCCATCGACCTTACCACCGAGGCTGGTCGGCAGATGTACCACACTGCACTAGCAGCTTACCTCGCCGGGCAGCCCGTCAAGGCGTTCTGGAGCGCATGCCATAGCACTGGCCACCCCAAGGCCGAGCGTATCGACATCCTTCCGAACTGAGACAAATATCCTCTGAACGAGGTATGCGCAGATGGGGAGCGGCGCAATGCCGCTCCCGAAGTATCGACCTTTCGCGAAACAGACCACGAGCAGCGGCGGATCCGTGATCGACGGTGGAGCCGAATGTCCGCGGCTCTCGAGTCAACGCGTCGCGCGCTCGTCTAAGCCAGCATGGTGCAACCGCTCGGACGCTGGGAGTGCAGATCGTGTGCGGCGTCGACCTGACTTCAGAAATGAGTATCCAGTGAGCATTTATTCAAGATCGCGAGTTGCGTGCATGTCGCGAGGACGATCGTCGCTGAGCGGTGGGCTGCTTCAGGCCGTCGGTGTTCTCATCCTTTCGGCACCGCTCGGTGCTTGCAGCGCAAGCGACGGCGAGGAAGTGGAGCTGGTACAGGGCGGCCTGCACGCGAGCAACCTGCAATCCACGGCGAGCCCCACGGTCTGTTGGGTAAAAGACGACGCCTCCACGACCTCCGATACCAATTTTGACGCGGCTACCCAGCAGGTTCAGAACGTTCTGAGTCAGTGGGAGCAAGCGTCGGGTCTAGACCTGGTTTGGCAAGGTCGTTGTGCAGCGCCAGTCGGCGGCGTCTATCCGGGTGATATTCGGATTCTCTGGAATGAGCTGAAGCGTGACACGGGCTATGCCATCCCTGGCTGCTCCGAAACGCATCCGAACACGAATTGGGGAGGCTTCCCGGGCACCAAACCGAAGCAATGCCGCTGGAATGCTTCGTTCGCTACCAATCAGCCCATCAACAACTACCTGCACGAGTCCGGACACACCCTTGGCTTCATCCACGAGCATGAGCGTTCCGACAACCTTGATAACGGCTGCGGAGCGGCAAAACCCGACGACGACCAGAGTCTGCTGACTCCATATGACGTGATGTCGGTGATGCACTATCGCTTCTCAGGTACTTGTGTGGCTCCTGGCAACCTCGGCAAAACGGGCCTGTCCGATCTCGATCGGCTTGGCGTTGAGATCGCCTACCCCAAGGGTTCACAGATCCCAATCGCTGCGAATGGTGCGATGGCGTTCGGCGGCGGCGTAGTGTTCAGGACGGATCGGGGCGGATCGCTCGTGCCCGCCTGGTATCTTCGCGGCGCGCTGAGTAGCGTGTTCGCTAGCTTCAAGTGGACCGTGGGTTCGTCCGTAACGAGTAGCCTGTCGCGTTCCATCTCCGGCAGCCTGGGCAGCTCGCCCGTCTCAGCGAAGATGCAGTTCACCGATCCTTGGGGCCGCTCGCGCGCAGGCACCACTAAGGTGCTGACGTTTGCCACCGGCCCATTTCAGGACCGGCTTTACGTC
>JBEHXA010000129.1:0-14459 GCA_048498935.1 Myxococcota bacterium
ACGAAAAACTCAATGAATTCGCGTCGCAAATCGCCGCCTGACGCCAAGTAGCATCCGCGACACCAAAGCCAGCAGGAACGCCGCCGTGTCGCAAATGCTACTTGGCGTCCGATCCAAAGTCAGACACCAAGTAGCATTCGCGACACCCAAACCAGTATAAACGCCGTCGCGTCGCAAATGCGACTTGGCGTCCGATGCGAAGGCTTGACCAGGCGGTGCGATCTGCTCATCTCAGTCAGACGCGCAATGGACTCGCGACGCGAAATCGCCCCCGCGAAAGTGCCTGAGCGACTGCGCGGCCAACTCGACTTCGTTGGCGCCGAGCAGAGGGCCGCTTTCGTTAGGATCCGGTCTGCGCAGGCGCAGCCCAGCCTCGGCCTCGTCGACCGTGGTAACATTTGTCTCGCTCCGCTCGCGCGAGATGCGCTTGTGCGAGATGCGCTTGTGCGAGATGCGCTTGCGCGAGATGCGCTTGCGCGAACCTGCGAGGAGCGCCGAGGGTCGTAGTTGGCGCCCGCTTTTTCTTGAGATGCCAAGTTCGAGGCGGCGGGTTGCAAGGTGTCCGACGGCACGCCGCTCCATGAACCAATGATCTGGACCGCGCTCGCGGTGGCACGTTGCCCGCGCGCCGGGCAACGTGCCACATTGCCACGGCGGCCGCGTCTATGGCGCTGCGCTCCGATGAGCCGTTGCCGGATCTTGCGGTGTCAGGATCGGCGGGGCGAGCGCACTGCTGCCGGTGCGAGTGCGCTGACGGAAAGCCGCGTTTGCGCCGTGGTGAACGCCGCGACAATGCTGGCTTTCGCAGTTTGCGATCGGCGCTGACGGAACGTGGTGTCGGCGAGGCGACCAATGCCAGGAAGGGGGGTACTTGCGGCGGCGGCTGGGGGCTGACGGCAAGTCGCAATTGCGACGCGAGGGGCGCCCTGCGCGGTGGCGTGTCGCAGCTGCTACTTGCCGTCAGAACGCGAAAGTGATCGCGAATTTATTGAGGAATGTTTGTCGCAATTGCGACACGGATTGGAAGGACAAAAGGGCTTCGGGTGGACGTAACGAAACGGGGCTTCGGGTGGAGGTGACGAAGCGGGGCCTTAGCTTGCGGCGAGCGCGGGGGGCAGCGGTTGGCCTTTGCGGGCTTGCTCCTCGCGGTAGAGGGTGAGCTCCTCTTGGAAGGCGCGCACCACGTTGGGGCGTTCGAGCATTCGCTTGCGAAAGGCCTGGATGGCCGGGAAAGGGTCGAGCTGGAGGGGCGTTACGATGGTCCAGTTGAGCACGGCGAACAGGTAAGCATCGGCGATGCTGAAGTCGCCGAGCAAGTAGCGGCGGTCGCGCAGTTGTTCCTCTAGCCAGCCGAAGCGGAGTGCCGCCTTGTCGAGCGCGTACTCTTTGGCGCTGGCCGGTGCGGCTGGATCCATGAGTGGGACGTAGATGAGCTTGTGCAGCTCGGTGCCGATGAAGCACAAAAGCTGCTGCAGGCGCGCTTGGCCGATGTCGTCGGTCGGTGCCAGGTGAGCGGTGGGCGAGCGGCGCGCCACGTACTGCAGCACCGCGGCGTTTTCACAGATGATGTCACCCGAATCGAGCTCGAGGGCGGGTACCATGCCGAGCGGGTTGATGCGCCGAAAGTCTGCTCCGGCGAGCGTTCGCTTGGTTTTGCTGTCTACCTGCACGAATTCGGCGTCGGCGCCGGCCTCGTAAAGGGCGATGCGAGTAGCGAGCGCGCAGGCGAGGGGATGAAAATAGAGCTTCATGTCGTTGCCTCCATGCGCCCCAGCATGCAGACTCGAGTGTGATGTATCCAACGCATTGTCGCGATAGGAGCTATGCGTGAAACGCATTGATGCGCCGGCGCCGCGCCCGCAGCTGGAAATTCGCGATTTGGAGCTCGCTTTGGCGCTGGCGGCGTGCGGTACCACGGCTGGTGCGTCCGCTGAGCTGCACATCACGCAGTCGGCCGTGAGCCGCGCGCTGGCGCAGGCCGAGGAGCGCGTGGGCGCGAAGCTGTTCGAGCGCAGCGCCCGCGGCGTGGTGCCGACTGCTGCGGGGCAGCGGCTCATAGCGGGGGCACCGGCCATCTTGCAGCAACTTTATGCGCTCGAGCGCCAGGTGGCGGCGCCGGAGGTGGAGCCGACCGAGGTGCGCGTCGTGTGCGAGTGCTACACGGCGTATCGATGGCTGCCGAGCGCCATGACCGAGCTGCGGCAGCGCATGCCCGATCTCGCGATTGAGGTGGTGGCCGACCACACGCGCGATCCGGTGGGCGCGCTGTTGAAAGACAAGGTCGACGTCGCGCTGCTGACCACTTCCCAGGTACCCAAGGCGCGAGGGCTGAGCGAGCGAGCGTTGTTCTCGGACGAGGTGGTGTTCGTGCTGAGCAGTCAGCATCCGCTCGCCAAGGCTCCGTCGCTCACCCGGCAGCAGCTGCGCCAGCAGCCGCTGATCACTTCGAATACTCCCACGGCCGAGGCGCGTTGGTTTTTGCACAGCGTGTTCGGGCGCCGTGTGCCCAAGCTCGAGTTTCTGCGGTTTCCGCTCACCGAGGCGATCATGGATGCGACGCGCGCCGGTATGGGCGTCGCGGTGCTCTCCGAATGGATGGCGAGCGGTTACCTGGAGGGCGGAGGCTTGGTCGTCAAACGTCTAACCACCGGGCCGCTGCGCCGCCCTTGGCGCATCGCCTACCGCCGTGAAGTTGCTGCTACTTCCGACCGGCTCCGCACCGCGCTCATCAGTAGCGCGCCGCACCTTCGCTGAGCGAGAAGGGGCGCAGCGCGCCGCACCTTCGCTGAGCGAATGGGGGACCTTGGGCCGATACGAAAGCTTCTGCGATTCGGGCCGCGGACGGGCCGCGGTTTGGCAGCCCGATCTGCGAAGCCGTTGAATCAGGCGGGTTCGGCGGGTTGTCCGGACTTGGATTTCATGCGCTCGCGGGCGATCTCGATGATCATCGGCAGGATGCTGATGAAGATGATGGCCATGATCACGAGCTCGAAGCGCTTCTTCACGATCTCGGTGTCGGCGAAGACGTAGCCGAGGGGTAGCAGCAGGCCTACCCATAGCGCCGCACCGATGATGTTGAAGAGCACGAAGCGGCGGTATTGCATCTGCCCGATGCCGGCCACGAACGGCGCGAAGGTGCGCACGATGGGCACGAAGCGCGCGATGATGATCGTCTTGGGGCCGTACTTCTCGTAAAAGAGCTGGGTCTTGACCAGGTGCTTCTTGTTCAGCAGGCGCGAGCTCTCACTGCTGAACACCTTGGGTCCGAGCAGCTTGCCGATGTGATAGTTCACGCCGTCGCCCAGAACTGCGGCTGCGAACAGCACGAGACCGGCGACCGGTAGCGAGGGGACGAAGCCGTCCGCCGGGAGGCCGAGCCGCACCGGGTCCATCGCGCACAGCACGCCGATCGCGAACAGCAGCGAGTCGCCGGGCAAGAACGGTGTCACCACGAGCCCCGTTTCGGCGAACACGATCGCGAAGAGCGCCCAGTACAGCGACGGCCCCATCGTCTGGGTCATCTCCACCAGGTGCTTGTCGATGTGACGAATGAAGTCGAAAATGGCGAGAATGGCGCTCACGCCGCCACGCTTACGGTGCTTTCACCGCGATAGCAAGCAGGGGGCTTTCAGGGCTTCGATTGCAGCGCGGCGTACAGCAGGTTGAGCAGTTTTTCGACGCGCGAGTCCCAGCTGTTCTGCCGTGACAGGTCGATGCGTCGCTGACGAGCGGAGTCGGGCTCGGGTTGTAGCGCTTCGACGCAGGCGGCGACGAACTGGTCTGCGTCGTCCGCGACCCGCACTGCGTCCCAGTAGTCGCGCACTGCCGGCAGCGAGCTGATCACGACGGGCCGCCCCGACGCCAAGAACTCGAAGAACTTGATGGGGAAAACGGCGCGCGTGTAGTCGTTGATGCGGTAGGGGATCACCGCGACGTCGAAGCCCTTGAGGTAGCCGGGCAGCTGGTCGTAGCTGCGGTGGCCAAGCAGGTGCACGTTGGGCTTGGCTTTCAGCTTGCCCACGTCGGTGCTCGGGTCGGCGATGCCGGTTGGGCCGACCAGCACGATGCTGAAGTCGGGGCGCGCTTCGGCCAGGTGCAGGAGCCAGTCGATGTTGAGCTTGTAGTCGCTGACCGCGCCGATGAAGCCGATACGCGGGTGAGGGATCGCTTCGAGATCCGCCGCGACGGGTAGCGCGGGATTTAGCGCTTGCTCGAAGTGTTTGCCCTCGCCCACGTTGTGCACGAAGTGCGTACGCCCGGGCGCAAGCGCTTGCTTGGTGTCGTAGAGCGAGGGCGCGGTGCACGCGACCACGTCGGCGGCCTCGCACAGCTTGCGTTCGCGCTCGGCGATCCACGGCTTGTTGCGCCGAAACTCGGGGAACGCGGTGTACTCGTCGACGCAGTCGTAGAGGATTGCGCTGTGTGGGAGGTGCGCGACGGTGTCGCCGTAGCCCGGGTGGTAGACCCACAGCACCGCGTCGTCGATGCCCTGTTCGGCGAGCCAGCGCCCGACGACGCTCACGCGGTGCTCGAACTCGTTACTTCGCCGCAGGACATGCCCGCTGCCGACGAAGTTGAGCCAAGGCGTCCAAACGTCGAGCACCTCGAGCCCCTCCGGCACCGTGCGCACGGCCGCCTCGCTCCACAAATTGCCGAGGCGGACGCGCGTGGACGGCGTGTGGCGCCGCGCCTGGCGCACGAAAGCGAACGGGCTTTGCTGCCGAAAGTTGACGAAGATGACGCGGTGCTGCTTGGCCACGCGCGTCATGATGTGGTGCTTGTTCGTCCACATCTTGTCTTCCCAGGGTTGAGAAGAAAAGCACACCACCGTCAGGCGCTTCATCCAGTCACGCACCCTTCGCAGCAGGGCGGCGCCCGACCGTCATCGTTTGCGCGCCGAAGCATAGCCAGGAAAGGCTCGGCTCGAGGGGACGGAGGCGCGCCAAGAAGCGCGGAAAAAACACGATGTAGTCGAGCGCCACTTGCTGGAAGCCGGCGCTCCGCAGGCGGCGCTTGAGCTCACTGGGCCAGAGCAGAATCGCGTCGTCGTCGAACACGCAGTCGCGCACGACTTTGCGCGTGACCGGGTTGATCGGATTGTGCTCGAACACGACGAGCTGCCCGCCCGGACGGAGCTTGGAGAGCGCGCGCTGCAAAGTGGCATCGCGCTCGCTCGGCGGCACGTGATGCAGCACCGCCGAAAGGATTACGGTGCCGTAGTGCGCATCGGGCAAGCTCTCGCCGGGCTCGAAGAACCGAGCGTTCGGGGCGCGCTCGCGAGCCACGTTCAAGCTCTCGGTCGAAGGATCGGTGGCGTGCACTTCGTCGAACACGCTGCCGAGCTCGACCGTCAAATTGCCGATGCCGCAGCCGTAGTCGAGCACCGGGCCCGCGCAGCCCAAGCGCTTCAAGCAGTCACGCTTGTAGAGCGCGAAAAAGCGAGTGTCTTCACCGCTGCTGCCGAGGACCTGCTGGTGCAGCTCATCGTAGCTTTGCGCGTAGGCGTCGAACTTGGCTTGGGGGGCGTTGGCGCGCGCCTCGGGCATGGGGAGGCGCAATGTAGCGCCGAAGGTGGGGCGCGCGAGCCAAATTGGGCGTTACGGAGCCAGCGGCAACCGGTAGAGGCGAAAACGGCCTTGCGCGAATACGGGCGGAGTAGCCGGCTTGAAGGCGGCGTCTTGCTTGAGCAGGAGCAAGCTAGCGCCGTAGCGTGTGGCGAGGCTCATGAGCTCGGAGCCGTCGAGTTCGCCGTAACCCGCCAGGTCGGCCTCCGCGCGTAGCGGATGTCGGCCGGTCACGTCCTCGAGGCGGCGCGACCACTGCAGTAGCTCGCCGGGCAGAATCGGCGTGGTCTTCCAATCCACCACGATGGCGCGTTGGCAGCGAAAGCGCACTCCGTCCTCGTCGGGCGGAGACAGGATCAAGCTGTCTTTGGGTGTTTGCTGCTTGACCCAACCGCATACTGCCTCGAGATCGCGGTCCCTGCCGCCGAGCAGATCCGAATGGCTGCTCAGCTGCGCGAGGGGTGCGCTCTCGGCGATCGCGAAGGTAGTGAGCAGCGCTGCCGCGATGGCCGCGGGGAGGCGTTGCTGCGCCGCTGCGCCGAGCCGAGCCTGCCAGCGCGGCCTTGCCCAGGCGAGCACCAGCACCGCCAGCGTGATGATGGCGCTCGTTCGCAACGGGCCGAGCAGCGCGGCCAGCACCAGGCACATCACGCCGCCCAGCAGCAGCGTACGCGCGGGCTTGGATGTGGGTGCGGCTTGCGCCCCCAGTAACGCGGGTGCTGCGGCGCACGCGAACGCACACTGAGCGAGCAAGTTGGAGTGAGGGGTGAGCCGCCACGCGAACAGCGAGTCGATCGCGCGGACGACCACGACGCTGGAGAGCAATGCCGCCGGCACGATCAGCGCCGCGAAGCCCGTCAGCAGCCCCAGCAAGCGCCGCTCGGGCCCCGACTGCCGAGCGCGATCCCACAGCGCTGCCGCACCGACGAGCAGAAACCCGAGCCAGGGCAGGAACGCCGCGGCGAAGGTTTTGACGTGATAGTGGTGCGGCGCGCGCACGTCTTGGTAGATGCGCCGCGCCTCCTCCGTTGCTTGCGGCGAGCCGGCACCGCTCGCGATCAGGAGTGGCAAGAACCAGATCAGGATCGGCAGCGCCGGTAAGACGCCGAGCAATGTGGAACGGATGGGCCGCTCACGGTCGCCCAAGAGCCAGCCGAGGCCGAACACCGGTAGCGCCAGCACCAGGTAGTTGAGATGAAAGGCGCCCGCCAGCGCCAGGCCCAGCCCGGAGAGCAGCGCCTTGCCGCGAACCAAAGCCAGCGCCGCTGCCAGCAGCCCGAGGGTGCCAAGCGTGGACGGTTGCAGGATGTCGCTGAAAGCGTACGAGCCGCCGACCGAGCCGGTGCGCGACGCCGCTGCGAGGCTCATCAGCAGCACGAACGCGGCGAACGCTTCGAGTTCGCGCTCTGGCCACAGCGCGCGCTGCAGTCGCGCCAGGAGCCACACACCGACGACCACCGCCGCGACGTTGGCGAGCGCGATCAGCCAGCCGCTGCTGTCGAGCGTGAGTAGCAGCGCACCGAGCCGGGCGTAGGCCGGGTGATAGTGCTGGGTGTTTACCTGGAAGTCGCGCGTCCAGAGCTGCGGGTCCAGCAGCTTCTGCGAAGCCAGCAGGTACGAGGCGTGGTTCGACTTGCCGAAATTCAGGCCGAAACCGAGCGCAAAACCCAGGGTCATCGTCCACGACAAGCCGCGACGCAGCGTAGGGCCGATAGCCACGCGCCCTCCCTAACATATCTCCCCACGCGCGCGCGCCCATTCAGACGCGCGGGTGAATCTCTGCGCACGTTTGGTGCTGCCTGGTAGGATGCGCCACCATGGCGGAAGCCGGCGGCAGCCCGCAGCCCAAAGTACGAGAGATCTCGATCGTAGTGCCGGTTTACCAAGGCGCGCGCACGCTGGACGCCTTGGTCGAAGAGGTAGAAGCGCTCACGCGCCAGCAGGTGTCGCCGGGTGGTCGCGCCTTTCGCATCGGCGAGCTCTTGCTCGTCAACGACGCCGCCATCGACAGCTCCGCGGACGTGATGAAGCGCCTGGCCGAGCGGCACAGCTTCGTGCGGCCGCTGTGGTTGTCGCGCAATTTCGGTCAGCACGCCGCGACCTTGGCCGGCATGGCGAGCGCGCTCGGCGAGTGGGTCGTCACGCTCGACGAAGATGGTCAACAAGACCCCGCCGACATCGGCAAGCTGCTGGACGCAGCCCTCGAGGGGCGCGCGCGCTTGGTTTACGCGAAGCCGCTGAACCCGCCGCCTCACGGCTTTTTGCGGAACCTCGCGTCGGTGTCAGCCAAATGGGTGTTCGTGCGCGTTTTGGGCGCGCGTATCGGGAGCTTCAACAGCTTTCGCTTGATCGAGGGTGAGATTGCGCGCGGCGTAGCGGCGTACGCCGGCGCCAACGTGTACCTCGACGTGGCGCTGTCTTGGGTGGTCGCGCACTCGGCGCACTGCGGTGTGCTGCTGCGCGAGGAGCGCGGCAGGCGCTCCGACTACACCTTCTCATGCCTGCTGCGGCATTTCTGGCAGCTGGTGCTCAGCTCCGGCACGATGCCGCTACGGTTGATCGCGCTCCTGGGGGCGTGCAGCGTGGTGTTCGCGATCGGGTTTAGCCTGTTCTTGATCTGGCAACGGCTGAACCATCAGATCCCGGTGCAAGGCTGGACCAGCACGATGCTGGTGGTGTCGCTGTTCGCGGGCATCACGCTCGTTTCCTTGGGCGTGGTGGCCGAGTACCTGGGGTTTGCGGTCGGCATGGCGCTGGGCAAGCCCGCGTACCTGATCGTGTCGCGGCCTCGTGAGGACTTGGGCGAGTGAGCGAGCGCGAGCGCGCGAACGAGCCTACCAGCTGGGTCATCGGCCGCGGCGGCATGCTGGGCTCCGAGCTCGCCAAGTTGCTTGCCGGGCCGCAGTTGCTGCCGAGTCGGGCGCTCGATTGGCGTGCGTCGAGCTTGCACGACGCGCTGGCTGCCGGCGCCGCCGAGCTCGAAGAACGCACGCGGCGGAGCGATGCTGGCTGGCGGGTGTGCTGGTGCGCGGGCGCATCGGTCGTCGGCAGCAGCGCGGCCGATTTGGAGCGCGAGGTCGAGACCTTGCTGCAGCTGCTGCGAGCACTCGCGGCGCAACCGACCTTGCGCGAGCGCCGTGGCACGTTTCTGCTCGTGAGCAGCGCAGGCGGCGTTCACGGCGGTGAGCGTGGGGGCGGGCGCATCAGCGAGCGCACCGCGCCGACGCCGATCTCGGCGTATGGCCGAGCCAAGCTGGCGCAAGAGCAATGCCTGGCCGAGCACGTGGCGCGCTTTGCTCGGCTCTCGACGCTAACCGCGCGGGTCTCGAACCTGTACGGCACGGCGCAGCGCTTGGAAAAGCGCCAGGGTCTGATTTCGCACATGGCGCGCGCCGTGGTGCAGGGCCAACCGGTGCACATCTACGTGCCGCTCGACACCACTCGCGATTACCTGTTTACGAGCGATGCCGCCGCCGCGCTGGCAGCCGGCTTGGTGCAGTTAGAAGAGGGCGCGCCGTCGCAGGTGCTCAAAATCTACGCGAGCGAGCGCGACACCTCGATTGCCAGCTTGCTCGCAATCTTTCGGAGCATCGCCAAACGCCGTTTGCGCGTCGTGGCGGGAATGCACAAGCAGAGCCTGGAGCAGCCGCGCCACTTGGCTTTTTCCTCCGAAGTGTGGCCGGAAGCGCGTGGCCTTTGTCGCACCGAGCTGATTGCCGGCGTCGGCATCGTCTATCGTCACTTGCTCCGCTCGTTTCAGTTGGGCGGAAAATTCGCTCCCCGCCCCGCGTGAGCGTGACGCGGGCATTTTCGCTATCTCGGGGCGAAAGCTGCGGGTATAAGGGTGTGTTGTCCGAAGTCCTAGCTCGCGTCACCAGCCGTGCGGTTGAAGGACCACGTGGTCCGGACGTGCTGCATCGCGTGCGCATCAAGCGCGGCTGGCTCGCCACGGGTGAGGTGGTGGAGCTCGAGCTGCCTCGGAACCTTGCCTGCGCCGCCTGCGGCGGTGGCGGTTGTGACTCGTGCGGCCGCTCCGGCGCCATCACGCTGCGCAAGAAGAGCGAGCCGGCCGAGGTCGTCGAGGTCACGCTACCTGCGCGCAAGGCCGACGACCTTCCGGATTCGCGGGGTATCACGCTGCGCATTCCGGAGCAGGGCGGCCTACCGGCTGCCGGCTCGGATTTGCCGCGAGGCGTGCTGCTGCTAACGGTGGTCCCCAGTCAAGATTCCGACCCGTCGGTCAAGCGGCTGCGCGGCTTGCCCTCGAAGCCGCCTCCCGCCTCGATCGTCGAGAGCGACGAAACGCCGATCGCGCCCCAAGAATTCGCGCCAGAACCGCGCCGGTTGTCGCCGGCCGTGCTGATCGTCCTGGTCGCCGTCGTGCTCTGGGTTCTGCTTTTGATTTGGCTGAGGCTGTCAGGCCAGGGCTAAGCTTCGTCGAGCGGCCGGCAGCGGCCGAAGGAGACCTCGATGAATCCAGTCCTGATGGCGCTCATCATCGTGACCCTCGCGGGCGCTTTTGCTTGGAGCGCCAGGCGTCGTTGGCACTTGCTGAAGGTGGGCGATGCCACCTGGGAAAGCCGGGTGGACCAACCGGGCAAGCGCGTCGGCGCGGTGTGGACGTTCGCGCTCTACCAAAAGAAGATGCGCAACTACCTGGCGGCGGGGCTGGCGCATCAGCTGATTTTCATGGGCTTCGGGGTGCTGCTGCTGCGCACGCTGATCCTGTGGGGGCGCGGCTTCGATCCGACCTTCAACCTGTTCGTGCTCGGGCCGGACAGCGCGCTGGGCCAGGGTTACGCGTTTTTGAAGGACGTGTTCGCGCTGTTGGTGATCGGGGGCGCCAGCGTGTTCGTCTACTTCCGCGCGATCAAGCGCGAGAAGCGCATGACCCTGAGCGGCGAGGGGCTGCTCATCCTCGGCATCATCGTGACGATGATGCTTGCCGACTTGGTCTACGACGGCTGCGCGCTCGCGCTTCGCGAACGCTTTGCCCAGAGCGTGTGCGACGCCGACGCTGCCTGGTGCGCACGCGCCGGCACTTTGCTCGCTCCGCTGGGGCACGCTGCCGGCCCCGGCTACCATGTTTTCCCCGATCCGGGCGGCTCGGCCATGGCGCAGCTGGTGGCCGGTCTCTCGGTGCCGGCGCTGGTGAGCTTGGCTCACGTCGGGTTCTGGACGCACAGCACGCTGGTGCTCGTGTTCCTCAACATTCTGCCGTACTCGAAGCACTTTCACATCATCACGGCCATCCCCAACGTGTTCTTGGGCGACCTCACGCCGCGCGGCCGCTTGCGACCGCTGGCCGAGAACACCGAGCAGCTGATGGCCGCCGTCGAAAAGGCGACCGAGGGCGAGGACTTGCTCGCGGCGCGCATCGGCTACGCGCGCATCAACCACTTCAGTTGGAAGGACGTGCTCGACTTTTACACCTGCACCGAGTGCGGGCGCTGCTCGGACAATTGCCCGGCCTTCAAGACCGGCAAGTTGCTGTCACCCAAGCAATTCACGCTCGACCTGCGCAACCACCTGTACGGGCGTGAGGCCGAGCTCGAAGGCGACAAGCAGCTCAAGCCCGTCGACCTGGTTCCCGAGGTGATTCACCCGGACGTGCTGTGGGCCTGCACCACGTGCCGCGCTTGCGAGGAGCAATGCCCGGTGAACATCAGCTACGTCGACAAGATCGTGCAGATGCGCCGCAACTTGGTGGTGATCAAAGGCGAGTTCCCGCAGGAGCTGGCCAAGCCCTTCGAAGGCATGGAGTCGAACGGTAACCCCTGGAACCTGGCGCGCGTGGATCGCGTCAATTGGGCCGAGGGGTTGGGGCTCAAGATGTTCTCGGAGAAGCCCGACGCCGAGGTGCTGTTCTGGGTTGGTTGCGCTGCCAGCTACGACGACCGCGCCAAGAAGATCGCGCGCTCGACCGCGCAGCTGCTGCTGTCGGCGGGCGTCGACTTCGCAATCCTGGGCGAAGAAGAGACGTGCACGGGTGACCCGGCGCGCCGCGCCGGCAACGAGTACCTATTTGCGATGTTGGCCGAGACCAACGCCGCCACCCTGAACGGCTACAAGCAGCAGGGCGGCATCAAGAAGATCCTCACCACCTGCCCGCACTGCTTCAACACGCTGACCAACGAGTACCCGGATTTCGGCGCGAAGTTCGAGGTGATTCACCACACCGACTACATGCTGGGCCTGGTCGCCGAGAAGAAGCTCGTGCCCAAGCTGCCCGTGAAGGGCAAGGTCGCGTATCACGACTCGTGTTACCTCGGCCGCTACAACGACATTTACGAGTCGCCTCGCCAGATCCTCCAAGCAATTCCGGGCGTGGAGCTGGTCGAGGCCGAGGGCTGGAACAAGAAGAAGGGCTTGTGCTGCGGCGCCGGCGGCGCGCAGATGTTCATGGAGGAGCAGAACAAGGACCGCGTGAACGTCAAGCGCACGCTGCAGCTGGTCGACGCGCTGGGTCGTCCTCAGAATGGCGGAGCGCAGACCATCGCGAGCGCATGTCCGTTTTGCATGACCATGCTCAAGGACGGCGTGAAGGCTCAGTCCAAAGAGGAAGAGATTCAAAACCTCGACGTGGTCGAGCTGCTGGCGCGCTCGTGCGGTGTCGTGGAGGGTCAGCCGTCGGGCGCGGGCGCGAGCGAAGCGGCGGCACCGGCGGCGTAGGCGGCATCTTTTGCCGCTTGCGGGGCGGGCGCTGGCGTTTCTCCGCGCAAGCGTTAGGCTGCCTGGGCGACGCGACATGTCGATGCCGAAGGCACTCATTCACGAATTCGAAACACCCGACCTGGTGGCGGCGCCAGCTGCGCCCGCCGGCTTCGATTGTGACGTGTGCGGCCAGCATTTCGATAGTGAGCCGGCTGGTTCCGGCCTCTTCATGTGGACGCGCGGCGACGAAGTGCGCTTCGAGGAGCCGCCGCTCTGCGAAGAATGCGCGAACAACGTCACGCTCGACGCGCTCACGCGCTGGTTCGTCGAAGAAGAAGAAGAAAGCTGACGGGCGCGCCGAACGGCTCGGTTACATCAACTGGGTGGACGCAGCCGCTCGAGGTAGCGGCGGGCTTCGGTCGAGCAGCTCTTGGGCTGCGCCGCGCAGCGCGATCGGCGCGTCCACGCCATGCACGACCTCTAGCAGCTCGCAGCGGGTGCAAACGGCCAGGAGCGGCATGCTCACCCGCTCGGGTGTGCCTGGGTTGAGCAGCAGGGTGAGGCGAATGCGCGGGCGCTTCAACCAGCGCGGGCCGTTGGCCAGTGCTTCGACGGTGGCGGAAGCGAGCGGACGCCGCGCGGCCAGCCGCACCACGTCGTCTTCCGTGAGCCTGGGGTTGCCGAGCAGCTGGCGCAACACGAGCGGATGCGGATCGCGCAGGAGCTTTTCGAGCACCTTGCGCTGCGTGGAGCGGGCCAGCGAGCGGCGCTCGCCGACCGTTAGCTCGCGACCTGCGCCGTAGTCCGGCACTGGAGGCTCGGACGCCGCGCGCGCTGGCCCTGGCTCTCCGCGGCGCAGCAGGCGCGCCAGGCTGAGCAGCCGGCGTTCTTCAGCGTGCTGCCGCAAGCGCTCCACGAACGGAGATTCGCCGTCGGAAGCCAGCAGCATGGCTACGATGAGCAGCGCCTCGCGCGAGTCCGGATCGGCGCGCTCGCCGTCTTCGCACAGCTCGCTCAGCAGGTCCGCCGCTTCGGCATCGCGCATACCGGCGAGGTGCGCGCGTAGCCATCCGACCCGGAGCGTGACGTCCGGGAGGGAAATGAGCACCTTGCGCAGTCGACTGACGCCTTCGGAGTTCACGGTCCGATGTTCGGAGCATGAGCCAGCGGGCGGGGGATGTCGAGCGAGTCCCCAACCCCGCCCGTTGCGCTATGCTCGCGGCCGAAACATGGCTCGCGCAACCGCTCGCGCTGTCTCGCCCATCGAGGGCCTTTCGGCGCGCTTTCGCGACCGTGTGGCGCGTTCGCGCCGACAGCTGGCGTGGGCGCTCCTGCTGCTCGCGGTCGTGGCAGCCGCGCTGCTCGCGCGCAGCGGTACCGGGCTCACGCGGCTCGGGGGCGCCGCGCTACTGGTGGCTGGGCTAGCCACGCTGATCTTCGCGCTCGGCCGGGCGCGCCGCATCTTGGCCGACCGCCGCCGGCTGATCGCGGCAACCTTGCTCAAGGCCCAGCCCGAGGTAGGGGCGCGCGCCTTGCGAGCCCTCTCGCTGGTCGAGCGCGCCACGAGCGCAGAGGGCCAGGCGAGCGGCGAATCGAGCGATCTCGCCCAGTTGCATTTCCAGCGCGTGCTCGCGCTGACTCCGCCCGACGTGCTCGATCGGTGGGCGGCTAAGGTCTCCGATCGCGCTCGTCTGCTCCTCTTGGCGACGATCGTGGTGGCCGGTACCGGTTTGGCGCTCGACCCTGCTCGTGTTTTCGAGGGGTTGGATGTGCTGGCGGCGCGCCGCGGGCGCGCTCCGGTGGCGATGTACTGGCTCGGCTCTTTGAGGGTGGAGTCGCAACCGCCCGCTTACCTTCGCGAGCCAGATCGCGCCGTCATTCCGAATGGGGTCGCGCACGAGCCGGTCGGCAGCGTCATCGTCGTGCAGGGCGTACCCGAACGCGAAGGGCGCCGGCTGGTGCTCGTCGGCGGCGGAAAAGAAGTGCCGTTCGTCAGCGACGGCGCGGGCGGTGTTTCGGCGCGCTGGGTGCTGACCGCGCCGGTCGAGCTGCTGGTTGCGGCGCGCTTTGGGGACGTTCTCATCCCGGAGCCGGACACCCTCGTGCTGCGTGCCCTGGCGGATCAAGCTCCCAGCGTGCTGCTGGAAGGAGCCCCGCAGCGCCTGCAGCTCAAGGATTTGCAAGCGCTGGCGCTGCGCTACTCGGTGAGCGACGATCATGGCCCTGGTGAGCCAACCTTTG